>SLPB01000132.1 GCA_007132225.1 Bacteroidales bacterium | reverse complement strand
TCATGAACAAGCCTGAATCTCTTAATCTGTTCTGTAGCTCCGAGGGTTTTGTTTATCTTATTGACCTCCTTTTGATACCTGGCTGCAACTTCGGGTATTCTTATCAATTCAGAATTATCCCTGAAATTCACCTTGTGTATAGAGCACCAGTTGTGCAAAAATTCGAAGTTTGGTGAAATCAGTGCAGAGACAAATTTTTCGTTTTCTCCCACTACCATTGCCTGATCAATAAACAGCGACTCTTTCAACTTGTTCTCTATAACCTGAGGGGCAATATATTTACCGCTGGAGGTCTTGAAAATCTCTTTTTTCCGGTCGGTAATCTTGAGGAATTTATCATCCACTATTTTGCCAATGTCTCCGGTGTGAAACCAACCATCCTGGTCAATAACATCCGATGTCTGCTCCGGTTCCTTATAATAGCCGAGCATGATATTAGGGCCTTTTGCCAGTATTTCACCGTCTTCTGCAATTTTTATCTCAACGTTGTCCAGTGGGCGGCCGACGGTACCGAACCTTATATTATCAGGCTCCTCAAAATAGTTAACCGCTAATACGGGAGAGGTTTCTGTAAGTCCATATCCCTCGAGCACAGGGATGTTAGCTGCCCAGAAAATCCTGGCTAGACGGACCTGCAGGGCTGCTCCTCCTGTCATAATGAACCTGATATCTCCTCCTAAAGCCTGCTGCCATTTGCTGAAAATAAGCTTGCGTGCAATGTTCAGCCGGAAATTGTACCACCAGCTGTTACCTGTATCCTGATATTTGAGTCCAAGTGAAACTGCCCAGAAAAAGATCATTTTCTTTATACCTTTAAGATCTTTCCCTTTTCCTATGATTTTGTCATAAACCCTTTCAAGCAATCGTGGAACTGTTACAAATATGTTTATTTTAAGTTCTTTGAGATTGTCGGCTATGGTTCCCATATTTTCTGCATAGTAAATACTGACACCTTTATACTGGTAGATATAATTTACCATTCTTTCATAAATATGGCAGAGGGGAAGAAAGCTAAGAACTCTGAAATTGCTGGTTATATTGAATCTTGGGTCCACTGCCCTGACATTGCTTATTATGTTGTCGTGGGAAAGCATTACCCCTTTTGAGACACCCGTAGTTCCTGAAGTGTATATTATCGATACCATATCATTAGGATCAATGCCTTCGCTAATGGTTTTTAGCTCTTCTTTGTACTTCTCAGAATTCTGTTTCCCCAGGTCAATGATTTCATTATAGTTTGGCACTTCCTCAATCTGGTTAAAGGTATAAAGTTTTTCCAGAGAGGAAATGCTTTCCGATATGGGTTTTAATCTCGTGTACAGAGACTTGTCCGAAACTATAAGCATTCTGGCATCTGAGTGGGTTAGAATATATTTAAACTCCTCATCACTGATTGTGGGGTAAATGGGTACATGCACAACGCCGACTGATGACATTCCCATGTCAGCAAAATTCCATTCGGGACGATTATTGGAAATAGTAGCTATTTTGTCTCCCTTTTTAAATCCCATGCTCAGGAGTCCGTATGAAAAGAGACTGACCATCTCTGTATATTCAGATATACTGTATCTTCTCCATTCTCCGTTTTGCTTTGACGCCAGTGCATCCTGTTTACCGGGCCATTTTTTTTTGAATGCCGTTAAAATGTCAAATGTTCTGGTAACTTGCATACTAATAGGTTTAATTAATAATTATTTGCCGGCTAAATATATTGTATTTTATCCTAAATCATTCGACCGGAAATAGTAATTGGTTGAAAAAACCATTATAATGCAATGTAATAATTTGATAAACAGGGACTAGTGAGTGGGTGAGATTTGTGTTTATTTCGACCAGGGTTTATTTTTTTAAATCTGATCAATTATTGCCCGGTGTTCAGCTTTTGGTTTTTATGATCCTGCACCTGCCTGATATTTTTGGGAAGAAGATACAAAATGCAATCCTGTTTCCGGGGATGATGAATAGTTTAAGTCTGATTCACCCACGGCTGGCAATGAAGTAAAGATAAAACCCGTGAAAAAGGGAGCTTCATTGTTTATAGTGTATTGCTGATAATATCAAGTGCACTGTTTATGGCATTTCCAAGGCCGGCCGGATTTTTACCTCCCGCCGAGGCATAAAATACCTGTCCGCCACCACCTCCCTGGATGTGGACTGATACAGCACGTATTATCTCATTTGCTTTGAGGTTCTTTTTCTCGGCAAGTTCTTCAGAAAGCATAACTACCAGATGGGCCTTGCCCGATATCTCTGAGCCAAGGATCAGGAATAGTCCGGTGAACTCACCTTTTAACTGGAAAGCAATATCTTTAAGTACGCCCGGAGCGTCTACCTCTACTATTTCGGCAATTATGTTTATATCATCCTTTTTTTGTACTTTTCCTGTAAGCGAGTATTTCAGGTTTTTAACTTTATCTCTGGTCATCAGTTCCAACTGCTTTTCCAGGGAAGATTTTTCCCGGATCAGTTGTTCAAGCGGCTTAATCGGGTCGGCAGTGCTTTTTAGAAGGGATCTTACCTGTTTCAGTTTATTTAATTGTTCATTGACCCATTTTTCAGCCATCGGGCCTGAAACTGCTTCTATTCTTCTTATACCGGCAGCTATGGCAGATTCGGAAGTAATCTTGAAGTGGCCAATCTGACCGGTTCTCTCAACATGAATTCCTCCGCAAAGTTCAATAGAATTGCCGAAACGGATGGTGCGTACCTCATTACCGTATTTTTCCCCGAAAAGGGAAACAGCGCCTTCAGCCCTGGCTTCCTCAATTGGAACCTGCCTTTGTTCTGTTCTCGGGATGTTCTCTCTTATTTTTTGGTTTACCATACTCTCCAGGCGGATTATATCTTCATCACTGAGTTTCTGGAAATGTGAGAAGTCAAAACGCAGGTAGTCATAATGAACAAGCGAACCTTTCTGTTCGACATGGTTTCCCAGGGTATCCCTAAGTGCATCATGCAGCAGGTGGGTTGCAGTATGGTTGTTTGCGGTGAGTATTCTTTTCTCATTATCTACCACGGCCCTGAATTTGCCTTTAATGTTTTCAGGCAAATTTTCTGCAATGTGAATATTAAGTTCATTTTCCTTAAGCGTGGTGATGATCCTTATCTGTTCACTCTCATTTGTAAGCACTCCGGTATCACCTATTTGTCCCCCACTTTCAGCATAAAAGGGGGTCTTGTCCAGTACCAGGTGATACATCTCTTTGCCTTTGGATATTATTTTGCGGTACCGTGTTATTTCAACATCTGACTGAGTTTCATCGTAACCTACAAAGGTTTCCTCTAGATCATTTTTCAAAATTATCCAGTCGCCGGCCTCAACTTTTGCATCCTGCCTTGACCGGTTTTTCTGTTTTTCCATTTCCTTTTTGAACTCCTTATGGTCAAGGGTGTATCCCTTTTCCCCGAGTATGAGCTCAGTCAAATCGGGGGGAAACCCATAGGTATCGTAAAGTTCAAAAGCACTTTTGCCATCAATTTGATCGGAATCTGACCCGGCTATTATCCGGTCAAGCAACTTTATTCCGGTTTCCAGCGTGCGCAGAAATGTGGTTTCTTCCTCTTCAATAACTTTCTCTATAAATTTCTGCTGTGCAGGCAGCTCGGGGTATGCTTCTCCCATTATTTTAACCAGTACGGGAACAAGTTTATATATAAATGGGTCGGACTGACCGAGAAAACTGAACCCGTACCTTACAGCCCTTCGCAGTATACGCCTTAACACATATCCGGCCTTATTGTTGGAAGGGATCTGCCCGTCAGCAATGGAAAAGGCCAGGGTGCGCAAGTGATCGGCTACAACCCGCATGGCGATATCACTCTTGGTGTCTTTTCCGTAAGGTATACCTGTTATTAATGTAATTTCTTTAATTATGGGACGGAAAAGATCCGTATCATAATTTGATTGCTTTTTCTGCAGCACCATACATAGCCTTTCAAAACCCATGCCTGTGTCAACATGCTGCCGTGGAAGTTTTTCCAGTCTGCCGTCAGCTTTCCTGTTATGCTGAATGAAAACCAGGTTCCATATCTCAATAATAAGGGGGTGGTCTTTGTTAACAAGCAGCGCCCCGTCATTTACTTTTCTTTCTTCATCCGGCCTTATATCAATATGCAACTCTGAACAGGGACCACAAGGCCCGGTTTCTCCCATTTCCCAGAAATTATCTTTTCTGGACCCCATCAGTATTTGTTTTTCGGGCAGATATTTGCTCCAGTACCTAAGTGACTCTTTATCAATATCAAGACCATCTTCGGAGCTTCCTTCAAAAACTGTTGCATATAAACGATCCGGCGAAATATGTAACACTTTTACGAGAAATTCGTAAGACCATTTAATTGCCTCTTCTTTGAAATAATCGCCGAATGACCAGTTGCCAAGCATCTCAAACATGGTATGATGGTAGGTGTCGTGACCAACTTCCTCAAGGTCATTGTGTTTACCCGATACCCTCAGGCACTTTTGAGAGTTGGCTACCCTGGGATATTCGGGATGGATATTACCAAGAAAAATATCCTTGAACTGGTTCATGCCTGCATTGGTAAACATCAGGGTGGGATCGTTCTTTACGACAATAGGGGCTGAAGGTAAAATTTTATGATTTTTTTTACTGAAGAATTCAAGAAACAGTGATCTTAGATGATAGGAGTTCATAAATATTGTTTTGTAAACAGATTTTTTATAATTTAACTTACAATGCAGCAGTTTTAGTAAAAAACTTTTTGCAAAATTAGTTTATTTCATTTAGTTTTGTTGGTTAGAGTGAAAAAAACCATATATCTTTCAAAATCAGCTTTATGGCAAAAGAGAAATATAAATTTAATCCTGAATCCCTTAAATATGATAAAATCGATCATACATTAAGGGATAAATTATTTAGTTTTTTAACCTTCTTTTCTGCCAGTATTGTTATTGCAGTTATTTATTACTTGGTGTTCAGCCATTTTGTTGATCTTCCAAAGGAGAGAATACTGAAAAGGGAGGTGAATAAGCTCAGCCTTCAGTATGAGATACTTAATAAACAGCTGGATCATGTAAGCCATGTGCTGGGTGATATTCAAACCCGGGACGATAATATCTACCGGGTAATTTTCAATGCTGATCCCATCCCCCAGTCAATCAGAACTGCAGGGTTTGGTGGTGTGAACCGGTATACTGAACTTGAAGGGTATGAAAACAGCGATATTATTATCGAGACTTCAAGAAGGCTTGATATTCTTAAAAAGCAGCTTTATGTCCAGTCCACATCCTATGATGAGATTACTGACCTGGCAATCAATAAGGAAGATATGCTGGCAAGTATTCCCTCAATCCAGCCCGTTGCAATAAAGGACCTGAGAAGGATTGCCGGTTACTACGGCATGCGGATGCACCCGATATACAAGATCAGAATGCATCATTCAGGTATGGACTTTACAGCTCCCCGCGGTACCGATGTGTATTCAACCGGAAACGGTGTGGTTTCCAGGGTAGTTAAATCAAGGTCGAGGAGAGATTATGGTACCTTTATTGAGATTGATCACGGTTATGGTTATCAGACACTATATGCTCACCTGGATGAAGTACTCGTCAGAAGAGGGCAGGAGGTGAAGCGCGGTGATGTTATCGGACTTGTTGGCAACACTGGTGCTTCGACTGCTCCCCATTTGCACTATGAAGTAAAAAGGAATGGCCGCGCCATTGATCCAATCAACTACTATTATGGAGACATTTCACCCGAAGAATTTGACGCAATGATACAGATGTCAATGCAGGGGGGCTCTTTTATGGGTTATTAACTTAATTGCTGTGCCGTACAAAGAAAAAAAAGTTGAGAAGCTTTATTATACAATCGGGGAGATAGCAGATATGTTCAATGTGAATACTTCCCTGATACGGTATTGGGAGAAGGAGTTTGATATTATTAAACCCAAAAAGAACAAAAAAGGCAACCGCTTTTTTACAATAGAGGATATAAATAATTTTTATCTTATATATGAGCTGGTTAAGGAGAGAGGCATGACGCTTAACGGTGCAAAGAAAAAGCTCAGGGAAAACAAGGATGATACTGTCAGTAATTTTGAAATCGTAAAAATCCTCAAGCAGGTCAGGGAAATGTTAGGGGAGATAAAGGAAGGTCTCTGAAAAAAAATATCAGTCTGGTAAGATCCATAATACCGGTAATTTAATCTTATTATTTACTTGTGAAGGTTAAAGAAATTATTAAGGTAATTGAAGATTTCGCACCTTTATCCCTCCAGGAATCTTATGATAATAGCGGACTTATTGTTGGTGACAGGGAGCAAATTGTTAAAGCTGTTCTCCTTTGTATTGATGTTACAGAGAAGGTTGTAGATGAGGCTATTAGCAAGGGGGCTGGACTGATTATCTCTCATCATCCAGTAATTTTCGGCGGGATTAAGAAACTTACCGGAAGCAACTTCATGGAACGGGTGGTTATTAAAGCACTGCGTAACAATATATCTCTCTGTGCTGCCCACACAAACATTGACAATGTCTGGGGAGGGGTTAACAGCAAAATTTCTGAAAAAATCGGCTTGAAGAATTTACAGGTTTTATCTCCTGAAGGGGAGATGCTCCGGAAACTTGTGGTTTTTGTGCCCCGTGATTATGCCTCAAAAGTCCGCGATGCCCTCTTTGCTGCTGGCGCAGGACATATTGGAGAATATGATCAATGCAGTTTTAATGTTGAGGGGGAGGGATCATTCAGAGGGTCAGAAAATACAGACCCGTTTGCGGGTAATGCCGGCAGTTTGCATTTTGAAAAGGAGATGCGTATTGAAACCATTTATCCGGCTTTTCTTGAAAACACGGTGTTAAAGGAAATGATAGATGCACATCCCTATGAGGAAGTCGCTTATGATATATACCCGCTTCATAATAACTGGGACAGGGCTGGCTCAGGAATGATTGGAGAGCTTGATCAGCCAATGAAGCCTGTTGATTTTCTCGGGATGTTAAAAAATGTATTTAGTGCAAAGATTATCAGGTATACAAAATTTTCCGGAAAATCAATTTCAAAGGTTGCCGTTTGTGGTGGCAGCGGAAGTTCAATGATAGAGTTGGCCGGAAAGAGACTGGCAGATGTATATGTATCCGGTGATTTTAAATATCATGACTTTTTCCGGACCGATGACAGTATGATGATTGCAGATATCGGACATTTTGAAAGCGAACAGTTTACAGTTGAAATTTTTCATGAGCTACTTACGAAAAAAATCCCTAACTTTGCGGTTCATTTTTCAGAATTAAATACAAATCCCATACAATATTTTTAAAGTATATGACAATCGATACAAAAAAATCACAGGAATTGGCAGAAAGGCCAACAGAAGAGAAACTCAGGCTTCTTTACGGAATACAATCCATCGATTCCGAGATTGACAAGATCAGGATATTAAGGGGAGAACTGCCACTCGAGGTAGAAGATCTTGAAGATGAAATTGCCGGCTTGCAGACCCGCCTGACCAATCTCCTTGAGGAGATGAAGAATCTGGAAGTATCCATACAGAACAAGAAGAATTCAATTGTTGAATCACAGGCACTGATAAAGAAATATGAGGAGCAGCAGATGAAGGTCCGGAATAACAGGGAGTATGATTCTTTGTCAAAAGAGATAGAATTCCAGACACTTGAAATTGAGCTTGCCGAAAAAAGAATTAAAGAGTTTACATTGCAACTTGATGAGAAGAAGCAACTGGAATCTGAATCACGTGAATTATTCGATGAGCGTGCCGGTGCACTGGAGGAAAAGAAAAATGAACTAAATAACATTATTTCCGAAACACAAAAAGATGAGGAGGAGTTGAAGAAGCGTTCGGAAAAATTTGCAGAGCTAATAGAACCCCGGTTACTGTCAGCTTATAAAAGGATTCGGAAAAATGCGAGGAACGGGCTGGCTGTGGTTCCTGTTGAAAGGGATGCCTGCGGTGGCTGTTTTAACAAAATACCACCTCAGCGTCAAATGGATATACGCTCCAGGAAAAAGATTATAGTTTGTGAATATTGCGGACGGATACTTGTGGACAACGAGATACTGACCCAGGACAAATAAACAGGCACAGGTAAAAAATACTCTGATTTATAAGGGGATTTATTTTAGAAGCAGTGATTTGCCTTATGTACTTCCACCGGTCTAGTTTTTTGGCCGGGATTATTATACCAGTACTTTAATTCTACCAATGGAATATATTGAAGGTACCGGAAAATGACAAAAGAATGTCTAAAGGAACTTATACTTCAGGGAATACCCGCTAAACTGCCCCCGGAGGCAGTTTATGACAACAGTGTAAATCATCCTCCCAGGCGTAAGGATGTCCTGAAGGCTGATGAAAAGAGGCTTGCAGTAAGGAATGCTCTTCGCTATTTCCCTCCCGAACATCATAAAATACTTGCATCTGAATTTTCCCTGGAGCTTGAAAATTTTGGAAGGATATACATGTATCGTTTCCGGCCTTCATATGAAATAAAGGGAAGGTCTATCCATGATTATCCCCATAAATCTTTGCAGGCGGCTTCAATAATGCTGATGCTCAGCAATAATCTTGACTCAGCGGTAGCCCAGCACCCTCATGAGCTTATCACTTATGGAGGTAATGGTGCTGTTTTCCAGAACTGGGCACAGTATCTTCTTACCATGCAGTACCTGGCAAACATGACAGATAATCAGACCCTGGTGCTTTACTCGGGGCATCCCCTGGGGCTTTTTCCCTCACATAAGGACGCTCCCAGGGTTGTGGTAACCAACGGAATGGTTATTCCCAACCATTCCACAAGAGAAGATTATGAGCGTTTGAACGCACTGGGAGTAAGCCAGTATGGTCAGATGACTGCCGGCTCATTTATGTATATCGGCCCCCAGGGGATAGTGCACGGCACTGCTATAACAATTTTAAATGCAGGAAGAAAAGTTGCAAAAGTTAAGGATGGCGGCCTGAAGGGAATGGTATTTGTAACCAGCGGCCTTGGTGGAATGTCTGGTGCACAGCCCAAAGCAACAGTTATAGCAGGAGGGATATGCATGGTGGCAGAGATCAATCCCAGGGTCCTGCAGATCCGCTACTCACAGGGCTGGGTTGACGAGGTGTTTGAAGATGCAGAACTACTGATTTCCCGCGCCCGCTCTGCCCGGGAAAAGTGTCAGGCTGTGTCACTTGGATACCATGGAAATATTGTGGACCTGCTTGAGAAACTTGTTGAAACAGTTTTTCCTGTTGAGCTCGGATCAGATCAGACTTCACTTCATAACCCTTATTCGGGCGGGTATTATCCTGCCGGTCTCAGCTTCGAAGAGTCAAACAGGATGATGGCTTCTGATCCGGAAGAATTCAAAATCCGTGTGCAGTCCTCTTTGAGACGTCATGTCAGGGCTATAGAGAAGCTTAACTCCAGGGGTATGTACTTCTGGGATTACGGCAATGCTTTTTTGCTTGAAGCAGGCAGGGCCGGGGCTGATGTTTTTTCACCTTCCGGCGACTATAAATATCCTTCATATGTTCAGGATATTATGGGTCCCATGTTTTTTGATTACGGATTCGGGCCCTTCCGCTGGGTGTGCACCTCTTCGGATCCTGCAGATCTGGCTGAAACAGATAAAATTGCTGCTAATGTTATAAAGGATATGATTGACCGGTCTCCTCCGGATATAAGGTTGCAGATGGAGGATAACCTGCTTTGGATAAATCAGGCAGGCAGCAATAACCTGGTAGTAGGATCCCAGGCGAGAATATTGTATGCTAATGCTGAAGGACGGGTTAAGATTGCTGCTGCGTTTAACCAAGCGATACGAGATAGGAGGATATCAGCTCCTGTTGTTCTCGGTCGTGATCATCATGACGTGTCGGGAACTGACTCTCCATACAGGGAGACATCAAATATTTATGACGGTTCATCTCTTACTGCCGATATGGCAATACAAAATGTGATTGGCGATTCATTCCGGGGGGCTACCTGGGTATCGATTCATAATGGAGGCGGAGTAGGTTGGGGCGAAGCTATAAACGGAGGTTTTGGTATGCTGCTTGATGGTACAAAGGAAGCAGGCCGGCGGCTGGAAATGATGCTTCACTGGGATGTTAATAATGGTGTTGCCAGGAGAAGCTGGGCCAGAAACAAGGGAGCAACCAGTACAATAAGACGTGAGATGGAGCGCACACCATTGCTGAAAGTAACCTTGCCCAATATTGTGGATGATGATTTAATTAATTCGCTTTACTAAAGCATGTTTTTATAAAAAAACATGCTGATCCTGCTGTTTACGCGCATGAAGAAGTTATCAATACCTTCCGGAATTCAGCATAATAAGTGTGCAGTCTTCCAGTACTTCGATCCCCTCGTTTTTCGCCATTTCCATGAGTTCCTGATTTTCAGTCCCGGGATTAAAAATGATTCTTTTAGGATGAAGAGAGAGAATATATGAGTAATAGTCTTTCTGCCTGGCAGGACCAATATACATAGTTATTGTATGAATATCATCAATTGCCGGCCTCTCTTTTATTATTTCTGCCTCACCTATCTTACCCTTTCTTATCCCAACCGGGACTACTTCAATATTATGGTTTTGCAGGCTTTTTGTTGCTTTATGGGAAAACCTTGAGGAGTTTGGGCTTGCGCCTAATATCAACGTTTTTGTGTGTGCCATCTCTTTTAGCTGATTGAAAAGATTTACCGGGTTATTGTTAGTAAAGTTTAAAAATATTGTTTTTTTATCAAATAACCTGATAAAAATGATTAATCTGTATAAAGTATTGTTCTGTAATTACTAATCAATTATTTTCCAGGGTATGGCATTCATATTCAGTATTTCACCCTGATGGAACCCGCATGGACTGTTCATGTTGTTTAGCCTGCCAAAGGCTGGTAAGGTTTCGTGTTTTGAGGCCTGTCAGGTCTTTTTGTGAAGCAATACAACAGCATGAGCGGAAACACCCTCTTCCCTGCCGGTAAATCCAAGTTCTTCTGTTGTGGTTGCTTTTACAGACACATCTTCAGGATTAATTTTCATAACCCTTGCAATATTGTTTTGCATCGATGTAATATGTTTTCTGAGTTTGGGCTTTTGCAGACAGATCACCGAGTCAATATTGCAGATATCAAAACCCTTTTTTGAAATAATGCAGGTAACTTTATCCAGCAGAATCATGCTGTCTATATCTTTATACTGGTTATCGGTATCCGGGAAGTGCAAACCTATATCACCCATTCCAACAGCTCCCAGTAAAGCATCGCAAATTGCATGGACAAGCACGTCACCGTCGGAATGCCCCAGTGATCCTTTATGACAGGGAATCTCTATCCCTCCGATGATAAGCTTTCTTCCTGGAACAAGCTTATGGACATCATAACCAATACCGGTACGAATCTTCATATAATTTAAGTTATTTTGTCAGAGTCTGTCACCGGGACTGTTTCTTTGAAGTGCCTCAAAGTCGAATGCCAGCGAAAACCTGAGAGTATTGGCAAGGGGATTGGTACGGTGTACAGGAACAAGATATGCGATATCAATGGCAAAAACATTCAGTTTAAGTCCAACTCCCGTGGTAAAGTATTTCCGGTTACCTTTGGTTTCATGTTCATGGTAATAGCCTCCCCTTACAGCAAATTGATCCAGGTACCAGTATTCCATACCAACTGAGTAGAAAATCTCCCTCAACTCTTCCCGGAATCCTCCAGGGGCATCATAAAAAGATTGCAGCATGCCCACTGGTACGGAAACATTAGGATCAAGTCCGGCCTTAATAACTGAATTGCCATTTTCATCGTGATAAACAGGAGGGGTAGGTACCAGCAGTTTGTTCAAATCAAGGGCAAGGGCCAGGTTGTTATAGGAGTCGAGATCAACCCTGAGCGAGCTTCCAATTCCCAGATTTATAGGTATAAATTGGGCTTTATCGTCACTGGAATAGCTTATCTTATTGCCTATGTTTGAGATATTCATTCCAAGAGCAAGATTACCGGGAAGGTCAGATACTGTTAACTCATTCTGGTAAAAAATTGACACATCTGCCGCAAAAGCTTCTCCCGCACTGGATGCCACTCCTCCCGATGAATATGCTCCTCCGGAAAGATCCGAACGTATATACCTGAAAGCCAGTCCGCCGCTAAAATTATCAGAAAACAACCTTGAATAGGAGGCATCAATGGCAAATTCATTTGGATTGTGCTGTCCGCCTGTAGGTTGTCCGTCCATGCCTGTGAAAATGACCTGGCCCAGTGAGAAATAGGTAAGAGAAGCACCAATAACCTGATAGTTATCTATCCTTTTATAGCCAGTAAGATAGGCAAGATTGATCCCGTCAATAAGATTTCGAAGCCATGGTGTATATGAGAAAGCAGCTCCGAAATCATTTTCAATAAAAGCGAATTTGGCCGGATTCCAGTGCATTGAATATACGTCGGGACTTGTGGCTATGCCGGCATCTCCCATAGCACCTGCCCTTGAGTCAGGGGCAACAGTAAGGAAGGGAACAGCCACGTGAACTACATTAATTTGTCCCCCAAGCTTGTATGGATCTATTTCCTGGTCCTGTGCTGTAACACCCTGGAAAATAAAATGGCAAATAAGCATCGAAAAGAGCAGTAAAACCGGCTTTCCTGTCATTCTTTTTGGATTGTTTGAGTAAGCAAAATTACAATAAATAAGCAAATTATCATAATACAGAGCTTGCAAGTGAGCGTTGCATTAATACGGTGTTTTTCAAATGATACGGACTAATATAATATAACAACTAAAACTGTTATTTTAGTATAACCAGCTTTTCATATTTTTCCGCGGTTTTACCATCTTCCGTCCTTATCCTTATATGATAAATGTATACCCCCCTGCCAATTCTGTCTCCGTAATCATCGAGTCCGTCCCAGCTTATTGGATCCGGCCTGAAACCTGTGGTATTTATAGAGGACTCGATTGTCTTTACCAGTCTGCCCGTAACAGTGAAAATGCGGATTAAAACGTTCATGCCGGTATAAGGACGGTTATGTTCAAAGTGGAAGGAAGTATTTCTGGTAAAGGGATTGGGATAATTGAAAACATTATTCAGAGTAAGCTGGTCCGAACCGGCCACAGTAAAATCCAGACTTGATTCCGAGGAGTTATTGAACACATCCCAGGCCTTCAGACGCAGTTTATAATTTCCCTCTTCAAGTTCAGAAAAAGGATACTCTATGGTACCGCTCTGGTAACTATTGGCATCGGCCGTATAATAATCGTTAAGTACGATAATGCCCTTCAGGTTATCGTTAACTGTAAGTGTAATATCATGACCTATTCCGCTTCCCACGGTGTTGATCCCGCTGCTGTCCCTCAAAAATGCCAGTAGTACAGGATTCTGATTTGTCATGCCACCTGAAACAAAATTTTTGTCGTTCATATACAGTTCTATATCCGGTCCTTTTGTATCGGTTATTGGTTCGGGGTTGGATCCCCCGATTATCACATTATTCATAAACCCTGCAGCATCAGTCCGCCCATCGGTTGCAAAAGAACTGATCTTACCGTAATCGTAATGGTATGCGATGTCTTTGGGGACAATGAATTCAAAGCTGAACTCACCACTATGAACACTTGACTTGCCTTTGTAAATTATATTATTGCGGCTTTCAAAATTAAATGGTGTTGAGCCATCATTTCCCAAAGTACTGATTTGTTTTTTTTTGTCGAAGACAGTATTATAGACCATACCTTCAAAGTCATTTATAACAGTACCATGATCAGTGATTATCCTTCCTTCGATATTTACCTTGCTCAGAGCTTTTAAAGTATCGGGAATCTCAGTTACGGGAGTTTCGTTTACTGAGGTTATTATTATCCCGTGTTCAGGAATGGCAAGTTTCATCGAGGGATCTCCAAGTAATGTAAAATTTCTTTTGTTTATTCCTGCCCCCGAAGATATCTTGGTAAGTCTCATTACATCGCCCAGCCTCATGTCATGGCCGTTATTCTTGCGTTCCATCACAAAACGGATGAAATTCTGATTCAAAAAGAAGTTTGGCCTGGCATAAACCAGCCTGGTTGTTGAAAATAGTGCTATACCTCCACCGTTTGGGTTCAAAAGCAACATTTCCCCGGCAGAGACTCTTTCAGGATTGTCAAAACGGCTAAACTCGCAGGTAGCTGTCATGAATACCGGCAGCCGGTCTTTGTTGGTCCATGACATTGCATCATTGATGTCCATAATATTTTCATCTGCGAGTCTGAGTTCATTGCCATGACCTGTATAGTTAATTAACAGTGAACCCTTTCGGATTCTTTCAGATATTGCACGGTTTACCTCAGGGTACCTCTGTCCCAAAGAAGTTCCTGTTTTTGGCCAGGCATCCAGGTATATCTTTTCTATATTGTAAACCGGATAATTCTCACTGACACTTTGTGCAAGGATATCAGCATCGCGCATGTGAATATTATTATCTCCGTCATCACCTATAAAGCACAATACGTTCTGCCAGTCTCCTTTTTTACCAGGGGAGTTATAATTAATAATTTTATTTACAACTGACTGTGCCTGGTCCGGTGTTGATACAGGAATCCTTCCTATTCCAATATCCACTAATCCGCTATACTCACCCTCATTATCATCCAGAAGACCGAAAAAATCATCACTTACAAATGATCGTATGGGACTCAGGGAGTTGGGGGACTGGTAGGTGGGTATGAAATTGTTTCCCGAAGGATCTCCAGGCCTGTTGTCATAGGATCCTCTTCCGAAAAGCAACAGGTATCGGGGCATTCCGGACTCATTTATTGCCCTGTCATACAGCATTTTTACAAAATCTCTGATAGCAGCAACGTCAGGTTTTCCTGATGAAAATTCATTGTAAATCTCCTGGGGAGTGACCACCAGAACCTCCAGTCCGTCATTATTACGCCTGTGGTTTGCCAGGAGCCTTGCCTGAGTGATAAATAAAGGGTGTGATACAATTATCATATCGCATGAATTGATCCCATGCAGATTTTGATTTGGTACTCTTTCAATTACTTCAGGTCTTAGATAGTTAGTCTCTCCGAAGGCAATATACTGGTTAAGCCTGCTGGTTGCATCAGTAAAAACAAGATTGTTTCCAGATTGCTCAACGTTTATTTCCAGGATATTACGGGGATCTGATATATCCCATATTCTAGTCCCTGGTTTTGGGTTTTTCAGCCTGAATTCAGCAACCTGTTCCTGTTCGACTGACCGGATATCTCTGAAGTGCATCTGGCTGCCTGACATTGTAAGTGAGCGTCTTACATTCAAAAGAAGATAATCCAGCCATCCTTCAGCGGAAGCTGTGTTCTGGCTAAAGTTAACAGAAATATCCATGTTGTCACCACTTTCACTGAAACTTGCTGTTCCTTGATTTACCGCAGCATAATCAGAAGTTATGCTGCCGGGATTAACGGGCGAAAAATTTATTTGATCAATAATGGATGTATTATACAATATTGAAAATGATGTTGCTACCGGTGACCTTGCTGCCGCTCTCCATTTAAGCCTGACCTCGCTGTCAGTCACTATATTGGGGAAGTTAAAGGAGAAATTGTATGTAGTTGTCATCTTAAAATGCTCGCCGAACCACTCTCTGCCGGAGTTTAAAAAATTTACCAGGTCTTTCTCGTGGACATAATAGTCGTCGAAATTGCTAACATATACATCCGGCGGGGCATCGGTGGACTGCTTTTTGTTTATCCGTTCTTTTCCACTAGCCGAAGATGTTATAAAATAGTAACTGCCTGCTGAATAAAGATGGCGATTATGCTCAAATAACCCTTCTGCCTCATTGTAATCCCAGCTCAGGGGGCCCTGACCATAAAAAAGAATATAATCCCCATGGTTAAATATACCGTCAGAACCACTGTTCATATATATTTTATTTTCGATCAGATCATCCGGCCGTGGTTTGTCATTCATCTTTGGGAGCATACGGTTACCGTTACCGTAGATCCTCACATCTGAAGGGTTTTCAATGCCCATCTCAACAATTTCCTCGTATGAAAGACGATATATTCCATCTTCTGTTGTCCTTATCATTATCCATGTGCCATTGCTTAAAACCGAATTGCCGGCATATGTCCGTTTGGTAGTTCCCTGATCATAATTAGCCGACTCTTCTTTATCACTGAATTTGTAAGAGAAAGAAGTCAGCTTCTCTATATCACCGGTTGCAGGGTTTTTTCTCAATGGGATAAAGGATATCTGAAGGGCTGGTTTACCCCGGCTCACAGACCACTCCTGTTTAAGGCTTATATTTTCACCTAACTCATCCATCTTTTCCCAGGAAGACAGATCCATCCGGCCGGTGTTTTCGAACCGGAGATCCGTCAATTCTATGGGATGATCCCGGTAGTGACCCGGAGCGTGAATAACTTCGCGGAATACAGGAGGGTGAACTTTATCATAAACCGGTAAATCCTGGTTGAAGTAAAGAATTTTTTGCTGGGGAGAATAATCTGATAACTTTCCGGAGTTTTTTATAGCAACTTCCTTGGGAAGCCATATTATTGACCTTTCTGTTTGAAATGTCTGCGTGTAAACCGGCTGACTAATAAGTAAGGCCAGACTTAACAGGATCTTGTTCATACCGGGGAAACATTAAATAAGCATTTTTCAGTAAGCTGAAAAAGATTTACAGGGCTTTTTGAAGGGACCGGGGGATAAATTTGTGAAATTTTTTATTCAAACGGAAACTTATTTGATGTTATTGTCGTATTAAGATTAAACAATTCGCACATTAGGTTTGAACAGGACAATTAATAATAACATTTAGAGGTTTAAGGGCCTGGCTAATTTTGTTCCGGTATTTGAGACACTTGATCAGATAATAAACACTTTTTCAACCATAACAGGCATGCCTCCTGTGTCGCCTGCTTTTTGCAATACAGAGAATAATTGAAAAATAAATCGGTATAACGGACTGTGACGAATAAAAAAAATAATTAAGTTTGTAAATTAATATTAAAAGATTTACATATATTTGAAACTGAGAATAAACAACTAACTATTATGAGATTAAAAGGCATTTTTTCGCTTGTAATTTTGTCAGTTCTGATTACCTCCTGCGGATTGATTGGAGGAAGCAGCTCTGATACATCTTCTACTACAGGCTGGAGATTTAACGATCCTGAAATGGGGGGATTCGAGGTCAAGGCACATTATGAGCAAGAAACGGGACCCGGACTTGTATTTATTGATGGTGGTACTTTTACCATGGGCCGGACCCAGGAAGATGTAATGTATGACTGGAACAATGTGCCACGGAGGGTTAGTATCAGTTCATTCTACATGGATGAGACTGCAGTTGCCAATGTCGATTACAGGGAGTACCTCCACTGGTTACGCAGGGTATATGTCGATTACCCGGAAGTTCACAGAACTGCCCTGCCCGATACCACAGTATGGCGAAGCGCTCTTGGTTATAATGAGCCATATGTGGAGACTTATTTCAGACACCCCGCATTTAATGATTATCCGGTGGTTGGTGTGAATTGGCTGCAGGCAAATGATTACTGCATATGGCGCACTGACCGGGTCAATGAAATGATCCTGATACGGGAAGGGATACTTGACTGGGATCCCAATCAAGTCAACGAGAATAACTTTAATACCGATGCCTATCTTGCAGGGCAATATGAAGGACTTGTACTGCAAAATCTTCCCAATCTTTCTCCTGAAGGCGGTGAACGCCGTGTGCAGTTTGAAGACGGGATGCTCCTCCCCAAATACCGGCTGCCAACAGAAGCTGAATGGGAGTTTGCTGCACTTGGACTTATAGGTAACACTTATGAAGAACGTATTTACGGCAGACGCATATATCCATGGAACGGTCATCATATGAGGAATGATTCAAGGAAACAACTTGGTCAGATGCGCGCCAACTTTGTTCGTGGCCGTGGTGACTATATGGGGGTAGCAGGTTTTCAGAATGAAGATGCAGAAATAACTTCACCGGTGAAGAGCTACTGGCCAAATGATTACGGACTTTACAATATGTCTGGCAATGTAAATGAATGGGTGCAGGATGTTTACAGACCATCTTCCCATCAGGATGTTGATGAGTTTCGTCCCTTGCGCGGTAACGTTTTTACCAAACTTGTAACAGATGAGGAAGGGAATATTGCCCAGAAGGATGAACTTGGAAGGTTGCAAAGAGAACCTATAACTGAAGAGGATGCTTTCAGGAGCCCGAATATAAGTAAAGCGGATTATATTAATTACCGTGACGGTGACCAGATGTCCAGTTTGTCTTACGGGGCAGATGATGTCCTGGGAGATGACAGGATGTATTCACAGCGTGAAGGTGATTTTTCCTCACTGATAAATGACGAGGTGCGGGTTTATAAGGGAGGCTCATGGAAAGACAGGCCTTACTGGCTTTCACCTGGTACAAGGAGATTCATGCACCAGGAGGAATCTCGTGATGATATAGGCTTTCGTTGTGCGATGAATCATGTAGGCGGTTCGGTTAGATAGTTGCCTCTTTTAACCGTAATGATTTAAGGTGAGCCCCGTTGGATACATTGGGGCTCACCTTTTTTGACTCTGTTAAGCATTATAATCTTTATCCTTATTTTCGTGTCTGAATCATATATTCAATCTTATTGACAAACTCTAATTATGCTTGTCGAAAAGTTATATAATTCTTTTCTTGGCTCCAGTGGCGTAACAACAGATAGCCGGGTTGCAGCTCCGGGAATGATTTTTTTTGCACTGCGCGGTGATAATTTTGACGCACATATTTTTGTTGAACAGGCATTAAATGCCGGCTGCAGTCTTGCTGTTATTGATAACCGGGAATTCTCCATTCCCGGTAAAACTTACCTGGTCAAAGATGTGCTTGCTGCCTTGCAGGAACTTGCCAGTTATCACAGGCAGCATTTTAATATACCCGTTATTGCAATAACAGGTTCAAACGGAAAAACCACAACAAAGGAAATTATTAGAGAAGTGTTGGCAGTTAAATACAATACCCTGTCGACATCCGGTAATCTTAATAACCATATTGGTGTTCCTCTGACACTGCTTGAGTTGAATTCCTCCCATCAGATTGCTGTAATTGAAATGGGAGCAAACCACATTGGTGAGATAGAGGTGCTTTGTAACATTGCACGGCCCACTCATGGACTGATAACCAATATCGGGTCAGCACATCTTGAAGGTTTCGGCTCACTGGAAGGCGTTAAAAAGGCCAAAAGCGAATTGTTTGTCTATCTTAAAAGGACCGGGGGAACTGCTTTTGTGAATGCTGACCGTCCCATTCTAAAGGCGCTGTCAGAGCAGCTTGATCTTAATGGCATCCTCTATGGCAGAGGTGAAAAAATGTTTGTGACCGGCAAAATTCTGGACTCAATTCATGGAGTAAAACTTAAAGTTATAATCAAAGAAGCTGAATCCGCTCTCATTATTCAAACAAAGTTAACCGGCTCTTATAATTTCGAAAACATCATGGCTGCAGTCAGCACGGGAATGTTTTTTGGTGTTCCCCCTGAGATGTTAAAGGCTGCCATAGAGAATTACACCCCTTCCAATAACCGGTCACAGTTAATGGATACATTATATAACCGGCTGCTTCTGGATGCTTACAATGCCAATCCCGATAGTATGCGTGCTTCCCTTATTAACTTTAACTCTATGCCCGGGAAGGACAAATCTGTTATACTTGGAGATATGCTTGAACTGGGTGATTATGCTGACCAGGAGCACGAGAAGATTATCATGCT
>SLPB01000112.1 GCA_007132225.1 Bacteroidales bacterium | reverse complement strand
CCAAAAAGATTAATAAGAGTATAGCCCTTCTGTGCCAACAGGTTCCGGATTGAAACCTTCAGATTGTTAAAGAACATCGCTTTTAAGAGTTTGAATTAAAACTGCGTTGATAATAAGACGACCGGACTGGTAATTAGTTACAGGTTACCGGACGGATTTTTATTCCTTTATGTCATCCTGTTTGGCATGCAGATTGACGGAAACCCCTTAGACCCGAGGCCCTACAGCCTGACAGGTTCAGTAATCAAACCAAAAAAACAGAAATTCATGAAAAAAATTACTGCTGCAATAACCCTGCTCTCGATTCTGCTGCTGCATATTTCAGTTAGCCGCGCTGATGAAATTCCACAGTCAGGTTCACAGGACCGCCAGGACGGTCCCCGCGAAAATACAGTTATCGAACCAGAAATCAGGCCTTTTCAGCTTAGCCTGGTACCCTTTATCGGTACCGAAGGTGCTTATGCTGCTGAAAATATTTACAAGGTATCACTTAATATTTTCGGTGGTTTTACCGGGGGTGTAGATGGCATTGAACTGGGTGGGTTGCTGAATTTAAACCAGTATTCAATGACCGGGCTGCAGGGATCGGGTTTCGGCAATATTGTAAACGGGCCTGTCAGGGGACTTCAGGCGGCCGGTTTTATAAATGTCAATAATGGATCAAATCAGGGTTTGCAGGGCGCGGGCTTTGGCAACGTGGTCAACGGAAATGCCCGGTCACTTCAGGCAGCAGGTTTTGGAAATGTCATATCAGGGAATATGGAAGGGATCCAGGTAGCAGGATTTGGAAATGTTACCGGGGGAAGATTGGAGGGGATACAGGTTGCTGGCTTTGGCAACATAACCGCCGGAAATTCGTCGGCCGTTCAGGTTGCCGGATTCGGCAATGTAAGCGGGGAAAGGATTGCCGGCATCCAGGTGGCCGGTTTTGGCAACATTGCCAGTGAGGTGGAAGGAATTCAGGTAGCGGGCTTTCTCAATGTAGCAAGGCGGGTGACCGGCATCCAGGTGGGATTTATAAATGTGGCCGACACGGTTGACGGTGTGCCGATCGGTTTTCTAAGCATTGTCAGACGTGGTTACAGAAAACTGGAACTAACAGCCGGTGACGCCATGAACCTGGGCATTGGATTCAAGATCGGGGTAAGGAGGTTTTACAACATCTTCTCGCTTGGAACCCAGTTTACCGGCGTGGACCATGCTTTTGCATGGGGATACGGCATAGGTTCAGAATTCAACATGCCTGACCACCGTTTCCTGAATGCCGAGATCCTTTCGCACCGGTTTATTGAAGAAGGATGGTGGGATCACCGGCGGATGAACATGCTTCACCAGGCCCGGGTAACTTACGCCAGACCGTTGAATGAACGATGGCAGATATTTGCCGGTCCTGCACTGAATTTTCATACGGTGCGGGATACTGAAAATGGCTTCCCTGAAAGTTTGGCCCCATATGAGCTATTTTCTTTCAGTGTAAGGGATACCCCCACCCGGGTATGGTTGGGTATAAATGCAGGAATAAGGTTCTGGTGATGGGTAATGTAAGCAAATGAATATTATTATTTACACTTATTGAGCTGATTGCGGCTGACTGGTTGTTCCAGTCAATTTCGCAGATATGGTGTTATCCCCCTCACCTGTTTCCTGAATTCCACATTGATTAGCACTGAAGGGGTGCATTTTAAGATACCTTTTTATTCTTCAAATATATATGAATTTTCCTTTCTTCTTTTATTCTGAATTTTGCAATTTGGTTATAATTTTGCCGGGCTTAAGATTCAACACCTCTTCTCCCCGGTTCAAAAAGATAAAAAGGTCATTCATCAGAAATTAATTGATTTTAAGTTACATTTTTGACACATTTGTGACATGATTGAAAAGGATCACAATGATTTTTTTAGTGCTATGCTCTCCAAAAAGCTGTCTCCGAAACTGCTGAAAGAAGAACGGCTAAAAGGCACCCGGCTGTCGGTCACCTTCAGGTGGCTTTTTATTCTGCTGGCCGGCACACTCCTCGCTGTCCAGATTTCGCTGGGATACACGGAAACCGCGAGGCATGGATTAATATTGATTTTTGTGTATTTTATAACAAATCTTTTTTTCTGGTATGCAGTAGTAAATAAATACAATCCTCCATACCTGGGATTTTTGGGCGGCACTATAGATATAGCAATAATCTGCTATCATATTTACGGGATGGCAGCCTTTTTCGATCCTACTGCTGCCACCGCTGCGGCAACAACATTCCTGATCCCGGTAATATTCATGATATACACATTCCGACTCAACAAAATACTTTTGCTTTACCTTATCATTATTGCCACAATTGGGTTTAACCTGGTTTATTTTGTGCAGTTCAGCCAGACACCCGGGCTTCTTTCTGCAAACATATCGCTCTCTCCCATATCGCATATATTCAAATCGGTCTATATTATTGCTATAGGCTTGCTTTGCATTTACATGCAAAACTCAATTACCCGGTTTATAGAAAAGCAGCTTGAAGAGGCTGCCCAGAAAAACCAGCTTGATGCAGGCATGAAAATTGAGCAGCAAAAGAACAGGTTTGCTGCAGAGTTGATTGAAAAAGAAAGAGCTCTAAATTCAAAACTCGAAGAGGAAATAAAGAAAAAAGATGCGATCGCAAAACAACTGAAGGCGAACAAGGAACAGATCAAAAGCATTATATCCAATCTCATCGGTTTTACTTACAGATGCCTGCCTGACAAGGAGTGGACAATGCTTTTCGTTTCCGACCAGGTTGAAGATGTTACCGGTTACAAGCCCGGGTCATTCACCGATCATCCTATGACTCCTTTCAGTTCGGTCATGCACCCTGATGACATGGAGTATGTAAAAACCTGCATTTCCGAAGCAGTAACCGGCAGGAAAAAATTTGATCTTGAATACAGGGTAATAAAAAAAAGCGGGGAAACCATATGGGTTTATGAATCCGGCAGGGGTGTGTATGATAAAGAGGGCAATGTTCTTTTTATCGACGGTATAATAACAGATATAAGTGAGAAGAAAACAGCTGAGGATAAACTGCGGGATACCCGGATGCTTGTTAAAAGCCTCACATCTAATCTTGTGGGAGCAGTTTCCAGAACTTTGCATGATGAACATTTAACAACAAAATATTACAGTGAGAAAATATCTGATATAACCGGTTATAGTGCGGATGATTTCATTGACAACAAAAATGTAAGATTCTCCGATATCATTTATCATGAGGACCTAGAAGAAGTCAAAAAGCAGGTCGCGGAAAGCGTAAGCAATAACCTCCCATATTCAATTGAGTTCAGGATTGTTCACAAAAACGGAAGGGTCATCTGGGTACAGGAGAACGGCCGGCCGGTATTTGACAAAGCAAGTAATGCAATTTACCTTGATGGCATAACCACCGAAATTACCGATAAAAAAAATGCAGAACACGCGCTTATCGATGCCAAGCAGGAACTTGAAAAGCTTAACCGCCAACTGGAGAAAACTGTTGAGGAAAGAACGGCCAGGCTGACCATGGCAAATACACAACTGCTTAAGCTGCAAAAAGAGAATTTGCAGTCACAGTTTGAAGTGTTGAAACAGCAGGTTAATCCCCATTTCCTGTTTAACAGCCTCAATGTGCTCACATCTCTTATCAGGGTTGATCCGGAACTCGCCGAGATGTTCACCGAGAAGCTATCAAAAGTATACCGGTACGTGCTTGAAAACAAAGACAAGGATCTGGTAACCCTGGCAACTGAACTGGATTTCATAAAAGCATACATTTTTTTGATCAATATCAGGTTTGCCGGAAAGGTATTTGTAAAAATAGAGATTGCTGATACCGACAGTGACAGGCAGGTAGTGCCTATGGCCCTGCAGCTTCTTATGGAAAATGCCATAAAGCATAACACCTTTTCCAGGAAGAACCCCTTGAATATTGAGGTTTCGGCCAACGGAGGAGGATATCTGACAGTAGTAAATAATCTTCAGGACCGGAAGACGAAAATGGTATCAACTGGCGTGGGACTGATAAATATTAGTAAAAGGTATGCGCTGCTATCTGATATACAACCTGTTTTTGAAATTACAGGCAATCAGTTTATTGCCAAAATACCATTGCTTGATAAGGATTTTGCAAAACATGAACCGGACCTGGATTAGTTTTATGGTAAGAGAATGAGGTGGAAGTTGTTGATCAGTGCATGGCGGGACCCGGTGACAGAAAAAGGTAAATACAAATAATAAATACGAATATAAAAACCAATGTGATGAGAGTAGTGATAATTGAAGATGAAACCCTTGCTTCTGAGCGGCTGAAGAAGATGATCCTTTCATACGACAAGGATATTGAGATATTGGCTCAGCTTGAATCGGTAGAGGAGTCGGTAGAGTGGTTTAGCGAGAATGCTCATCCCGACCTCATATTTCTTGACATACACCTTGAAGATGACCTCAGCTTTGCAATATTTGAAAAGGTCGATATATCAAGCTCCATAATCTTTACAACGGCATTCGATGAATATGCAATCAAGGCTTTCAAGCTAAAGAGTATTGATTATCTTCTGAAGCCCATAGTCCAGGAGGAACTAAATACGGCTCTGAAAAAATACCGGGAAATGACTACATCGAATCAGCAACCCGGAGACCTTAATAAACTATACGAACTTATAGTAAAGAAGGATGAGGGATACCGCGAAAGATTTTCGGTCAGAGTTGGACAGAAGATCAAGACATTCTCGGTATATGATGTCAGCTATTTTAAAAGTGAAAGTGGTTACACCACCGCCTGTCTCAAGGATAAAAGGAACTATTGTATTGACCCGAGCCTGGATGCACTGTCAAAGGAGATTGATCCATCAAGGTTTTTCAGGATCAACAGGAAGATGATTGTATCGCTTGATTCCATAAAGGAGGTCCATATCCTTTCCACGAGCAGGCTTAAGCTGGACCTTGAGCCCAAATCGGAAGAACACGCCCTGGTAAGCATAGATAAGGTAACTCCCTTCAAGAAATGGCTTGAGGGGAAGGAATAACAGTAATAAAGAATATCAGTGTAAATACAACACTGGAATTGGAGCAAATTAAGAAGCTCCTGCCGGTAAATTGAGCCCCCGCTAATTAGCTATGCCCCTTCCCAGGAAAGTCATGGGCATGGTAAATTCAAATCCCCACATTACAGTGTCATGCCCCCTGCTCCCCCCCTGGAGTGTGGAGGTGCGTGCATTTGTTACCTGGACCGAGAAAGTATGGGGACTTGCCGGAACTCTCAGTTGCAGTCCCGCCCCCCAGGCTACCCGTTCACCCTCCTTTAGGTTTGACAGTGAAATAATATCCCCTGCAAGCGCTATTGATGAAGTGAGCCCCACCACCAGTCCGCCTCCATAAGAGGCCCGGAAATCACTTGTTTGATAAGCACCCGAAAATGCACGGACTGTTCCCGATAAAATGAACCTTCCTGCCTGCCAGTTCAAAAAAAGCTCACCGTCAACACTATTGGCGGCAGTGTTGTAACCGCCGTTGACGGCAATTCCAACGGGGGAATGTTCTCCCTGATCGGCCAGCATGTACCGGCCAAAAAATTCAAGCTCATGGGCCTGTGCCACTGTTGAATTGGGAGCGTACCTTACAGCGGCCATTCCCCTGTTTGTGACGGGCATGCCCAAAAAAAAGGTCGGAGAAGCGAGTATCCTTGTATCGGGGCCGATTTCCTGTGTCCACATCCGGTGCAGGAAGTTAAACTGAACGGCATCAGGCACCCATCCATCACTTATATTGGGAGTTCGTTGCAGAACCGATTGAGAGAGTATATCTGCCTGAGAGGCTAAAAAGATAATTAGCATACTCAATAATACCTGTTTGATTTTTAATTTAATCATGATTATTTTATTAGGGGAAATTCTTTTTTCTTAATCCGCAGACCCGGACTCCGGGTACTTTTCTATCCGAGATGTTCATCAGGAAAAAAATATGCCAGAATCCTTTGCCTGGATACACAGTGACTCTAACAAATAGAAGATATGGTAGTTAATCCAAATATTTTTATTTGAACCCCACAACAGGGCCCTTTGGAATGAGAATTAAATACACAACTCATTGTTGAATAAATGAACAATATTATTTCACCGAAATTTTTCATGGATATTTTTGTTATATTGACGTCCCATGGTATTCTTCCTTAAGTTGGCCATACCCGGATCACTCATCATTTCAGGCATGAGGTTGCGAAATCTGCCCATCTTTTGTATTTAGCATGCCCAAAGAGGTAATCGCGGTTGGTTAACCGGATCATTCAACCCGGAGTATTGCATGAATGGCTGAAAATTGTAATTTTGGATTTAAATCAAGATTACTTGTATGACCAATACATCAGAAATTTCATCAATCGAAACCCTGTTCAGGAAACAGGTACGAAAAGACAAAAGGATAAAAAATGCTTATTTGCTCGTGCATTCCGAGAGGGCCGGGCTGCACATTAACCTGGCAGAAGGCCCCGGAGAAACCCCCGGAGAATGCATTAATCCTGACCCTCGGCAACCCAATTACATGGCCAGTGTGGGGAAACTGTTTACCTCCGTTGTAGTTGGCATACTTCATGAAAAGGGAGAATTGTCGTTCGATGACCCCATCGGCAAGTACCTGGATGCAGGTTTAATGGAAGGACTGCATGTTTATAAGGGCAAGGACTATTCCTCAAATATTCAGATACGGCACCTTCTGAACCAGACCTCCGGTCTGCCCGATAACTTCTATCCGCTGTTTGACAAGCTGCTTGCCGATCACACCTTCGACATTGGTCCGCGTGAGGCGGTCGAGTGGGCAAAAAAGAACCTGACCCCTAAGTCTGTTCCCGGCAGTAAAACATATTACACCGATACCAATTACCACCTGCTGGGTTTGGTTGTTGAAAATGTATGCGGGGAGCCCTTTCATGACGTTCTGAAGAAGCTGATCTTCGATCCGGTTGGCATGAAACATGCCTACATGCTCCATTATTCCGGTCCCCTGAAAAACTCCCCCTGTCCGGAGGCCGGTTTTTACACAAACCAGACCCGTTTAAATGACATAAGGGGGTTTGCCGGACTCGACTATGCTGGCGGGGGTGTGGTAGCGCCCATGGAAGACCTGCTGTTGTTTATGAAGGCATTGGTTGGCAATAAACTGGTGTCGGGGGAAACTCTTGAGAAAATGAAAAGTGATAAGGGCCTTCTTAATCCGGGTTATGATTACGGTTATGCCATCTGGCAGGTACGGACCATCCCGCTTCTGATTCCTGCCAAATATAACTCCTGGGGTGTTCTGGGTGCTACAGGTGCATTTATGTTTTACCACCCGGAACTGGATGCATATATAATCGGCAGCTTTAACCATATAGCCTGGCAAAGGAAATGCGTACGGTTTATGTTCAAGGTTATGAACAAATTGAGAGAGTAATTTGAGAAGCAACAGGGGATGGCATAAATGGTATACCCAACAGGGTGGGTTTAAATTTGATTTGAAATGGCAATTAGCCTGGCATTAATAGTTTTACTTGGAATAATATCTCACCAGATTTTTGTAAGGTTAAGACTTCCCGGATTCCTGGGAATACTTTTTCTGGGTATGGCAATAGGTCCGTATGGCGCTGACTGGATTGATGAAAGCATCCTGCTTGTTTCAGCCGATCTCAGAAATATTGCCCTTGTAATTATATTGCTTCGCGCCGGATTGGGACTTAACCTGCAAACACTGAAAATGGTGGGGATGCCGGCCCTTCGTATGGGATTTATTCCTGCTCTTGTTGAAGGAGCGGTCGTGATGTTTGTTGCAGCCCGGCTTCTGGATATTAGTCTCGTCGAGGCGGGAATGCTTGGCTTTATCATCGCTGCAGTTTCACCTGCGGTAATTGTCCCGAAAATGCTTTCTTATATTGAGCTTGAAAAGGGAGCTGACAAGGGAATTCCTTCCATGATCCTTGCGGGAGCTTCTATAGATGATGTGGTGGCCATTACCATTTTTTCCAGTTTTGCAGGATATTTTGCCGGATCCGGCATGCATATTGCCAGTCAGGTCTTTATTATTCCCCTATCCTTATTGACCGGGGTATTGGCCGGGGCTCTGGTTGGGGTTACGCTGCTTTTTCTTTTCAAATGGTTTAATATCAGGAATACAAAGAAAATCCTGGTTATTCTTGCATCTGCTATTTTTCTGACTTATGCCGAGGATCTGCTCCGCAATATAATTCCACTGGCATCTTTACTCGGCGTCATGGTGATAGGCTTTGTGATACTTGAGCGACGGCCCTCCCTTGCGGTGGAAATGGGGGCCAGGTACAGTAAAATATGGGTATTTGCAGAGATATTGCTTTTTTTCCTGGTCGGCGCCGAGGTAAATATCATGCTTGCAGGTGAAACGGGTCTTGCCGGACTGTTAATAATATTCATCGGCTTAACGGCCAGGGCAGCGGGTGTTTACTTTTCCCTTTCGGGAACAAACTTCACTTTAAAGGAAAAAGGTTTCTGCATGCTGGCATACAGTCCGAAAGCCACCGTGCAGGCAGCAATCGGCTCGGTTCCCCTTGCCATGGGCGTTCCGGCGGGTGATATTATCCTGACCCTGGCGGTGCTGGCAATCATAATCACTGCCCCCCTGGGGGCTATTTCAATGAATATAGCGGGAGAGAAAGTACTTAAAGAAAAATTATGATAATGAGGTACCCAGCTTATATTCCAAAATACCATGATGCGATGGAAAAATAGATCAGCACCCCGCAAATATCGGCAATTGATGTAATAAGAGGTGCGCTTGCGGTTGCAGGGTCCAGTTTCAGCCTGGTAAAGATAAAAGGCAACAGCAGTCCGACAAGGCTTCCTGTCAGCACGGTAAGCACCATGGTTATCATAACCACAACCATAACTTCCGGCGCCCTGAAACTTGCTACCAGAGCTACCGCAAAAGCCATTGTAATTCCAAGGAACAGGGCAACCAGCAATTCCTTGCCGAAAAGTCTGAACCAGTCTTTGGGGCGGACATCGCCAATGGCCAGGGAGCGGATCATAAGTGTTGCCGACTGTGCCCCGGCGTTTCCGCCGCTATCAATCAGCAGCGGCAGGAAAAAAACCAGAGCAACAACAGACTCGATAACAC
Source organism: Bacteroidales bacterium (assembly GCA_007132225.1). Classification (GTDB taxonomy): domain Bacteria; phylum Bacteroidota; class Bacteroidia; order Bacteroidales; family PUMT01; genus PXAP01. The sequence continues at coordinate 10,691 of SLPB01000112.1, read as the reverse complement.
CCTCATAACTTGCAATTGCCGCTCCTGAGAAAACATTCATAAATACAAGTACCGAAAGCCATACGATCCGTTTGCTGTACAGGTGAAAAATTCTTGCCTTCAGGGGATTTATGATTGCATCCTGGATCGATCCGAACCGCTGAAAATCTTCGGTGCTTTCTTCCTCAGCCACATCCATCACATCATCAAAAGTCACGATGCCCAGCAACACCCCTTTTGTATCAATAACCGGCAGTGCCACCCTGTCATAATCCCGGAAAGCCCGTATAGCCAGTTCCTGGTCGTCCAGGGCACTTAATGCTGTGAACCGTTTATCCATAATATCAGCAATCTTCTGGTCGGTTGAGGCAAGAATAATCTCTTTTATCCTAATGTCATCAATCAGTTTACCCTGATCGTTCACAACATAAATGACATTAAGGGTTTCAGAATCCTTTCCGAACTTCCTGATATGAGCCAAAGCCTGCTCAACGGTAAAATCCGGTTTTACTGCAACATATTCCGGAGTCATAAGTCGCCCGACACTATCTTCGGGATAACCAAGCAACTGGGTTGATATCCTTCTTTCTTCAGCAGACAGGAGCTGTAACAATCTTTGGGTTATCTTTCCGGGCAACTCTTCCAGGAATGCAGTTCTGTCATCGGGATCCAGATCATTTAGCAGACTGGTTATCTTCCCTGTATTCATGGCAAGCCCTTCAATTATCTTTTCCTGTTCTTCGTGTGAAAGATGCTGAAATGTTTCTTTGGCCTGCTCCCGGGACAATAACCTGAATAAAAGGATAGCGTCCGCATTAGGCAGGTCCTCCATAATTTCGGCAATCCGAACCGGTTCAGACTCCTTAAGCTCTTGCTTTAATGTCTTCCATTTTTTTTCTTCAATTAATTCCTGAAAATTTTGTATTATTTCGACCATGATGTTGCCTCCTTATATTATATTTACAAGGAGGCTCGGCCCCCTGCAGAATTAATAAATTACTGTATGATGCGGCTTTTCGCCCATTGTTTTGATCCGCTTTTTTTCATTTACAAAAATAATGGTTTTTCAGTTATTCTGTATATATTTATCCTTCATTACCAAGGTAAAGCAGCATTAATTCAAGCTTCAGTGTTCTGCAAACTTTTTTTTGTTCAGACATGGTAACAGAAGATACCGCAATAATAACTACACCAAATCACATTTGCGCATTTTCGTACACCGGTTGTATCAAAAACGAACAGAAATACTACATACCCACCTTTGCCATATTTCACTTAAGCGTCAATATTTCAGGCCTATAATATGCATGGATCATTATTTGATATCAGTTTTTAACTACAACCTTATCATGATCAAAAGTTACTTGAAAATAACCTTCCGGCACCTTCTGAGAAGAAAGGGATATTTGTTCATCAATACAGCCGGACTTGCTATTGGCCTGGCAACCTCTATTTTGATCCTTTTGTTTGTAAGGGACGAATTGAGTTACGACCGGCATCATGAAAATGCCGATAAAATATACCGCATAAGCCTGATAGTCAATATGCAGGGAAGTTACCTGCATGCTCCAATCACCCCGGCACCAATGGCGGCGGCAATTCTGGAAGATTTACCGGAAGTAAAAAGTGTGGTAAGATTATTTGGTTTTAATTCGGCTCCATCCCTCCGGTCCGGCGACCGCAGCTACATTGAAAGAAATATTGTATATGCCGATTCTTCTGTATTTGATGTTTTCACCTTTAACATGCTGAGGGGTGACAAAAGAAATGCACTCAACCGCCCAAACACACTTGTACTGACCGAATCGGCCGCCTTTAAATATTTTGGCAATGAAGATCCGCTGGGAAAAACCCTTGAACTCGGGAATGACAGGGATCTTTACGAAGTAACAGGAATTATGGAAGACCCTCCGGGAACTTCACATTTTTCATTCGATGTAATGGCATCCTTTTTATCCGTTCCTGATCACCAGAGTCACACATGGATAAGCAACTTCTGCCACACCTATATACTGTTGGAAGATTTCGCCAATCCTGACAGGCTTGAAGCAAAGTTTCCAGGAATGCTGGAAACATACCTGGGCCCCCAGATAGAAACAATGATGGGTACAACCCTGGAAGAGATCCATGAAACTGGAGGAGTATGGGGGTACCATCTTCAGCCCCTTACAAGGATCCATCTTCATTCAAACCTCCAGGGGGAGATACAGTCAAATGGCAATATCACTACAGTAAGGGTTTTTTCCCTGATTGCACTGCTGATTTTGGTTATTGCCGGGATAAATTATACAAACCTGTCAACAGCACGTTCCGCCGGAAGGGCAAAAGAGATAGGACTAAAAAAAATTGCAGGCTCCGGCAAATCACAGCTAATTTACCAGTTCCTGGGTGAATCTGTTTTCCTTAGTATAATATCGATGTTTATAGCAATGTGCCTTGTTGAGATTTTTATGCCTGCTTTCAATAATATTGCCGGCAAGAACCTTCAGGTGCAATATTTCACAACCTGGTATACATTGCCATTTCTTTTACTTGTAAGTATAACTGTAGGTTTTTTTTCAGGAAGTTATCCGGCATTTATTCTTTCTTCCTTTTCTCCCCTGAATGTGCTCAAAGGAAAACTTCATTCCGGAATGAAAAATTCACGTTTCAGGGGTTTCCTGGTAGCATTCCAGTTTGTCATAACAATAGTGCTCTTAATAAGTACCTTTACTGTTAACCGCCAGATTAACTTCATTAATTCCAAAGATCTGGGTATGAACCCCGAAAATGTTCTTGTTATTCACCGCTTTCGTTCTGTTCCGGAAGAGAACCGAGAAGCATTCAGCCGCGAACTCACCAGCTATAGCGGAATAGTGGCGGCGTCAATAGCCCGGTCTATACCGGGGAAACTTTTTGTTGGAGATGCTTTCAGGAGGGATGGTGCTGCATCAAATGAGCAGCACGTCATCTCCAACGGGTGGGTAGATCATGATTATGCCAGGGTGCTGGAGCTCGAACTGGTTGAGGGGAGGTTCTTTTCACATGATTTTGCAAGTGATTCCCTAGCTGTTGTAGTAAATGAAACGGCTGTACGGGCAATGGGGTATGAGGATCCGGTAGGAAAAAAATTGATCAATACAGGGCAGGGCGGGACAATGGAGGCTCCCGAAGATCTTGCGTTTACTATTATAGGCGTGGTCCGGGATTTTCATTTTCAATCGCTTCACCAGTCGATCAATCCCCTGGTACTTAGTCCGGGAACCCAGGGAAACTACCTGATAGTAAGGATAGCAGAAGGTGAAGAAGCCGGGGCAATTGATATTGTCAGGAACAGATGGAATGACTTTGTTGATGATCAGCCTCTGGATTATTCTTTCCTTTCTGACGACCTCAACCTGAATTACGGGGCGGAACAGCGGACAGGGCTCATAATTTCAATTTTCACTCTTCTTTCTATCCTGATAGCCTCTCTTGGACTGCTGGGACTCGCCTCCTATTCTGCAGAGCAGCGCACCAAAGAAATAGTGATACGCAAAGCAATGGGAGCATCCCTTAGTTCTATAATGATGCTGCTATCAAAAGAGGTTAATCTGCTTGTGGTAATTTCTACATTACTTGCCTGGCCCCTTGCCTGGTACTTAATGAACAGGTGGCTTGAAAATTTTGCCTACAGGATTGAAATTGGAATTTCAGTATTCATTGCAGCTTCGGTTTTGACCTATATTATAGCCCTGGCCACTGTCAGTTTTCAGGCATATAAATGTGCCAGGCTTAATCCTGCTGATATTTTAAGATATGAATAACCTTGCTGGCCTACCGGGATCCCTGAATCAGGATTCATTCTGTTTAGGGTAAAACCTGATTGTTTTCCAAGGATAAGAATTTTTCTTTTGTTCAATATTACCAAGCCTCTAAAAGGGAGATTACTTCCCCCTTGTTAACGGGCAGGTTATTTAGTTTCCAGCCCCTTACACCATCGATAATGAAAATAATCTCCCCTTCATATATTCCTTTCAGTTTATTGACAATATCTGTAGTACGTCTTATTGTAGTGCAGTAAACAACGATGACAGACTGATCCATGTGCTGCTCCAACTGCTCAAGGAGATCTTCAGAATCTGCATCAATATTTACGGCATTTCCTATGCGTTCCCTATCAAACATCGCTTCAGTGCGGCCATCAATTATCAGTAGACTTTCATCATGAAGCTTGTTGCCATATTGCTCATAAAATTCTTTTGAAGTTAGTCCCCTAATTTCCTGACTGTACAGATTCCATGCAAAAAAAAGAAAAAAAATACCCAGGCTGAATTTCAACAAGTATTTCCTTAGTATAAGATATTGCATACATTAATAATTTACTTAGACCTGGTATTTCCCAAATTCGCAAATATAAACAATGAAAGTACCTTTACAAGAGAAAACTTGCTCTAACAATAACTTTGTTGAGAATTGGATTATGGTAAATAATAATTCTTTTTTAACGAAAACTTTTTGCTACTTAGTATAACAATTTCAAATGTAGTTCGTATTATTACGAAACTCTCTTAATAATTATTATCTCAAATAATATTATTACAAAAATGCATCTGTTATGAAAAAAGTTATTCTTTCGTCAGCCCTGGTAATGATCTTTTCCTTCTTGTTAATTCCAGGAGAAGAAGGCAATCATACACTGAGCGCTCCACAATTTTATGGTAATTCATAAGTTAAGTTATTCATGTTCACCGATTAATTTTTCCCTGGATCATCCACGTAAGTGTAATAATCCTTTTTTGTTATAGCCATGAAAAACATAAAAATATTTCTTCTCCAGTTCTCACGATTAATTGCAGGTATTTTTTTCATCTATTCAGGATTTGTAAAAGGCATTGACCCTCTTGGGTCCACCTATAAGTTTGTGGATTACTTCGTGGCATTTAATATTGAGTTCCTTGAACCCCTTGCTTTTCCTTTATCCCTGCTCCTGTCCATCGCAGAAATGTTAATCGGACTTGCGCTGGTAGCAGGTATTCACATGATCATTGCTTCCTGGGCTGTTTTTTTATTCATGGGTTTTTTCACAATTCTGACCTTTATAATAGCCCTGACTGACCCCGTAGCCGATTGCGGTTGTTTTGGCGATGCTATTATACTGACAAACTGGGAGACATTCTGGAAAAATGTAGTATTAATGTCATTTGTAACATTTCTTTTTATAAACAGGAAAGAATTCAAACCATTTTTCAACAACAGATTTGTTGAATGGACAGCACTTGCCGGTTTTCTTGTGGCCACCCTGGGATTATTTTTTTACTCCTATCTGAATTTGCCGGTCATTGATTACCGCCCATTCAGCACAGGTGCCGATATCGAAGAAAAAATGAGCATTCCCCCCGATGCACCAACTGATGAATATGAAATAATCCTGTATTATGAAAAAGACGGAGAGGTCAAAGCTTTTACGACTGACAGCCTTCCCGGTCCTGAATGGGAATGGGTGAGAACAGAGAGTACTCTTATCAGAAAAGGATATGAACCCCCGATTACCGATTTCTATATTGAATCTGTTGAAGATGGCATGGATCACACCTACGATATTCTTCAGGACCCGGGTTTTACGTTCGTGCTTGTTTCATATAACCTTGACAGGAGTGCTAAAAAAAACATTGACAGGATAAATCGCCTGGCAGAGTGGTCATTTAATCATGGAATGAATTTTATTTGCCTGACCGCCAGTCCGGAACCACAAATAGCAGAATTTACTGAAAGAACAGGTGCCGGGTATAATTTTTACCATGCAGATGAAATTACCCTTAAAACGATTATTAGGAGTAATCCTGGATTACTATTATTAAAAGAAGGCACTATCCTGGGAAAATGGCACCACCGAAACATACCCCGCACAGATGAGCTCAGGGAAAATTTAGTCTCATATACTTTGGAAGCACAACAAGATTCAAAAAATGATTTGATCTCATATAACTACATTTTGGCACTATTGCTGATTTTGGCACTGTTAAAGCTTATCCGGCATCACCAATTTTTGTGGAAACAGTTATAATTGCTTCGGTTTAGCGGGAAAAACAAACCTCACCGGTCAGCTTTATTCATGGTCATATATGCCACTGGAGATTTTATTGAAATGGGTGGCTGTATTTTTTATTATTCAAATTGATTCATATATTAGCCGAAACTTATTCTTATTTAAGAAATTAATCAGGAATTGGCCGGCCTTTTATGAACCTGTATTATCTAATTCTTAATTGGTTTCAAAAGGTTAAAAGGAGGGTTACAGCATGTAATTTAAATTCAAATCGTCACCCTGAATATTACCTCTTAAATTGCTTTGAACAAAGACTTTCAAAGAACTTTTTTCAACTTTTAGTGCCCGTTAATGATAATAAGTATCAAACTAAACTATTAGGAAATGATAAATACAGGAAAAAGAATTTATGAATCAGAAAGTCTTGCAGTAAGAATTGCTCATGGAAGATCTTTTGAAAAAGTCAGGGAAAGTAACCCCATGAATTACAAAGCCCTGATAAGTTTGTTCTTATCCAATACTATTTTTGTTTACTTGTTGGCGCCAGCCATCATATTTATCGTGGTTTTCTCGGGCTGTACAACTGAATTACCTGCTGTCTCTGCTGAACTTAAAGCAGGAGTTGCTACAACGGTAATTTCCAATCAGACTCCTCGTGTAATGGTAAATGGCAGGATTTCAGAAGGTGTCCATAGCGACATCAAGGCCAGGGCTCTTGTTCTAAATGATGGCGAACATCGCCTGGTTATTATTACTTCTGATTTGAATTGTCATGATGTAATAACCCCTTTTCTGCGTGAGCGGGTGGTAGATGAGTTGGGGCTCGACCCTTCCCAGTTGATTTTGCTGGTTACTCATAACCATAATGCCCCGATCCAGATCAATCCTGGAAATTTTGACTACGGCCGTCGTGTTGCGGATAATATATATGATTTGATTAAGGAGGCTATCGCGAATGAACAGGGACCGGTTTCGCTACACTTCGGCTCCGGTTATGGATATTTCGTTGCCAGCGTGGGTAACGCGCCCGCTGACTATGAAGTGCAGGTACTCAAGGTGAAGCGAGGAAGGATTCCTGTTGCTGTTCTCTTTAATCACGGCATGCATCCCACCCAGTCAACCCGCAATCGCATTGACACAGGCCATCCCGGCTTTGCAATGGATAAAATTGAAGCCGCTCTGCCGGGTGTTCAGGCCATGTATGCTATTTCAAGCGGTGGTAATCAGTTTTACCATAATATACTGGAGCTCCATAAAATAATACAGGAGTCGGAATATAACAGGGGTATTGAGCATACAGACAGCATACTGGAAATAAAATCACGGGAAATTGGTCGAAAACTGGCAGATGTTGTTCTTGATGTTGTTTCTGGTGATATGATTAATGTTACCGGCCCCCTTACCAGCCGATTGGAAAATATTTCACTCCCCCTTGCCGATCCAATGCCCGAGAATGAGGTACGCGAACTGGCAAGCAGATTACCTGAAGATTTGGGGTTTGTGCCCTACCCCCATGAACACAGGGGAACCAACTGGATTCGAATGTTGCTTCGATATTATGATGAAGGACTTCCATTTCCCACCGGGACTGCTGACATGATTTGCACCTTTGATACTTATTTGATTCATAGGGAAGACACCGAACTGCTTGAAAAATATGACTATTCCATTCATGACCGTTTTCCTTGTATATATGAAGAAGTTATTGTCGCAACCATTGGCTCAATGCCTTTTGTGGCGATGCAGGGAGAGGTTGTAGCTCCCATAGGTGCACGTATAAAGGATGCTTTTCGCACTGAAGGGCCCATCATGGTATTCGCATATATGGGCAAACACAATCTTTATATTCCTACCCGTGAACTTGTGAGGCTCGATGTCTATCAGCCACGAACAATTCAAACTCAGTACGCATCACCTGTAGGCTGGGATCCGTCAGTGGAGGATGTGATGGTGAATGGCGTTATTGATATGGTCACAACATCCCTGGAGGAGATGGAGTAGCTATTCAAGTCGCGGGCAACCTGAAAATAAAAACAACGTAATGAACAAACCCAAAGGATTTATTATTGTTCTCGTCATTTTAAGTTTTGTATTTGGAAACTGCTCTACAGAAAATATTGTTATCGAAAACGATTATTTCAGATATGAAATAGCAGGCAACGGTAAAAACCTCCATTTTACGGATAAAACAACCGGCAACGATTATCTCGATTCCGAAGCAGGTTCAAAATCCGCCTATATTATAAGCGACGGGGAAAGGTATGAAGTAACCGAAATTTACCGTGTGAAAAATAATCTTAATTTGAAGTTTGGCAAGTCAGGTGTTGAGGCCGATATCCATATCAGTGAAGAAGATGATCGTGTTACATTTAAAGTTACATCTGTCACCGGAAATATAGAGTCACTTGCTTTTTTAAATATCCCACTCAAATTGGAGGGAATGCCTTATGAGCCTTTTGCAGCATGTGCCCTCTCCATGAATCTATTTACACATGTCAGGCTGCTGCCCCCTTTGCAGAATAATCTGTGGGCAAAATGTTATGAGAGATTTGGACTGGAGGGGGCCGAGATAACTATTATAGGTCTCCCCGTGCAGAAAATGCTTCCTGTTATCCGCAATGTTATATCGCATGCAGAAGATATACCTTTTTCAGATAAGGGAGGTGCCTGGGCACTTATGCAGGATGAGGGCTATGGCTCCTATCTTATGAACTTCGGAACACTGACCGAGGATACGGTGGATGAGTGGATTGAAACGTGCCGCAGATTGGGGTTCAACCAGATAGACAGCCATGGTGGGGGCAATTTTTTTGAGTTTGGAACTTTTGAGCTTAATAAGGAGAAATGGCCTGATGGATGGGAAACATTTAAACGGATAAATGCCCGGTTACGTGAGGAGGGAATATCTCATATTTTTCATACATATGCATTCTTTATTGATAAGAGATCAAAATATGTGACCCCTGTTCCCAGCAAAGATCTTGGCTATGATGCCACCTTTACTCTTGCAGAACCCCTCGATGACGCTGCAGATGAAGTTGTTGTAAATGAGTCAACGGCAGATATATCATTAATAACCGGTTTTCATGTTGCAAATAGTGTCACTCTCAGGATCGGAAGTGAGTTGATTGAATTCGGCGGAGTTACCAGGGAACCTCCATATAAGTTTACCGGACTCAGGCGTGGAGCGAACGGGACTAAACCATCATTTCATGGGGCCAATGAGAAAGCATATCACATGAGTGAGAGGTTCGGGAGGTTTGTACCGGGGCCCGAAACCACCCTGTTTGATGAGATGGCCCGGAGGCATGCGAAAATCGTGAATGATTGTGGATTTGACGGGATATATTTTGATGCAATAGATGGGAGTGCTGTGCTTGGTGGTGAGGAGAACTTCTGGTACTATGGCACCAAATTTATTTTTGAAGTTGCAAAACACCTTGATCCCCCTGTGGGAATGGAGATGAGTTCCATGTCGCACCACTGGTGGCATTACCGTTCGCGCTGGCAGGCATGGGACCGGCCGGTACGCGGGTATAAGCGGTTCATAGATATTCATCTGGCATCAATAAAAGCATCCGGGCTCTTTCTTCCGGATAAAATAGAATCAAATGAATGGGAACATGGCAGGTGGCCGGGTCACTCACCTTTGATTGATAAATACGCCGCCGTTGAAAAAGGACAGATACTTATCCCCCTTCATCTCGGATGGTGGGGTAACCAGACCTGGAATCCCCCCCAGACGGAACCGACCTTTCCCGATGTTATTGAATACTTAGGCTGTAAAATGATTGGTAATAATGCCGGCTTATCACAGTTGGGAGGTGTTGACAAGAAAACACTGGAGGAAATTCCGCTTTTCCGACAAGCTACGGACATCATAAGACAGTATGAGGAGTTGCGGCATCAGAATTATTTCAGTGACACTATACGTAGTCTCCTCCGCCAACCCGGGAAAGAGTTTACCCTGTTTCAGGAGGAAAGCGGAGAATGGAATTTTAAACCGGTTACTTATCGAAAACATAAAGTTGCTGGATTTGATCATCCTTCGGCACGCTGGACTGTAAATAATGAATTTCATAAACAACCTGTTAAAGTGAGGATAGAACCATTGATGTCGGTAATGCCCTATGATGATCCCTCAAATATTGTCTTGACAGATTTTTCAAAACCATCTGATTTTATAAGTGAAGCGAGCGCTGAAGGTGTGTCGGGTGAAATAGGCATATCAAGGGCAAAGAGAGTAAATGGTGAGACGGGAGGAATATTTTCAGCTAAAAGCACCGGAAAATCTCCACGGGAGGGTTCATTTATCAACATGGAAAAGAGATTTGAACCAGGGCTTGACCTTGGTGAAAACCAGGCATTAGGGGTGTGGATCAAGGGTGACGGTAACGGGCAGATCCTGAACCTCGGACTCAGGAGTCCCAAGCATCTTTCTCATGGAGCCCGCGGGGATCGTTTTGTCAGCATTGATTTTACAGGATGGAAATATTTTGAACTTGTGGAGATAGAATCGTCAAAGTTCAGTGATTACATCTGGCCTGTTGACGTTCCATTTTATGTATATGACTCATACAGACATGGAATACGATTTGAAAATATTGACAAGCTGCAACTGTGGTATAATAATCTGCCCGCGGGAAAAGAAGTTAGCACACTGATAGGACCTGTAAAAGCGATACCAATGGTATCTGCTACAGTT
>SLPB01000074.1 GCA_007132225.1 Bacteroidales bacterium | reverse complement strand
GGGGGGAATTTATTTATGGAAGGGAGTGGGAGTTTGGACTATTTGCCGGTTATTCAAGCAACAGGGGAGCAAAAGATGATATAAGTCTCGAAGGACGAGAGTCTGTATTCTATTCAAGGGGAAATGATATAAACCATCTTTTCAGAGTATCCCCCAGGTTATCCTACACCATGAAAAACCTGAGAGTCGGTGTTGAGACCGAATATACGCAAGCGGCCTATGCCAGATCACTGGACAACTTCGGAAAACCCGGTGCAAGTGATCCTGTGGGAAACACAAGACTTTTATTTTTTGCGTTTTACTACTTTTAAAATAATTAAGAAACATTTAATCTTTTAGTGAATAATTTATGAGAGACTGGATTTATAATTTAAAAATAGGAACGAGGCTTAACCTTATTACGGGAAGTTTCATTATTGTGGTATTTGCTGTAATGGGCTTATATATAAGCAATATGATGGCAAACTATATCCATGAGCAAACCGACAACAGAATGACGGAACATCTTACCGATATCTCCGAACTACTCGATATTGAAGTCAGCAGCAACAGGGAGAAGGTTGATCTGGCAATGCATTTGGCCGGCACATATTTACAGGCACAGGGCGAAATAGAAGAACTGGATGAATATATTGAATACAATGCCAGGAACCAGTTTACCGGAAGCACTCACAATGTAAGGGTGCCTTTATGGACCATTAATGGTATGCAAATACAGAATAATTTTGAAATTGTTGACGCCATCCATAATATGGAGGTTGAAACGGCAACCATTTTCCAGAAAGTGCCACAGGGTTATCTGAGAGTATCAACAAATGTAAGAGAAAATAACGGACAAAGAGCTACCGGAACGTTTATACCATCCGATAATGAAGTGGCGAGAACTATCGACCGCGGCAGTTCATATACTGGCAGAGCCTGGGTTGTAAATGACTGGTACCTTACCGCATATGAACCAATATTGGTAAACGGTGAGATTAAAGGTATCCTGTATGTAGGCATACCTGAAAAAAACCTGGAAAACGTCAAAGAGTATTTCGATCAGAAAAATTATTTCGACACCGGCTATCCATATATTGTTGCTGCCGACGGCACCCTAATTGTTCATCCCGATAGCGAAGGAACAGACATAAGTAATGAGGAGTTCTTCCATACAATGCTAAATAACAGGGGCGGTAATATTGTAAGGGATGAATACCTCTGGCAGGGGGATAATAAGGTGCAGTATTTCAAATATTATGAACCTATAGATTCCTTTATCTCACTAGGGTTTTACACACAGGAAATGACCCGGATGGTTGCAGGATTAAGAATAACCCTGTTAATTATTACTGTAATAGCACTAACAATAGTAATCCTGGTTCTCAGATTTGTAGCACAAACAATAACCTCAGGAATAACAAAGGGGGTTACAATGGCGAAAGAGATAGCTGAGGGTGACCTGCGGGTAAATATAGATAGAGAGTTGGTTGACCAGAAAGATGAAATTGGTCAGCTTGCCAGGGCGTTGCAGCAAATGATCGAAAAGCTCCGTAACATCATAGGCGATATAATGAGCGGTGCAGGCAACATAAGCAGTGCCAGCATCCAGATGAGTTCATCTTCACAGCAGATGTCCCAGGGCGCGACTGAGCAGGCATCTTCGGCAGAGGAGGTATCATCATCCATGGAAGAGATGGTATCAAACATCCAGCAGAATACCGATAATGCCCAGCAAACAGAGAAGATAGCACAAAATGTATCAACCGGCATACAGAGAGTGGGTGCCTCAGCCGGAGAAAGCCTGGAGTCCATCCGTAATATCGCTGAAAAGATAAATATAATCAATGATATAGCATTCCAGACTAATATTCTTGCCCTGAATGCGGCAGTGGAGGCTGCACGGGCAGGTGAACACGGCCGAGGATTTGCCGTGGTTGCTTCAGAGGTCAGGAAGCTGGCCGAAAGAAGCAAGGTGGCAGCAGATGAAATTGTTGCACTGGCAACTCAAAGCGTAGGTGTTACCGAAGAAGCGGGGAAACTGATGAATGAACTGATCCCGGAGATTGAAAAGACCTCCAGGCTGGTGCAGGAAATATCGGCGGCAAGCCTGGAACAAAATTCTGGAGCAGACCAGATAAACAATGCAATACAACAACTCAACCAGGTTATCCAGCAAAATGCTGCTGTTTCCGAGGAGATGGCTACAAGCTCGGAAGAGCTTTCCGGACAGTCGGAACAGCTTAAAGATACCGTTTCATTCTTTCAGATGGACATGGATGAAGACTACCGGAAATCCAGCCTTACACAGGGCGGACAAAAGAGCAGGATTGCTTATGCATATCAGGAGCATAAAAATGAACAGGTAAAATCTGCACCTTCAGATAAAGCAATTGATCTTGAAAAATTCCATAATCAGACCAACGGAAACAATGCAGAAGAGTTTTAATATTCAATAGGATCAAGCGGGCTGATCCTGTAAGATCAGCCCGCTTCCTAAATCAAATTTGATCACCGTTTTTTCTAACTGTCAGTTTTTTAACTCTCAAAATGATTGATCCCGCAATAAGTGAAATATATAAGGCAAAAATGAGTACTAAGGAGTTTGAAAAGCTCAGTAGCTTCATTTACCGTGAAACCGGCATTAAAATGCCACCGGTCAAGATTACCATGTTACAAAGCCGGCTGCAGAAAAGGTTGCGTCATCTTAAAATTAAAACATTCAGCGAATATATAGATCATGTTTTCGGGGAAAACGGGGCAGATACAGAGATAATCCACATGATAGATGTGGTCAGCACCAATAAGACCGATTTCTTCAGGGAGCCAATTCATTTTGAATACCTTGCAGAGAACATCCTGCCGGAACTATATGAAGAGATTGGCAGCAGACCTTTAAAGATTTGGAGCGCAGGTTGTTCAAGTGGCGAAGAGGCATATACAATCGCAATGACAATAAGCGAGTTCCTGGAAGGGAGTTCCGGATATGACTATAACATACTGGGTACAGATATTTCAACCGACATTCTCCAGAAAGCTGTTAACGCTATATATCGTGAAGACAGGATTGCCAATATACCAATGAACATAAGAAAAAAGTATTTTCTCAAAAGCAAAGATCCGCTTAATAAAACCGCCCGAATTGTGCCTGAACTCAGAAGGAGGTTGTCATGGAGGCGGCTGAACTTTATGGATCAGGTTTATGATATAAAAGAACAGTATGATATTATTTTCTGCAGGAACGTGCTTATTTACTTCGACCGTTCAACCCAGGAAAACGTAATCAATAAACTATGTATGCATCTGAGGCATGGAGGATTCTTCTTTCTGGGCCACTCTGAATCGATCATGGGCATGGATGTTCCTGTAAAAACTCTTAAGCCCACTATATACCGTAAATATTAAACACCGGATCTCCTGGAATACTAATATAATCAGTATTTAAGCTTAAAAAAAATCCTGCTGACTGAATAAAAAACCTGCAAAATGAAGAATAACCATGATAGTGATTGTTACAGAATATTGGTTGTGGATGACAGTCCGCTTAGCATAGAGCTGATATCTGAGCTGCTTAAGGGATCGGGTTACCAGATACATTCGGCAGAGAACGGTTTGATGGCGATGGATAAACTCAAAAATGAAAATTTCGACCTGGTCATGCTGGATGTTATGATGCCATATATGGATGGATATGAGGTATGCAAGAAAATAAAGTCCACCCCGGAAACCTCCGGTATACCTGTGATATTTATTACCGCCAAAAATGATAATGATAGTATTATCAGGGGTTTTGAAGCGGGTGCAGTGGACTATGTGGCAAAGCCCTTTCATACCAGGGAGCTTATAATGAGGGTGAATAATCATATTGAGCTGGTAAGATCCCGAAGGGAGCTGGAAATAGCAAGGGATCTGGCTGAAGAGAGTTCAAAAACCAAAAGCGAATTCCTGGCCAATATGAGCCACGAAATCCGCACCCCGTTGTATGGCATTACCGGTATGATAGATCTTCTTAAAACTACCAGCCTGAAGCCTCAGCAGGAAGAATTTGCTGATGTAATGCTTTCGTCGGCAAAAACACTTCTTACCCTTATTGATGATATTCTTGATTTCTCAAAAATAGAAGCCGGGGAGTTGCAATTTGAATCTACACCATTTAATATTGGAAAAAATCTTTACAATGCAGTTAAAATATTAAGTCCGAAAGCAAGGGAAAAAGGTCTTCTCCTGGATTTTGACACGGACGATAAAATACCTTCAATACTGATAGGTGATCCCACGAGGCTTAACCAGGTTGTGTTGAACCTGGCTGCAAATGCAATCAAGTTTACCAGCCGGGGGGAGGTGAAAATAAAGGTATCTCTACTTGAAAAAAACAAAGAATTGGTTGTGTTATTGTTTCAAGTAACTGATACGGGTATAGGAATTTCACAAACCAATATGCATAAACTCTTTAAAACCTTTTCCCAGGTTGATGCCTCGACAACAAGAGTGCATGGAGGAACCGGACTGGGACTGGTTATTTCCAAAAAATTAACAGAAATGATGGGAGGAGAAATAGGTGTTGAAAGTAAAGTGGGTGAAGGCTCCAGGTTCTGGTTCACATGCAGGCTGCAGAAACCTGACAAGGATGCAATTAAACCAATAAGTCAAAACGGTACTATTAAAAATGAATACCAGGGGAATCTGAAGATTCTGCTGGCTGAAGACAACCCTCTAAACACTAAGGTTGTCCGGTTATTTCTCAACAGGATGGGCCAGGATGTCGAAATCGCAGAAAATGGAATAGTGGCAGTCGATAAATACAGAAACGGTAAATACGACCTTATCCTGATGGATATAAACATGCCGGAAATGGATGGTTACGAGGCGACAAGAATAATAAGACAACTGGAGATGGAAAATAAAGATAGAGGCAGGGTTCAGATAGTTGCAATGACAGCAAATGCCATGTCGGGCGATAAGGAAAAATGCCTGGAGCTGGGAATGGATGATTATTTATCAAAACCATTCAGGCTCCCTGATATGAAAAGAATCTTATCAGTCAACACAAATCAAAAGACATAATATTATGAATGCATATAGTGATAAAGAACTTATCAGTGAACTGACAGTGAGACTGGAGGCCTATAGCAAGACATTGGAAGAGATGAAGGCACTGAATGACGAACTAAAGATCGTTAATAAAAAACTTGAAGATTCCGAGGCCCTGAAAAGCCATTTTATCTCCAATATCACAAATGAGATAGTCAATCCATTTGCTTCAATAATAGGTTTATCAAAAAATATATTGTCGGCCAAGAAAGAAGACTGGAAAACAATTATATCAATGGTGTCTTTGATACACTCAGAGGCTTTCAACCTTGATTTTCAGTTTAAGAACATCTTTGTTGCAGCAAAATTAGAGGCAGGGGAAGTAAGTCCTGAAATCCTCAAGGTAGACATTAACTCACTGATTGAGGGGGTGCTGGATTCATTCAAAATAGAAGCAAAAAAGAAACGGGTTAGTTTTAGTTTTGATTTTAATATAACGCCGGGAGTTGAGAAAATATACTATTTTAATACTGATCCCGAAAAACTCCGGCTTATAATATCCAATCTTATAAGCAATGCAATAAAATTCAGTCCACCAGGAGAGAACATAGAAATAAATGTTTCAATGCACAAAAACAATTTAAATGTCAGTGTGAAAGATCACGGACCCGGAATTTCCAGCGAAGACCAGAAAATTATCTTCGACAGGTTCAGGCGGCTTGATTCGGGGATAAACTCCCTTAACAGGGGGCACGGACTGGGTCTGTCTGTAAACAAGGCATTGCTTGATATGATTAACGGTAAGGTTAAAATAAACAGTGAAAAAAGCGAAGGGGCAGAATTCATAGTATCGATCCCCGAACACAATTCAAAAACTGAAGGT
>SLPB01000123.1 GCA_007132225.1 Bacteroidales bacterium | reverse complement strand
TATAATAATTCCATTATCGGGGAAGGTTTTCACCAGTTTTACGGAGGGGCTCATGCTGAAGTAAATGCCATCAGTCATGTGAGTAACCCTGCATTGTTAAAGAGCGCAAGTCTTTATGTAAATCTTGAGCCGTGCACTCATCATGGCAAGACCCCTCCTTGTGCCAATCTGATAATAGAAAAGAGTATCCCCAGGGTTATAATCGGCTCATCAGATCCCAATAAGCTTGTAGCCGGTAAAGGGATAAATCTGCTTAGGGAAAATGGTGTGAAAGTTGTTTGTGGCGTACTGGAGACTGAATGTAACACCGTAAATAAAAGGTTTTTTACCTTTCATCTTCAAAAACGTCCCTATATTATTCTGAAATGGGCCCGTTCATCCGATGGATTTATTGATTTCGAGCGACCTGCAAATGCCCCCATCGGGCCAAACTGGATAACCTCTCCAACAGCACGGATCCTGGTTCATAAATGGAGAACTGAAGAACAGGCAATACTTGTTGGTACAAACACAGTTTTAAAAGATAATCCCAGGCTCAATATAAGGGACTGGTCAGGCAAAGACCCCTTGCGGGTTATAATCGACCGCAGTTTAAAGATTGGAGCCCATTATAACATTTTTGACAACAGTCAACCAACCCTTATATTCACGGAAAATATGCCACCCCGGGAAGGGTGCGTGACTGTGCCGGAAAAGCACACAACATGTCTGGAAAAACACCCGGGTAAAATGAAAACAAAAGAGTCAGAACAAATAAAACCCGGTTATGCCAGGATTACTTTTGGAGATAACACAGAGGTTCAAATGCTCGAATTTCTTTACAGGCAAAACATTCAATCGCTTATTATTGAGGGTGGGGCATTTACCCTGAACCGTTTTATAGAAAAAGGCCTTTGGGATGAGGCAAGGATATTTACAGGCCCGTCCCTGTTTAAAAGCGGTATAAAATCACCTGAAATAAAAGGTGAATCTCAGAAAATAATAGCCATTGGCAACAGTTTGCTGCAAACAATATATAACATTAAAAAATAGGGTAAGGTTGCTTCCCGGACAACCACATCAGCACAATACAATTCTTTTTTAGAACCTGTTGTCTGCATTTTCGCGGCAAAGCGATCTTCTGAAAAATATTAACACCCCGGAACTAATTAAAAATCCCGCCGCCCTGAAACAGGTAACATGAAGATGTTAATTCGTTTCCAGGACCTGGAACAGTTCATCAAGTTTTGGAGTGAGAATGATTTCTGTACGCCGGTTCTTTTGCCTTGCTCCGGCTGTATCATCTGTATCAAGTGGCATGTACTCGCCCCTGCCTGCAACTATGAGCCTTTGCGGATCTATGCTTGACTCGTCAAGCAAAATGCGGACTATAGAGGTGGCCCTGAGTACACTCAAATCCCAGTTATCGCGCATCCTTGGACCGGGAATAACAGGCACATCATCAGTATGTCCTTCTATCATAATATTAATGTCGGGGTTATTTTCAAGGACCCTGGCCAGGTCCTTCAGTGCCCTGACACCATTAGGGTCAACAACGGTGCTTCCTGTCTTGAACAACAACTGCTCCTCAAGAGAAACATAAACCTTCCCGTTCCTTTCTTCGACACTCAGTCCCTGACCCCTGAATCCGCGTAAGGCAGAGGCTATTGTTTCATGAAGTGCATTAACAAGCGAATCCTGGCGGGAAAGAATGCTTTCAAGTTCAATAAGTCGCTCATTTCTTTTTTCCAGGTCACTGGACATTTTATCGAGAACAGCCTCCTTCTGATTTAAAGTCTTTTCCATCTCTTTGAGCCTGTCTTCACGAGCCATCAAATCCTCCTGGGTTGTCTGCAGCTGCTGCAATAACCTTGTGGTCTCACGGGCACTGCCTTTTGCAATTGCATCCTGTGCTTCCTGAAGATTACTTAACTGGCGGCGTGTACGGTCAAGTTCGGTCTTTGTATTTCTTAACCTCAGGGCTCTATCGGTGCTATCGCTTATAAGCTCTTCTATCTCTTTATCCATTACAGCAATTCTTGCCTGTAACTCAGTCAACTTTACGTCCATTCTTTTGTTATCTATAAGAAGAGAATCCCGTTCCTGCTCGGAGAGTCTTTTTTCATCTCTCATTTCCTGAAAATGCTTTGCAGGTACGCAGGAAGCTATTATCATGATAAATGAAATAACAACAACAAATATTTTTGAATAGTAGTTCATGGAATTAAAATTGTTTATTTTCGACTGTACAATATTTAAAAAAAGAGATAATCTCTTTGTGGCATTTATTACAAATATAAGAAGTAATAAAGTAAATAACCGTTAAAACGCTTTTCGACAAATATTATTATTAATTTTAGGAAATCATTTTTATTATTGCTTAATTAATTTACAGTTTTAGTATATGTTTGATCTATCAGTAAATAATATCAAGTGTAAATAACTTTTACCGGCAATTCAAAATGAAATCAACTACAGATAACTATAATTATAAATTGCTGAATAACATCAATTATCCTTCACAACTTAAAAAACTTACCCCCGATGATCTGGTAACGGTTAGTGAAGAACTTCGCAAATTTATTATTGATGTGGTATCTTCAAATCCGGGACATTTTGGAGCTAGCCTTGGTGTAGTAGAACTTACAGTTGCCCTGCACTATATTTTCAATACACCTAAGGATAAGATTATCTGGGACGTCGGACATCAGGCCTACGGACACAAAATACTCACGGGACGGAAAGATATTTTTCACACTAACCGTAAATACAAGGGCATTAGCGGATTCCCCAAGCTAAGTGAAAGCTCACATGATTGCTTTGGAGTTGGCCATTCCTCAACCTCAATATCTGCTGCACTCGGCATGGCTATTGCATCGGGACTTCAAAATGAGCGTAACAGGCAATTTGTGGCTGTCATTGGTGACGGCTCTATGACCGGCGGCCTGGCTTTTGAGGGATTGAATAATGCAGGTATCAATAATTCCAATCTGCTTGTTATTCTCAATGACAATAATATGGCTATCGACCCCAATGTAGGGGCGCTCAAAGAATACCTCCTGGATATAACCACCTCACAAACCTATAATAAGATTAAAGATGAAACATGGCACTTGCTTGGAAAGATCAGCAAGCTCGGCGCTAATGCAAGAGATGCGGTTCAGAAAATTGAAGCCGGACTGAAAACCGCCCTTCTTAAGCACAGTAATCTCTTTGAATCTCTTAATTTCCGATATTTCGGTCCTGTCGACGGCCACGATGTCGTTTATCTTTCCCGTATTCTCAAAGATTTGAAGCAAATTCCCGGACCCAAGCTGCTACACGTTAGAACTGTCAAAGGGAAAGGGTTCCCCCAGGCAGAACTTAATCAGACGCTATGGCATGCTCCGGGACTGTTCGATAAGAATACCGGAGAACGTCTGAAAGTAAAAACTGAAAAGCCGGTGCCCCCCAGGTATCAGGATGTTTTCGGTCACACCATCCTGGAACTTGCAGAGGTAAACGAGAGTATCGTTGGTATTACTCCTGCTATGCCCACCGGGTGCTCTCTCAATATAATGATGGAAAAGATGCCGGAACGGACATTTGACGTGGGAATTGCCGAACAGCATGCAGTTACATTTTCAGCCGGACTTGCCGTAAAGGGGATGGTTCCCTTTTGTAACATATATTCATCCTTCCTGCAACGGGCCTATGACCAGGTAATACATGATGTGGCTCTTCAAAATATTAATGTGGTGTTTTGTATTGACCGGGGTGGATTGGTTGGAGATGACGGGGCCACTCATCATGGCTTTTTTGACCTTGCCTTTATGCGGTGTATTCCAAATATGACAGTCTCTGCACCAATGAACGAAGAAGAGCTGCGAAACCTTATGTACACTGCTCAGCTAAAAAACCAGGGGCCCTTTGCAATACGCTATCCCCGGGGAAACGGTGTTATGGCAAACTGGCGAAAGCCTTTTAAAAGAATCCCTGTCGGCAAAGGAAGGGTGCTTCGCGAAGGGAATGATCTAGCCATACTGAGTATAGGACACCCGGGTAATTTTGCAGCATCTGCCTGCATTAAACTGCAGGGAGAAAACATCAGTGCTGCCCACTTTGACATGAGGTTTGTAAAACCTCTGGATGAAGAATTGCTCCATTCTGTTTTCTCAAAATTTACAAAAGTAATAACCGTTGAAGACGGTATGATTAGCGGAGGTTTTGGGAGTGCTGTCCTGGAATTTATGGCAGCCGGTAACTACCGGGCAAAGCTGATACGTCTGGGTATTCCCGATAAATTTACCGACCAGGGAACCCTTCAGGAACTTTATGCAGAATGTGGATTTGATGAAGCCGGTATCATCAGAACTGCAAAAAAACTGGTTGGCAAACGCATACTCTCCTCCACCGGCTGATGGTATGAATCCGCTAATAAAACAATTCCTGTATTAGCATATATTCTGGTAATTGATTTAACCAAACCTTATGCATTTACATGAGAAATATTTATATTCGCATTCCGGTAATATGCGCTATTATTGCCCGGATGGCGGAATTGGTAGACGCGCTGGTCTCAAACACCAGTGGTAGCAATACCGTGCCGGTTCGACCCCGGCTCCGGGTACAAAAACCCCCTTGCAACTGATATGTTGCAAGGGGGTTTTTATATTAATCGTCCTGATTTATCATTCACGCTTTATACATGTCTTTTTGTGTTGTTTGGCACATGTATGATTTCTCTAACCGACACTAACGGATAGAAAACTCCGTAAAGCCAACGCGATATCCATCTGTAAATACTTCTGCCTGGTATGTTCCGGATATAAGGCTGCCATCGTCATCATAATAAATACAGACATCAATATCTACATTTTCATAGTTGATATCTCTTGAAGCGGTAAAAACTGTAGGATTTTCATCAACCATCATAATATTATCAGCCGACGAAGCAAGGACAAGGTTATCTGGTCTTTTTAACCGGATATACATAGTTCTCATACCGGCTTCTGCAATTGCGTTTCGTCGCAAAGTGAAACATACCTGTACCTGTTCAATTCTCCTCATTCTGTTGGTTTCCCTGCCCCTCAGAGAAATTGGTGATGCAATAAGATTTTCAATTGTAAGCCTTGACCCTAGTTCAACCCTGGCTGTAAGATCCTCTTTGACCTGTCTTTCCTCCTGCAGTGCAGTTTCAAATCTTGCCGCTTGTTGCCTGGCCTGCAAATTTTCCTCCCTTAATCTTATATTGTCCTGGTTGAGTGAATCTACCTGCACTACATAACTCTTGAGCACATCCCTCAGGGTGCCCAGTTCCCTCCTGTACTGATTAATGGTATGGTTACTGTTGATCCGGGTACGGTTAAGCTCATCAATCAGGTTGTCAATTTCCTCCTGACGTGCCTCAAGCTCAATATTCATGCTGTCATTGTCGGTTCTAAGATGATTATATTCAGTCGAAAGATCTTCAAACTCACGAATAAGCTGGAATTTTTCCATTGTCACTTCCTCCAGTTTTATCGCCTCCTGCTTTCTGTCATATAATAACCAGCCAAGCACAATTATCAGGACCACCAACAATCCTGCAAGAGAAATCAATATATGGGTGAGCCTTTTACCTGAATTGCCTGACCCCGAATCTGGAGTACTTAATTGCCGTGTATCCTTTTTGTTTTCCATTCCAAATAAATCTATTTATTAAATCAAAGTTTTTTTATTTAATTATTTTCCGGTAGTGGACAAAAATATGGTATTTCTGGTAAATTAATATAATCCGGGATTTACAAAACCAGAATCAAGCATCAATAATCCTGCCAGATTGTTTAACAGTTAAACTGGCCATGATATTGTGTCTTGCAGACAAAAATATTTGCAGGCAAATAATATTGTCTGTGCATAAATTTATGAATTTGTGTCAAATATAAGATCCGGGAAACCCTTTAGGGGGAAGCCGGTCAGCAAGGCAGGTATATGAATTATGAGAGGC
>SLPB01000166.1 GCA_007132225.1 Bacteroidales bacterium | reverse complement strand
GACTGCGGCCCATATAACAAGCCCCGCGCTTATTATAATTATGTTTTTTATGATGTATTGTCCTTCAAGTGTAGGGGCATAAGGAATCCTTGTAAAAACTTCTGCTGGAAAAATAAACACGGGGGTCAGTGTTCCAAGCATTTGAAAGAAGAGCAATAACAATACCGGCCTGAGAAATATCCCGAATATAAAACCAATCCCAATAATAACTTCCAGCAGGGCAAGAATAACAATCGCTGCCTTTCCGTGAATAATACCAAATGTAAGTGTATCAATTGTTCTTGTAGCCAGGTCATCGGCCGGACTCAGTCCGGGAAAAAATTTCAAAACCCCGAACCAGAAAAAAACAATTCCAATACTTATCCGCAACAACAATATGCCATATTTGGAAAGCCAGCGGGTCAAACCAACATTATCTTCGTCCAGTAACTTAATCAGCGATTTCATAGTTATTATCTATTATATTCTTATATATTTTCAATAATAACAAATACTAAAGCTGAAAGTTTATTTTAAGGATAAGTAAAATTACTGTTCAGTTAAATGACCACATTTAAAATTCCTCTGGATCTAAACCTTAAATGAATCTACCTTTCGGTAAGCCTCAATAAGAGCCTTTTCCCCTTCCTTTCCGGAAATGCTTCTTCCATGCTCCATACAAATAACACCATTATAGCCCTTATCATAAATATGCCTGAATACATTCAGGTAATTAATCTCTCCGGTGGTGGGTTCATTTCTTCCCGGATGGTCGCCACAATGAAAGGCGGCAATATATTCCCATGCCATGTCTATATTGGGGATCAGATTACCTTCAGTGATCTGCTGGTGGTAAAGGTCATTCACTATACGGCAATGGGAATGGTTAACCGCCTTGCATATCATATAGGCCTGGGGAATGGTTGTCAGAAACAGTCCGGGATGATTTATTAACCCGTTCAATGGTTCCATAACAAGTGCCATCCCGCTCTTTTCAACTATTTCACTACACATTCTCATTGAATCAATAACATTTGCAGTCTGGTAATCCCAGTGCAACCTTTGATCATAGCGACCGGGAACCACAAGAGCGGTTCTTACATTGGTACGTTTATGCACTTCTATTCCCATTTTCATTCTTTCCCTGAGCATATCCATCATCTCAGGATCACGTGTAACCATGGACTGAACACTAAAATCGGCATAAAGAACAAACGGCCCAAGATCCATACCAAGGCGGTCAAGCTCATTGGCGATCTTTTCCTGCATTGCCGGTTCTTTATTCATAAGGCCATTATCAAACATGGCTCTGAAACCCTGATCATGCATGAATCTGATCTGATCAATGGGATCATCCCCTGCATGCCCTCTGAATGCACCTAAACTGGGGGCATACTTAAGGTTAAATTTTGCCCGGTTTGACATTTTCATATCAGGATTAGCAGCCGAGGCAAAAGCGCCGGACACCCCTGTTAATGCTATTCCGCCAAGTGCGGCATTACGGATAAAACTTCTACGTTCCATAGTAAAATTGATTTATTGGTTAATTTATCCCAGGTAAATAATTGTATCAGTTTATGGGTAAGACGGGTTGTAAGATAAATAATAAAATTATGAAAGTTAAGCAATATCTGCGCAGACAATATTAAATTAATTGATGCAACATAAATTGATATTACTGCCCCCATCTCAACTCAATCAAAAAATAATAAAACCATTGCATGAAATAATTAACTTTGCATAATAATTATTTTAAAAAACCCCGTAACTTAACATTTGATTTTGAAATTTTATCTTCACTTTCAGCCAGGTCTATACTCACAGTCAAGGTAGTGTTATCTTAATTAAATTAAAGAGAGTCCGCCCCCCACGGCATAAAAATATAATGTAAGTTTATGTTTAAATTTAAAATACCCCTCCCATTTTTAATTACACTGGCAGCATTATCAGTGTTAACTCCAGGGATATTAAAAGGAGATGATGACCCGGACAGGAAAAAGCGTGAGACCGGTATCTATTACAAGAATGATCTGGGTTATTCCTGGGGAGTTTTATCGGACCAGAGAATGTCCAACCTTCACTACGAAGGCCCCGGCGGGGTGCTGAATTTTGGCAGACTTGCATACAGATATTATTATATTACAGAGATTAGCTTTGCACGTCTTCAGTACAACTATTCCAGACCTAAACACCAAAACACGATAGTGGAAAACCCCGGGGCGGGCGTCAGGTTTATGCATCTCAGGCGTATCCGTACTCCTGGAAATTATGATTTTTATATGGGCGCACAGGCCAACGTTTTTGGAAATGCCCGGATAGCCCAAAGACTGGGCAACTCTTTCCTTTTTGCTGATATGATCGGCGAACTCAGGCCACAGGCAGATATTTTCCTCAGCAGGCGTTTTCTCTGGAGAGACTGGAATGTCGAGTTTTCTATGGCAGCAAGCCTTGCTGGCTACACGCTCAGGATACCTGAATATGGAGTGAGTTTTGAACTGGATCAGGACGGTGGAGTGAAAATACAGGGTTTTGAAAGTAATTTCCTTTTGCCTCACAACTACAACCACATAACAACCGGGGTTTTTATAAGGGAGTCCTTCCCCGGAAAATCAAATCCGAACTGGTTCAAAATAGGTTACATTTGGGATTATTATTCAATGAATGGGGATCACAACCTTAATATGCATAATACTCTACATCAGTTTGTTCTGGAGCTTTATTTCAAAATCAGATAACTCTTGTAAAAATTTCACCAGGCAACCGGTCCTAATCAAAAAAAACAGCATGAAAATACTTATCAGCTATCATTATGCGAACATTAATTAGAAGCTTTAAACCCGGGTTAACAATAATTGGTTTTACTGGACTGATCATTGTTTATACTGCCATACTGCAATCTTGCGAAAAGGTTTTCATGGAAAAAGATGCCTCTATCGATCATGAAAACATATTTGAAGAGGTATGGGATTTCACAAACAGGCATTACTCTTTTTTTGAATATAAAAACATAGACTGGAATGATGCTTACAGCCGTTACCGCCCTCTGGTCAACAGCAGCATCAGCAATGTGGATCTGTTTGATATATGTGCGGCCATGCTTTATGAACTTCAGGATGGCCACGTCAACCTTGTTAGTTCCTTTGACCGGTCACGCTACTGGGAATGGTACCTGGAGAGTCCGGAAAATTTCAATTATTCTTTACTGGAAAGACACTACTATAAAGGCCGGCAAAGGTACATTGGCCCCCTTGAATTCCTGAATATGGATGATATAATATATGTATATTATGGCAGCTTTGCAAATACCATCAGTGATAATAATCTGGATATTATTTTAACTAACCTGGTTGATAAAAAAGGCCTGATAATAGATGTCAGGAACAATGGGGGCGGAAGCATACATAACGCCAAAAGGCTGACCTCCCGGTTCACTGACGAAAAAATTCTTGTCGGCCACAATTTTGTAAAGACAGGCCCCGGCCACAATGATTTCCGAAAAGAAGAAATACATATTGAACCCTATGATGGTGACAGGTTCACGGGAGATATTGTGGTTCTTACCAACAGAAAAAGTTACAGCGCCACTACATATTTCACACAGTATATGAATGCATTGCCAAATGTAACCTTTGTAGGTGATACCACTGGCGGAGGCGGAGGCATGCCCGCATTTCATGACCTGCCAAACGGATGGCTATTAAGGGTCTCCAGCTCAAAATTCTACAGTCCGGAGGGATTCAACATTGAATCTGGTATTCCACCGCATATCCAGGAAGACATGTCAGAGGAATCCATGCTGGCAGGCAAAGATGATATACTTGAAAAAGCTATTGAAATTCTTGAACGGGGAGAAGAAACTCACTGAAAAGTAAAATCGGCTGATTATTTGGCAAAATAAATGTTTCCGGTCTTATCAGGAATTCACAGACGGCATGTTCGGGTTACAGAAAAAATATTTTCTTTTTATGTTGTATTATTTGTAACTTACCAGGTGGGAAACTGAATAAACTGCTGTTGATAGTAATAACCTTAAAAATCCAATCTGCAATGAATTCTGAAATTTCAAAAAAAATAAGCCGCAGAAAATTCTTCGGCACCTCATCTGCCGCGCTGGCTGGTTTAACAATAGTTCCCTCTCATGTTGTTTCGGGACTTGGTCATATATCGCCCAGTGATAAATTAAATGTTGCCGGCATTGGCATTGGTGGCAAGGGAAGAGGAGTTATTGAAAGTATTGCAAAAACCGAGAATATAGTTGCACTTTGTGATGTAGATTGGAGCGACAGGGTCGAAAGGGTGTTCAGCACATACCCAAGAGCCTTGCGCTTTAAGGACTTCAGGGTAATGTTTGATAAGCAAAAGGAAATAGACGCGGTTATGATTGCAACTCCGGACCATACTCATGCAGTTATAACTATGGAAGCCATTAAACGAGGCAAGCATGTTTATACTGAAAAGCCATTGACCCAGACCATTTATGAATCCAGAATTCTTACCGAAGCTGCAAGGAAGTACAAGGTTGCAACTCAGATGGGGAACCAGGGCCAGGCAGGTGATTCCCCAAGAAGGCTCCGGGAAATTATATCGGACGGGGCTATTGGCCCCATACACGAGGTGCACGTGTGGACAGACCGCCCCAACAGGGGATTTTCCGGCACCTACTGGCCTCAGGGAATAACGCGCCCCGGAGAAGTTATGCCCGTACCGGATTCACTCGACTGGGATCTTTATGTGGGGCCTGCTCCTATGAGGCCTTTTAATTCAGTTTATCATCCCACCGGATGGAGAGGTTGGTGGGATTTCGGAACCGGCGCCCTTGGTGATATTGGTTGTCATTCATTTGATCCTGTTTTCCGTGCCTTAAAACTTAAATATCCCCTTAGCGTTCAGGCTGTATCAACACTTGTCAATGATGAAACTTATCCACTCGGATCAAAGGTAACTTATGACTTCCCGGCACGAGATCATATGCCACCGGTCAGGCTTACCTGGTATGACGGCGGACTGCGCCCGCCCCGTATTGAAGGCATTGAAAAGGGAGTTCAAATGGGCACAGGAGGAACTTTGTATATCGGGGAGAATGGAATGATTCTTGGAAATCAAATCCTTCCCGGCGCATTGAATGAATCGTATCAAAGGCCCGAACCATATATTCCATCTTCACCGGGACACAGTGAAGAATGGATACTTGCCTGTAAGGGAGGTAACCCTGCAGGATCAAACTTTGACTGGGCAGGGCCTCTGACTGAAACGGTATTGTTGGGAAACATTGCACTTCGTCCTGAACTAAGGGATAAATTGAGTTATCAGAACCTTGATTTCAATTCCGCAAAGATGAACTTTCCAAACTTGCCGGAGGCAGATAATTTCCTGCATCACGAGTACAGAGAGGGATGGAGTTTATAATTCTTCTAAATAAAAATCTCTTCAACCTTTCCCGCCACGTCAACCGCAACGTTCCGTCCATGGCCGGAGAAAATGGATTGCCCCGAATACCGGTCGGTCAGGCAGACCTCAATACCTGATGTCATACTTTCTTCAATTTTCCCCTCCATGTGCCCCTTTAATGGAGAAGCAAGGGCAGTAGCAGAGTCTCGTGATACAGTAATCTCTATACGGTATCTTCTATTTTCAATTATTATTTCTACCTTTTTCAGATCCACACTTACCCTCTTCAATTTTGAGCCATTATAGGTGGTAAAGCTTATAAGTCTGTTCTTTAGCCATATTCCCAGGATAAAGCCCACGAAAGAACTTCTCAGCCAGGGTATTTTAGCCACTGATGCTTTAATGGAAATACCGGGCACTTCAAAATGATTGGACTGAAACCAGATATATCCCTCCGGAAAAGAGCTACCCCAGTCTTTTTCGATGTATCCCCGGCCCCCATTAAAATTAAGAGTATCTCCATTATGTTCAATTTGTCCTTCAATGGAATGATCCATGCTGACAATACCGTGATTGCATTCCATAAACGGCACGAAAGCATATGGTCCCATTATACCAGGTGAATACCATGGCTTGGGCCAGGGGACATTTCCCGAAAACCTGATAGCCCCTTTAAAATTAGGGAGATCAACAGAAACGGAGTCTTCTGAAAAATAATTGTTTTCAATTGAAACCATAAACTTTTTTGACGAAGCAGCAAAACTCTCATAGTTATATTTATGATAACTGGCAGATTGCTTCCTTCCATCCAGCAACTGGATAAACGAATGCCGTCCCCCTTCCTGATCCATTGCTATCCCGGGGATAACAGCGAAAGATCTGTTTTCTTCTTTATTAATTAATTTAAAGTACCACCCTTCAAAATAGCTGTTCCTTTTACCCCATCCCTGAAACATTTCCGGATTCATCAGGGATTTTAAATTTCGATAAATAAGCATACAGGATAAATGTTTTGCTAATAAATAAAATATGTTCCTTCCAAAAATTATCTGTTGGCATTAAGCACCTGTTATTTAAACAAAGTTATCATTTAAAAATATTAATTATATATGTTTTAACAGGTATAAAATAAATTTGTTGATAATACTTCTTGTAAAGAAAGATACTTTTTACATGGCTTTGAAAGTCAAGTTTGATCTGTGGAAGAAGATACATTTCATGTAGAATAATTCTACAAAATAGCAAAACCCAATCTCCCGGTAAAGAAAAGTCACGTCATTTATAAATAATTATAAATACTTGTGTAACATCCCTTCCAGGGAAGGATGCGATAAAGCAGGCTTTGAAATTTATAAGCCTAAATTATTTTGGCACAATTTTGTTTAATTAATATCTTGGTTAAGAATAGCATAACAATTCCAAATAATTTCAAACCCGGATATTAACCTTAAAAAAACCTTTCTTATGAAGAAAATAATAGTGAAATTATTGCCCCTGCTTGGAATGGCTGTTTTACTTACAGCTTGCCCGGCAGAAGAAGTGCCACATGTTGCCGAACCATTTCGCCGTCCAATGGTAGCTGTTATGGTGGATGAAGGATTCCACGACGGAGAAGCCTACATGCCCATAGGTTACCTTACTAACCAGGGTATGGATGTGACAGTTATCGGACCTGCAATCGGAACAGTAGAAGCCTATAACAGTGACTTTACAATCCGCATTGAAAGGGCAGTCGCTGATGTATCTGTTAATGATTTTGATGCCCTGCTGCTGCCTGGGGGAGAAGCTCCCGCTGATCTCAGCGAGGTTCCTGCAGCAGTGGAATTTGCCGGAGAGTTTTTTGAAACTGGCAGGCCTGTTGCCGCAATATGTCATGGCCCCCTGGTCCTTATTGCCGCAGGTGTAATGGATGGATTAACTGCTACCTGCGTAGGGGGAGTTCAGGATGAACTGGAAGCAGCCGGAGCTACTTACGTGGATGAAGAAGTGGTGATTGATGGCAACCTTATTACCTCCCGGACTCCGCCTGATATTCCGGCATTCAGCCAGGCATTTGGAGAGGCTATACTAGAATCATTTGATCCTGATATTCCCCGTGCTATACCCCCTCAGCCCGGAATTTAAAAGCTGTTAACAGCATAAGTGCCGGCATGTAATGCGGACTAAACTTGTTTGATGAAGCCGGAACCTCTAAAGGGCATCCGGCTTTATTATTACCTTAATAAAGGATAATTTTGAAAAGTATCTGAGAACATCCATCTTGATTACTTGCATATTAAACATTTTATAAGTATTTTGGTTAATACACAGAAAAACAGTCATTCATAAATATACTGTTTTATAAAAATCTCCTAAAAATATATTTACTGGGTTAGTTCTTTAACTCAATAATTTAGCATCTTTTTATTTATGAAGCATATAAAAGGCAGAGAAAGAGTAATTATAGAAAATGTTAATCCTGAAATTGATTGTGGGAAATTTCCCATAAGAAGAGTTGTTGGGGAAAAAGTTGAGGTCAGTGCCGACATATTTGCAGATGGCCATAATGAGATAAAGGCATTACTGTTATACCGCAAAAAAGGAAAGCGCAACTGGGGAGAGACTCACATGGAACTGGTTTCAAATGACCTGTGGCAAGCTGAATTTAAGGTAGAAGAAACCGGTTGGTATGAATATACCTTCCAGGGCTGGGTAGATCATTTTGCCTCATGGCAAAAGGGTATTAGAGCCAAATATGAAGACAACCAGGATATCAGTGTTGAACTGCAGATTGGAAAGCTGATGATGGAGAATGCACTAAGCCTGGCAAATCCCGGCCATAAAAAAAAGCTTGACAAATGGATAGCGTTTTTTAACAATGTTAAAGATAATCCTGCTGCAGCGGCAGCCCTGGTGCTTAGTGAAGAGGTCAGCGATGTAATGTACAAATGCACAGACAGGAAGGATGCTGCCACCTATGAAAAAACACTTATGGTTGAGGTGGAGAGAAAAAAGGCCTTGTTCAGCAGCTGGTATGAATTATTTCCCCGTTCAACATCAGCGGTTCCAGGAAAGCATGGCACCTTTAAAGATGTAGAAAACGTGATCCCCCTGGTAGCCAAATTGGGGTTTGATATTTTATATTTCCCCCCGATTCATCCCATAGGAAGTTCTTTCAGAAAAGGAAAGGACAACTCGCCTGCAGCAGAGCCAGGTGAGCCGGGTTCTCCCTGGGCAATAGGCAGTGAGGAAGGAGGCCATAAAGCCATTCATGCAAGTCTGGGAACCCTCGACGACTTCAGGAATGTGATAAAAAAAGCCGCTGATCATGATATTGAAATAGCTCTTGACCTTGCATATCAGTGTTCACCGGATCATCCCTATGTCAGTAAGCATCCGGAGTGGTTTACCTGGAGGCCCGACGGCACAGTTCAATATGCAGAAAATCCGCCAAAAAAATACCAGGATGTTCTGGCCATGAATTTTGAAAATGATGACTGGCAAAATATGTGGAAAGAACTGAAAAGTATAGTGGACTACTGGATAGAACAGGGAGTTTATGTTTTCCGGGTTGATAATCCCCACACCAAATCTTTCAGGTTCTGGGAATGGATGATGGGTGAAATAAAAAAAGAAAATCCGGATGTGATTTTTCTTGCAGAAGCATTTACCAGGAACAAGGTAATGGACAGATTAGGTAAAGTAGGATTTACCCAGTCATATACATATTTTACCTGGAGAAACACAAGGGACGAATTTGTTCAGTATCTTCACGAACTAACCAGAACTCAGAGAAGAGAATATTTTAAACCTAATTTCTGGCCAAACACTCCTGATATATTACCTGAATCTCTTCAGTACAAAAATGAGGCGGCATTTATAGCACGTTTAATTATGGCTGCTACTTTATCTTCAAATTACGGTGTATACGGGCCTGTATTTGAACTTGGCCTGAATAAGCCCCACCCTTTAAGGGAAGAGTATATTGATAATGAAAAATATGAAATAAAGCACTATGACTGGCAAAACATGAACCGGATAAGAAAACTGATGACTCTTATAAACCGGATTCGTAAAGAAAATCCAGCTTTACAAACTACGTGGAATATATATTTTGCCGAATCACAAAACGATCAGCTGCTGTGTTATGGTAAAACCGATGATGAGAAAAAAAACAGGGTATTTATTGCAGTGAACATGGACCCGGATAATACCCATGGCAGCTGGATCAAAGTCCCGGTCAAAGAAATGGGTATATCCCCCGATCGTGATTATTATGTGCATGACCAGCTCACGGGAAATAAGTATACCTGGAATGGTGAGTGGAATTATATCGAACTTAACCCTGCTGTGATTCCCGCTCATATCTTTATAATTGAACAGTAATTTTATGCATACAATAACCTTTACCGGATATTCCTGAATTATGGGAAAAAAAGAAATTGAATTTGATGATAAATTGCACTGGTATAAAGATGCAATTATTTATGAGCTTCATATTAAAGCCTTTCACGACAGCAATGCCGATGGGATAGGAGATTTTCAGGGACTGCTTTCCAAACTTGACTATCTTGAAAATCTTGGTGTCACCGCAATATGGCTGTTGCCGTTTTATCCCTCACCCCTGCGCGATGATGGATATGATATTTCCGATTACTACAGCATAAATCCCTCATACGGCAATATACGTTCTTTCAAAAGATTTCTGAAAGAAGCACATAAAAGGAATTTAAAGGTAATAACCGAGCTGGTAATCAACCATACCTCTGATCAGCATCCCTGGTTTCAGCGGGCCCGGAAATCAAAACCCGGATCAGCTTACCGTAATTATTATGTATGGACCGATGACCCTAATAAATATAAAGATGCCCGGATTATATTCAGCGATTTTGAAAAATCAAACTGGACATGGGATAATGTAGCTAACCAATACTACTGGCACCGTTTTTATTCACATCAACCCGACCTGAATTTCGATAACCCCAGGGTTCAGAAAGAAATTTTCAGGATACTGGATTACTGGTTTGATATGGGAGTAGACGGGTTCCGCCTGGATGCTGTTCCTTATCTTTTCCAACGGGAGCATACAAACTGTGAGAACCTGCCTGAAACTCATGCTTTCCTGAAAAACCTCAGGAAGCATGTCGATTCCAAATATGAGGGCAAACTGCTTCTTGCCGAAGCCAATATGTGGCCGGAAGATTCTGCCGCCTATTTTGGAGACGGTGATGAATGTCATATGAATTACCACTTCCCTATTATGCCCCGCATGTTTATGGCATTGAAAATGGAGGACAGGCATCCAATTATTGACATCTTTGATCAGACCCCTGAAATTCCCGAAACTTGTCAGTGGGCAATGTTCCTAAGAAACCATGACGAACTTACTCTTGAAATGGTAACTGACGAAGAAAGGGACTACATGTACAAAGTTTACACAAAAGATCCGAAAGCTAAAATAAACCTTGGGATCCGTCACCGGCTAGCACCTCTGCTGGACAATAACCGGAGGAAAATTGAACTGATGAACTATCTTTTGTTTTCCCTTTCCGGCACCCCGGTTATTTATTACGGTGATGAGATTGGCATGGGAGATAATTATTATCTTGGAGACAGGGATGGTGTAAGAACGCCCATGCAATGGAACGCCGACCGTAACGCGGGTTTTTCCGCGGCAAACCCGCAGAAGCTTTTTCTTCCGGTAATTCTTGATCCGGAATACCAGTATGAGGCCGTAAACGTGGAAACCCAGCAAAACAATTCATCATCGCTTTTCTGGTGGACCAAACGGGTTATTGGTATGAGAAAGCAATACAAAGCCTTCAGCCGCGGAGACATAACATTCTTGTCCCCCTCAAATTCCAAGGTGCTGGCATTTTTAAGGATTTACGAGGAAGAAATCATTCTGGTCATAACTAACCTTTCCCGTTACAGCCAGGCAACAGAACTTGACCTGCAGGATTATAAGGAACATATTCCAACAGAGGTTTTTTCAAATAATAAGTTCCCCACCATTAAAGAAGATTCTTATCTTATTACACTCGGACCGTATGGTTATTACTGGTTTTTACTGGTAAAACCGGCTGAACGGCAAGCCAGAATTGACGATACCCATATTTCAAAAATGAAGGTGGCGAAATATGAAGATCTGTTTAAACCTGTCAACTCCAAAGTATTGATCAACAAGCTAATTCGTAATTACATCAAGACCTGCAGATGGTTTGGCGGTAAAGCAAGGCTTATCCGTGATATAAAAATTTCCGAAGCCATCCATTTTTCATTTCACCAGGAAAACTTCTCATGGCTTATAATAGAAGTAGTTTATATTGAAGGATTACCTGAATTGTATCAGCTGCCGCTGAGCTTTGCTAGTAAAGAATCAGAATCGCTGCTGAGGGAAAATACTACCCAGGCGCTCATAGCTCCTGTAACCATAGGAGATACCCAGGGAGTTTTATATGATGCAGCATATAGCAGGTTGTTCAGGGAAGCCATATATGAATACATGGTGAAAAATAAAAAAATAAAATATAAAAACAGCGAGCTTGCATTTTATGTAAACAGGGAATTCAAAAAAGCTGAAAAGGCTGATAAGGAAGAAAAAGAGTTCCATTCAAAAGTACTGAGCGCCGAACAAAGTAATACGTCAATAATATTCAACCGGAAATATTTCTTTAAGCTGTACAGGAAGCTTGACCGGGTTGTAAACCCAGATGTGGAAATATTGCGTTTTTTATCTGAAAAGGCCAATTTTAATAATGTCCCCCGGTATATGGGCGGTATCGAACACCGCGACACCGGCTCTCCTGCAATGATGATTGGCATGATGCAGGAAATGGTGGATAATCAGGGTGATGCATGGGACTACGCCGGCGACGAGCTATCCCGGTATTTTGAAAGGGTCCTGGCATTCCCTGACTTCAAGGAGATTCCCCAGCTGAAAGGCAACCTGATGGATCCTGCCTCTTTTAATGATCTTGAAGATGGCGTGAAAGAACTCCTGGGAATAACTCTTTTTGAAAGAGTAAGCCTTCTTGCTCAGCGCACCGCCGAGATGCACCAGGCACTGGCATCAAATCTCAGTGACCCCGATTTTGAACCGGAAGCCTTTTCGCTTCATTATCAAAGATCCCTGTATTCATCGCTCCGGTCACTGACCAGAAATTCTTACCAGACCCTTGAGGCGAACATGAAAGATATCCCTGATTCGATAAAAGGAGAGGCAATAGATATCCTTAAAATGAAGAATGATATACTGCAACGGATGCGTAAAATCCATTCAAGAAAATTAAACTCAATAAAAATAAGGAATCACGGAGACTTTCATCTCGGACAGGTGCTTTTTACCGGAAAAGATTTTATCATCATAGATTTTGAAGGCGAACCGGCAAGGTCATTCAGCGAAAGAAGACTGAAAAGATCGCCGCTGCGCGATGTGGCCGGCATGTTGAGGTCACTCCATTATGCTGCTTATAATTCACTTTTTAAGCTTATCTCGGTCAGGCAGGAAGATATTGATATACTTGAAAACTGGGCTGAGCTGTGGTATCATTATTCAAGCAGCATTTATATTAAGACCTATATTGAAACTATTAAAAAATCTAATCTGGTGCCTGATAACCAGGACGATCTGAAAACAATGCTGGACACCTATATTTTGGAAAAGGCTGTCTATGAGCTGAATTATGAACTGAATAACAGGCCCGACTGGGTAATCATACCCATAAAAGGGATTAAATATATCATGAAGACTGAATAGTAAAACATATAACTATGGATAAGAAATCAAAAAAGCCTGCTCCTGCAAAAAAAACAGACAAACCATCTCCTGTGAAAAAAACAGCAGGGAGGCCGGCTAAAAAAACTGAAGTCAAATCAACCCCGGAAACAAAGCCAGCAGGAAAAGGCACGACCACACCCGTAGAAAAGTATGCTGCAAAGCCAGCAGGAAAAGATGCACCCAAACCGCAGCCAAAGGAGAAAGTGCCCGAATTAGCTCCCGTTATTAAATATTCGCTGATGAGTGAATACGACATTCATCTTTTCAGGGAAGGAAGACATTTTAAGCTGTATGAAAAACTAGGCTCCCACCCTGTTGAGGTAAACGGACGGAAAGGCACATTTTTTGCGGTTTGGGCACCCAATGCCAAAACAGTAAGCGTTATAGGTAATTTCAACGGATGGGACGTAAGTTCCCACAATCTTTATGTGCGGAATGATGAATCGGGCATATGGGAAGGTTTCATCGCGGGCGTTGGACATGGTGAAATCTATAAATACCACCTCGAATCAAATCTCAACAATTACCAGGTTGAAAAGGGAGATCCCTATGCATTCATGTGGGAAGAACCGCCCCTCACAGCCTCAGTGATCTGGGACAAAACTTATGCCTGGACGGATAAGGAATGGATGACACAAAGAAAAGAGTCAACTCATAACCAACAACCATTTTCAGTTTATGAACTGCATATGGGCTCATGGCGAAGAAAGCCCGAGGAAGGAAGCCGGTATCTGACTTATCGTGAACTGGCCGCTCAATTACCTGAATATGTGAGGGATATGGGTTTTACACATGTGGAATTTATGCCTGTAATGGAGCATCCTTTTTACGGCTCATGGGGTTACCAGGTTACAGGTTATTTTGCCCCTTCAAGCCGTTACGGTTCTCCGCAGGACTTTATGTTCCTTATAAATGAACTGCACCGCGAAGGCATCGGTGTTATTCTCGACTGGGTGCCATCACATTTCCCTTCCGATCAGCATGGCCTTTCTTATTTTGATGGTTCGCATCTTTATGAGCACCAGGATCTGCGTGAAGGATATCACCCGGACTGGAAGAGCTATATCTTTAATTATGGAAGAGACGAAGTACGGTGCTTTTTGATAAGCAATGCAATGTTCTGGCTCGATATTTACCATGCAGACGGGTTAAGGGTGGACGCAGTAGCTTCCATGCTGTACCGTGATTATTCCAGGAAAGTGGGAGAATGGATACCCAACAAGTATGGAGGCAGGGAAAACCTTGAAGCCATAAGCTTTCTCAAGCAATTTAATGAAGCCACACATTTTGAATTTCCTGATATTTATACTATTGCAGAGGAATCAACAGCGTGGCCCATGGTATCGCGGCCCACCTATGTCGGCGGACTTGGTTTTGACATGAAGTGGATGATGGGATGGATGCACGATACGTTAAGCTATTTTTCCAAAGATCCCATTCACCGGCAATATCATCAAAACGAGATTACTTTCAGCATTATATATGCCTTCACTGAAAGATATACCCTGCCGCTGTCACACGATGAAGTGGTGCATGGGAAATATTCAATGATCAATAAAATGCCCGGAGACGAATGGCAGCGGTTTGCAAACCTGAGGTTACTTTACAGCTACATGTACGCCCATCCCGGAGCAAAGCTTTTATTTATGGGCAGCGAATTTGGCCAATCAGATGAATGGGCGCATGACAGCAGCCTGGACTGGCATCTTCTTGATTACAGCTACCATAAGGGAATTAAAAAAACAGTTCAAAGATTGAACGGTATTTATAAGCAGGAGAAAGCATTATATGAATGCCAGTTTGATCAGCGAGGATTTGAATGGATAGATATTCATGATACTGCAAATTGCGTGATCAGTTTTATCCGCAGGGGCAATTCTGAGGATGACATTATCGTTATAGTATGTAATTTCACTCCGGTACCTCGGCATGATTATCATACAGGTGTTCCTCTTGGCGGAAAATGGATTGAAGTGTTTAACAGTGATGAAGTAGAGCTTGGCGGAAGCAATGTCAAAAACCCCGGTGAAATGGAAGCATGGGAAGAACCATCACATGGAAAGCCATTTTCATTATCACTGACGTTGCCTCCACTGGGAGCGGTTTTTCTGAAACACCATAAATAGAGTTTTTCTGCAAAGCAGCTGCCTGGACAAATCCCAAATAAGATCAAGCAGTTGAACCGGGAAAAACGGAATTGAATATATATCTAAAAATAATTAATGTACAAAATGAGTGAGTTAGAGACGTGGCCGGGGAAACCTTATCCCCTGGGAGCAAAATATGATTATAAAGGGGTGAATTTCTCACTTTTTGCCGAAAATGCGCATGGAGTGGAACTTTGCCTCTATGATGAAGATGGTAATGAATCAAACCGGATAAAAGTAATTGAAAGAACACATAACAACTGGCATGTTTATATTCCGGGCCTCAAACCAGGTCAGCAATACGGTTACAGGGTCTACGGGCCCTATGAACCCGAGAACGGGCACCGGTTTAACCCAAATAAATTACTTATAGATCCTTACGCCAAGGCTCTTAACGGCACCGGGGAGTGGAACGATGCACTGTTTGGTTATGAAATCGGACATGAGGCGGAGGATCTTTCTTTCAGTGAAAGTGACAGCGGCCCTTATACCCCCAAATGCGTGGTTATTGATGAAGCTTATGACTGGGAAAATGACACACAGTTAAAAATACCCCTTAACAAGACAATTATCTATGAGACTCATGTAAAAGGTTTTACCAAACGTTTTCCCGGTATACCGGAAGAGTTGCGGGGGACTTACGCGGGACTGGGACACCCCGAAACAATCAAATACCTTAAAGATCTGGGAGTTAATGCTGTTGAGCTGATGCCGGTGCACCACTTTATCAACGACAAACACTTGGTTGATAACGGACTCACCAACTACTGGGGATATAACAGCATTAACTTTTTTGCACCGCACCCCACCTACTCATCTTCCGGCTGGCATGGAGAGCCACAGGTTATCGAATTCAAGAATATGGTAAAGGAGCTGCATAAAGCAGGTATAGAGGTGATTATTGATGTTGTCTACAACCATACAGGAGAAGGAAGCCAGCTGGGCCCCACGGTAAGCTTCCGGGGAATAGACAACCATTCATATTACAGGCTCAAAGAGGATAACAAAAGGTATCACATGGATTATACCGGTACAGGAAACACCATGAATACAGTTCATCCTACCATTTTAAGACTGATAATGGACAGTCTGCGTTACTGGTTAACAGAAATGCACGTTGACGGGTTCCGGTTTGACCTTGCCACCGCCCTTGCACGTGAATTCAGCGATGTTGATAAATGGGGTTCATTCTTTGATGTTCTGCACCAGGATCCTATACTCTCGCAGGCAAAACTTATTGCCGAACCCTGGGATATAGGAGAGAACGGCTACCAGGTGGGTAACTTCCCTGCAGGATGGATGGAGTGGAACGGCCGTTACAGGGACTCAATGCGGGAATTCTGGAGAGGTGAAGATGAAAAGCTGCCGGAGTTCGGGCACCGCATAACAGGAAGCTCCGATCTTTATTCTGACGACTGGCGCAGGCCGGTGGCCAGCATTAACTTCATTACTGCCCATGATGGTTTCACCCTGAGGGACCTGGTTTCCTACAACCAGAAACATAATGAAGCCAATAAGGAGGATAATAAAGATGGTGAAGATCATAACCGCTCCTGGAATTGCGGTACAGAAGGGGAAACAGATAGTAAAAAGATTAACGGTCTAAGGAAAAAGCAGGTGCGCAATTTTCTCACTACCCTGTTTCTTTCGCAGGGGGTGCCCATGATGCTGGCCGGTGATGAAATGGGCCGTACCCAAAAGGGAAACAACAATGCCTACTGCCACGATAATGAGTTAACGTGGCTTGACTGGGAAAATAAAGACGAGGAGCTTATAGAATTTGTATCCGGACTTACCCGGCTCAGGCATGATCATCCGGTATTCTGCCGTACCAGATGGTTCAAGGATGAACACATAGAAGGCAAAACGGTTAAAGATATCGAGTGGTTCCTGCCCGAGGGTGAGATAATGAGCCATGAACACTGGACCAGCTCAAATGCCAAATCACTCGGAATTTTCCTTGCCGGAGAGGGTATTCACAGCAGGGACGAAAGAGGAAATATTATTATTGACGATAGTTTCTACCTTATGTTCAATGCCGGTGAAAATGAAGTGATTTTCAAGCTACCTGGCAAAGAGTACGGAAATCCCTGGAGAAAAGTGGTTGACACCCACGAGGGTTATATATCAGAAGAAGGCAAATTGAAATATGGTGCAGGTGAAGAGGTAAACGTAGAAAAAAGGTCGGTGGTTCTTCTTAAACATACTGAGTGATTACTCATAAGTAAATATTTAGATTAAATCATTGGCTATGCTGAAAGCAGGAATAGAAAAACGGGAGCTTGGCATGACCCTGCTTCCCGGCGCCGGGGCCCGGATGCTGTTCTGGTCCCCGCTCGCCACATCGGCCGGTATCGAGGTTAGTGAAAAGGGATATTTCCCACTTGAAAAAAGGGAATACGGCTACTGGGAGGGAGTCTTTCCCTCTATTGAGGCCGGCGACCGCTACATGGTGGTAATCGATGAAAAACAAAAAATACCTGATCCTGCATCCCTCTGCCAGCCTGACGGGGTGCATGAGGCATCCCGGGT
Source organism: Bacteroidales bacterium (assembly GCA_007132225.1). Lineage (GTDB taxonomy): Bacteria > Bacteroidota > Bacteroidia > Bacteroidales > PUMT01 > PXAP01. The sequence goes on along the minus strand of SLPB01000166.1, from coordinate 2,232 downwards.
GCTGGATACCAGCTCATTTCTGTCAGCCGATACCAGCTGGAAAGGGCCCGCTCTTGCCGATCTGATAATCTATGAACTGCACACCGGCACTTTTTCCCCGGAAGGAACATTTAAAGGAATAATAAACAAACTGGACTACCTTTGCGATCTGGGGATAAATGCAATAGAGCTTATGCCGGTTGCCCGGTTCCCAGGCTCCCGCAACTGGGGCTATGACGGGGTATATCCCTTTGCAGTCCACGATGCCTACGGCGGACCACAGGAACTTGCCAGGCTTGTCTCTGCCTGTCATGAAAAAGGTATTGCCGTGATACTGGATGTGGTTTATAATCATCTCGGGCCCGAGGGAAATTACCTGCCCCTCGCCGCCCCCTACTTTACCGATAAATACCGGACTCCATGGGGAAGCGCCGTAAATTTTGATGATACCTGGTGCAACGGTGTGCGCAGGTACTTTATCGAAAATGCTCTTATGTGGCTGAGGGATTTTGATATTGACGGCCTCCGGCTGGACGCTGTTCATGCCATATGGGATTTCGGAGCAAAACACTTCCTGGCTGAAATGGCAGAAAGTGTCGAAAGGCTCAACCTGTATAACGGGAAAAACCATTTTCTCATTGCTGAATGTGACCTGAACGATGTAAAATTTATTACCCCGCAGGCTGAAAAAGGAATAGGGCTTGACGCACAGTGGTGCGATGAGTTTCACCATGCATTGCATGCCAGGCTTACCGGGGAGCGGACCGGCTATTACTCCGACTTTGGAAATTCAAAAAGTATGGCGGACTCTTTTAACAAAGCTTATGTATATGACGGAAAATACTCTTTTTTCCGGAAAAGAATATTTGGAAGCAGCACAGAGGGAATACCCGGAAGCAGATTCATAGTGTGCACCCAGAATCATGACCAGATCGGCAACAGGATGCTGGGTGAAAGGCTGAGCTCACTGTTAGATTATGAATCACTCAAGCTTGCAGCAGGAGCAATGTTTTTCAGTCCCTTTGTCCCCATGCTGTTTATGGGTGAGGAGTATGGTGAAGAAGCTCCCTTTCTCTATTTCACCAGCCACGGCGACAAAAACCTTATTGAGGCAGTCCGTGAAGGCAGGAAAAAGGAGTTCAGCGATTTTATGAGCGGAAAAGGGCCCCCTGATGCCCAGTCTGAGGATACTTTCCAAAGGTCAATGCTTGGGTGGAACTATAACGGGGATGAAAAAAAGAAAAAACTGCTTGATTATTATAAAAAACTGATATCGGTTAAAAAGGCCCATCCGGCTCTCAGGCCTGGCAGCCGGGATAATGTAAATGCTGCAGGGGCCTGCGACGGCATGGCGGTGATACTCTCAATAGCCCCCCCGGGGACTTTTGGGGAAGCTGCAAATGATCCGGAGAATGATGCCAAAGTTTCCCCGGGAAGTAGTGCAACCAGTGCAGGCGATATTGCAACGGGGACTGCAGATAAGGAGAGGCCAAAAATAAACTATGATGGATGCGGTATCACCGCTATAATGAACTTCTCGGCAAACAGCATCCAGGTTCCTTTTGCCGAAGGTCCCGCATCCGGCTGCAGTGTGCTTCTCTATTCAGCCCACTCCAGGTGGGGAGGGCCGGTAAATGAATTTGCCTCCCTGACCGGAAGCGACGGCATGATACATATGGAGCCACGCTCAATCCTGGTTTTATCAGATCCTCCGATATGACGTTCCCAGCCTTTTCAGTCAGCCCTTTATAAGCCTGTATGTCATAACCGCTTATGGATTACGTACTGTTTATGTGCATAATGTCAGCTTATTACTAACAAGGTTCAGAGCCGTTTCCTTTATAACCTGGTCATTTTTTTGTATTTTTATAAAAAAACAAGCTATGTACCAGAATCCTGAAAAATCAACCGGTTTAAAAAATAACCCTGTTTCCAGTTACAGGATCCAGTTCTCCCGCTCATTCACCTTAAATGATCTGGAGAAGCATGCTGAATATTTAACCAGGCTTGGAGTAAGCTGCATCTATGCCTCTCCGGTCTTTGCCGCGGTGCCTGGTAGCAATCACGGCTACGATGTTATAAACCCGGGCATGGTCAATCCCGAACTGGGCACATTTGAAGATTTCACCCGCCTGGTCCGCTTTCTGCAAGAAAAAAATATAGGCTGGGTTCAGGATATTGTGCCCAATCACATGGCATACCATTCTGAAAATCCATGGATATGGGATGTGCTTGAAAAAGGGCCTCACTCGG
>SLPB01000099.1 GCA_007132225.1 Bacteroidales bacterium | reverse complement strand
GATCACACCTTCTCTTTTTTATTTTCCTGAGGTTTTTCCTGCTGCAGTTTACTGACCTCGGTCTTTTCTTTCAGGTTGATTATCTCATCCGAAGAAAATACCCGGTCCATATTAAGCAGCATAATGAACTTGTCATCTATTTTAGCCATGCCGGAGATGAATTCCGATCTGTATTTACTGCCGATGCTGGGAGGGGGAAGAATATCTTCCTGGTCAATTTCAAGTACTGCCTGCACCGCATCTACCAGTCCCCCGACCTGAACATACTCCCCGTCAACTTCAACCTCCATTACTAGTATACAGGTGTTACTGGTGTATTCGGTGGCCGGCATGTTGAACTTGATCCTGGTATCAACAACGGGAAGCACCGCGCCCCTAAGGTTAATAACCCCTTTCATATATTCGGGCGCTTTTGGCACTTTTGTGATATCTGTCATTTCCAGAATATTAAGCACTTTGCCTACATTAGCTGCAAAGGTTTCGCCTCCCAGCTTGAACGAGAGGTAAGAATTGATTTGATCCAGTTTTTCTTTGCTCATTTTATTTCCTCCTTGATTTTGTTATGATTTGAAAAGTGATTTATTATTTTATTTGTATCCAAAACCAGCGCTATACTGCCATCACCAAGGATAGTGGCTCCGGAAATAGTTTCCTGGTTTTTGTAAAATTTTCCAAGTGGTTTTAATACGGCCTGGTATTCTCCTACTACGCTGTCGATTGCAAGTCCGACTCTTACGCCTTCGAACTTAACAACCACAACTTCTTCGGTTTCGGGAGCCTCCCCCTCTTCTTCAAATTCCTCTCTCAGGTAATAAAAAGGTATCTGTTCCCCGTCAAGTTCTACCAGGTTGTTATAAGCGTTGGCCAGCTTTGTGTGTTCAACGGCAAATATCTTATCAACCATTGATAATGGAATAACATACTGGCTTTTGGCGATCCTGACCAGCAATCCGTCAATGATCGATAATGTAAGTGGCAGTTTAATTGTTATGTCGGTACCTTCCCCGGCAACGGAATCAATATCAACCTCACCATGGATGGATGAGATTTTTCTTTTTACCACATCCATCCCCACACCGCGGCCGGAAACATCGGTGACTGCTTTGGCAGTGGAAAAACCCGGAATAAATAGAAGGTTAAGCAGTTCTTTGTGGTTTAATATTGATTCTGATGTAATAATACCTTTATCGATAGCTTTTTGCCTGATATTTTGGGGATCTATACCTGCACCGTCATCGGTTACTTTTATAATTACGTTTGCCCCTGAGTAAAAAGCTTTGAGAATGATCTCGCCCTGCCTCTTTTTACCTCTTTCCTCACGTAAATCGGGCAGCTCTATCCCGTGATCTACTGAATTCCTGAAGATGTGCATCAGGGGATCGGAAAGCGATTCGATAATTGTTTTGTCAAGCTCCGTCTCGGTGCCGATGGCAGTGAATTTAATCTCCTTGTCAAGTCCGTCGCTAAGATCGCGTACCAGCCTCTGAAACCTTGTCATCATGCTTTCAAGGGGAATAAGGCTTATGGAGAAAGCATTGTCGCGCAACTGGCGGGTCAGCTTCTGAACACTTTCGGCAATTGGCTGCAGGTCAAGGTTCTGGGTATTCTCGGTATAAAGGCTCAGGCTTGCCTGGGTGATAACCATTTCACTTACCAGGTTCATCAACTGATCGATCTTTTCGGATGAGACCCTGATGGAGGTAATGGCGTTATCCTTTCCGTTTGTTGCTTTTCTTTTAGCTGTATTTAGCTGCTTCCCCAGCCTCTCTTTGTTTAACTGCCCGATAAACTCCATAAGATCGTTTATTACGATCTCACTGTCGTCAGAGCGGTATTCTTCTGTCTTTTTGATAAAACTCTCTTCTTCAAAAAGATCGGAATCGCTGAGTTTATGAATATCCAGGGTGCATTCATCTTCAACGAACATAAATACATCGGAAACGGCATTTATATCGCCGGCGGTGGACAAAAACATATCCCATCCCGTATAACATTTTTCTATATCAAACTCTTCCAGTCCGGGGACATTTTGAATGCGGGATATAACCAGGCTTTCTCCCTGGGAGCATAACTCATCTATAAGATATAGGGGGTTGGTGCCGTTTTTCATTATATCCAGGCCGGGAATAAAATGAATATAATATGTTGACAATCCTTTTTGTTCTTTTTTACTTATTGCCGGGTTTATACTTTCTCTCATTGCCTGATCCTGGTTGCCCGCATGGATTTTAAGTATTGATTCCATGCTGGATATTAGTGAATTATATTCCCGGACGGTATCTTCCGTACCGATATGATCTTTATCCAGCAATTTTTTCATAAGATCGACCGAGTCAAGGGTGATGTTCAGAAGATCCCTGGTGACCTTCAGGTTCCCTTCTCTTACCTGGTCATATATGTTCTCCATATGATGAGTGAAATCACTGAGCATAGCGAAACCAAACATGGCTCCGCCGCCTTTGAGGGAGTGCATGGCCCTGAATACACGCTCGATAATCTCTGCATCTTCAGGATTATCTTCAAGCAGAAGCAGTGCATTCTCCAGATCATTAATATTATCTGCAGCCTCTTCTATAAATTTTGATTGAAAGTTTTCCATTGATGTCATCTCATCACTTTATTAATTGCTGCAATCAGCTTCGCAGGCACAAAGGGCTTTATTATCCATCCGGTGGCCCCGGCCTCCTTGGCCTCCATCTTTTTTGCAGTTTGCGATTCGGTGGTAAGAAACAGTATGGGAATGCGGCTGTAGTCATCCATTTTCCGAACCTCTCTTATTAACTCGATGCCATTCATAACAGGCATGTGCAGATCGGTAATAATCAGATCGATGTTACTTCCATCCAGAAATTTCAGGGCATCTTTTCCGTCAACACCCACAAGTACCTTAAATCCTTCACTTTCCAGGGTGAAGCTTACTACCTCCCGGATACTTTCAGAGTCATCTACAATCAAAATTGTTTTTTCCATAATTATCAGTTATATATTAAAATACCGGATTAGATTCTGTAATTTTTTCAAACCCGCATTTGCTTATCAGGTTAAGAACCTCATCGTTGCCTGTAAAAGTTATTGTCAGGGGGATATTTGCCTTTTTAAATGAACTTTTAGCCGAAGCAAGAAGCTGAAGTGATGTGAGATCAACTGATTCAATTTCAGCTAATTTTATGGTTGTGTGAATACCATTTTGGAGGGCATGCTTAAAGTCATCAATGAATTTTCCGGCCTCTGTATAGGTGAAATCCTTTTTTGCCGTCAATATGGTTCCGGGTTTCTCTTTTTTTGTGGTCATATTATTTTTCTTTATGTCTGTTATTAGAATAACTCGAGATTATCTTCATCTTCCGTTTGGCCGTCTTCAATGTTTATGGGATCAGCTGCTTCGATATAACCATTTTTATTTGAGTAGTTCTCGTGTATCCGGTGCTCGCTTTCCATTGTATAATGCTTTTTCAATTGGGACAGGGTCTTGTCTGCAGAAGCTTCTTCATTTTTTGAATCGATTAACTTGAGCTTATAGTTAATGTTGTTCAACTCGCAGATTATCTCTTCGATCACCTCTTCAAAATAATCATAGTATTTTACCTGATCGATGCTCTTTCTTATCGACTGGGTGATATTTGAACCATCTCTTATGTTTTCCTGGAGTTTACTTAGCTGGTCTGAAATGCTTTTCCTCCTTGCGCTTAACAGTCCGTATGTTGTGGTGTAAAGCTTGTTCAGATATCCGGTGCGGCCTGCAATGAAGGAGGACTGGGTTTTATGCACAGAAAAGAGGTTTGTGTTCTCATTTTCTATCCCTTCACTTATCTCGTGAATTATTGACGCCGATTCTTCAATCAAGAGGTTGATCTGGCTGATATTATGATCGTCATTATTATTGTTTGCTTTCTGAAACCTGTTAATGATTCTTTTGATGTCGTTAATAAGTGTTTTTCCTGATTTTTGCAAAGAGGGATAATCTTTTTTTATCCGGGTTAATTTCTGGAGCGCCCCTGTGGTTGATTCAGATAGAGCCTCTATGTGGCCTATGTCCGTGTTTGCCTGCTCTGACAGGTTCTCAAGCTTAAATTGCAGATCCGATTCATCTAAAACCTCAAATAATTCAGGTTGCGATACAAACTGGCTGCATAGCTGTGAAATGCCAGACATGCTTTCACCGGTATCTTTCAGACTTGTAGTAATTTCCCTGATGGCGTTCTGGTATGATTTGTTTGCATGTATAAGTTGGGCAGCCTGCAGTCCGGCGATATCCCTGATTTTTAAAAATATCTTTGCGTGGTTATGCCTCATCACAGATTCACCGTCTTTTTCTTTTATAGAGTCCAGTTCATTGATAAGATTGCGATGGGTCAGCTGGATGTGATCTATTTTTTGTTTTATTATATCATGATATTGCAGGTTGGTAATTATCTGGCTGACATTTTCACGACAATCCTTAGTTATTGATTTAAGACGGGGGATTGCTAAAAGTGCACTTTGTCTTATATCAACAAGCTTAACAATCTTTTTTGTAATGTTTTTAAAGCCTTCATCAAGGGCCGGGGAGTTTTGTTCTGATAATAATGAAAGCTTATCCTGGTTAGTGATCAGAGTTTTCTTTATATCAAGAAAAATATTTTCTTTCTTATGAATTTCTTTTATTATACTATCTATAATTGCATACATATCTGAGATATCTGATTCTGCTCTGGAATCAGGGATACTGTCATACGAGGCATCCAGTTTCAGGTTTGTAATCAGAAACTTTATTGTTGTAAGATTCTGACGAAGGTTACGCAGGGAAAATAAAATACGCTCAATACCTGATATTGTGCCATAAATTGTACTGCCTGTATTTGACAGGAACAGTTCAACATGCTGTATCTGGTTTTTCAACTGCTCTTTTAGTATCTGAAGGTTTCTTAAAGCCTCCAGTGTCTTATCCTGTGTTATTACGTCCAGAACTTTTTGTGCATTATCTGAGATCGTATTTGATTCGGAATGAAACTCTTTAAACTGCCTGTTCAGGCCCAGAAAGTCTTCAGATGAGCATTGATGAAGTGAAATAATTTTCTTGTCTATGCCGGAGAAAATATTTATCACCTCCTCAAAACTAAAGGTGTTTGTTATTGACGAAGAAGTTTTTCCCGGGATATCGTTCATTTTGTTTTTCATTGATGTTTTCTTTTTAACCAAGAATCTTATTTATCCTGTCAATAAATAGTTTTATGTTCACAGGCTTGAATATATAATCAACAGCACCCTCAGATAAAGTATGCTCAATTATTTGCTTGTCTGTCAAGGCAGAGATTATTGCAACCTTAATTTTATAATGCCGGAAATCATCCTTTATCATGTTGAAAAATTCAAATCCCTCTTCCTGCCCGGGCATTAACAGATCAAGAACAATAAGGTCCGGTTGCCATCTTTTCATAATTCTCATTGCAATTCCTTGTGAGCATGCTGTCCGGACAGAGTATTTTTCCGGTCTGAGGATAGCATCCAGTAAAACAAGGTTTGTCATTGAGTCATCCACTACAAGGATGTTTTTATTTTTTTTATCGACCAAGATTATTATGTTTGGCTTCTTGAATATTTCCTTTATTTTAGTCGATATAAAAGTAGAGTGAGAGAGTATTCTTTAAAATAGAATTTGACTGAGCTTGATTACCCGGCAATGATGATTTGAATCATCTTTTCCATGGGGGCAGAATCATCTAAAAAAAAATGTACATTTATCCTTTAAAAAAACAAGAAGTCAAAATTTTGTGTTTTTATGGACAAAATTTTGACTTACATAATAAAACGCTTCGCTTTAACATAATAATTTTTTCATCCGTCTGTGTTTAAATAGGCTGAAAAAATTTTCATATATATTTGATAGTATTTTATTGCGGAGCAAATCAGAATTACAAAATGGAAAATATTGCAATTGCCGATAAAGATGTATTCAGCATTCCCGGGTATAACTCGTTGTCAGATTATGAAAAGGAACTTATAGATAACAATAGCAACATTGTTTCCTATAAAAACCTTGATTCAATAATTAAACAGAATACCCGGACTTCACATATCATGTTTATCAAATCCGGCATGGTTAAGATATTCAAGGAGGGTAAAAATGAAAAGATAATTATTCTCAAGATTGCCATTCCTGGTACTTTCGTTGGATTGGTTTCCGTTTTTGGAGATAATCTTTATCAGTACAGTGCATCATCAATAAATAATTCTGAAATCATTTTTATTGATGTAGGAATTTTCAGGGAAATAATTAATCAGAACGGGACTTTCGCAACTCATCTCATGAGTCAGATCAGCCTGGAGGGCCTTTTTATGCTTGATAAACTTATGAGTCATGTTCACAAGCAATTACCCGGAAGAATTGCCGATGTGCTTCTATTTTTTTCAGAGCGTATTTATCAGAACAGCATTTTTGATCTTCCTTTAACCCGCAGGGAGCTGGCTGAATTTGCAAGTACCACCAAGGAAAGTTTTATAAGGACACTCACAGAATTCAAGAATGACAGGATCATTAAACTAAATGGAAGAAAAGTTGATATAATAAGTATGGATATTCTTAAAACCCTGAGCAGACTTGGTTAACATAACTACCCTCTGAAATAAAATATTTCCGGCCGCCTTATTTCTTTTAAATTTCATGCAAATTACCTTCTCTGGTATAACCCTGGAGGGGAAATTTTCGTATACCGGGAAGAATATATGAGCCATATATGACATGTATTCTCCCTAAAATTAATATAGTCAACCAATTTCCGGTCTATTGCAAAATTATCAATTCCGGTCTAACAGAATAATTTTATTTCTTATGAAGATTTTGTATTTCACTTTTTTTGTACTGGGACTGATATCTGCCCGTTCTTCCCATATACAGGATTCAACTTTACCAGAAAGAGCTGTCGACACACTGGTTTATCTTGGGGGACGGTCAGCCCCGGTTAATATGGTAAATATTACTGCTTCCAAAGTTTTTTATACCAAACCGGAAACTGACAAAATAATTGAAACTGACCGAAAGCAGGTTGAAAGGATAATTTACAGGACCGGAAGGATTGAAGTATTGAACCGTCCTGTTTTTGAAATGGTCTCCGAAGATGACTGGCGTCACGTTTTTCTTACCGAAGATCCCGGGGATGTAGAGGCCTTATATAAAAGGGGGCCGGTTGAGGTCACTGCAGCAGCCAGCCGTAACCGAAGATCAACTGTCAGGAATGCCGAAATTCGTTTGAAAAAACAGGCAGCAGGGCTGGGAGCAAATATGATCCTTTTAACCAATACTGAATTCAGGGGTGGCTACGGAGATATTCCCTCAATAACGATGAAAGGCATAGCCTATGGATTTATGCCACTCACCGATGAATAGGTATGTATTGTTAAAACTGCTCTCCCGGTATAATGAAAGGTTTTTTATAGATTAAGAGGGATTGCTATTTCAAAAATCCGGTTGATATCACCCTGTCCCAGGCAGGAATAATCATCTTTGTGCAGCAGAGCGAAACAATAAAACCCATTCACACTTTTTGAAAAATCATTTACTGTAAACGATATCTCTTTAAGGCTATCGGCTTTGCCCTGCTCTTTTTTCCAGTGGTGATGGTTGCAGAGTAATTTTTCTGAAATAATATCCTGCATAATCTTTAATTTCTTTTCTTCAAGTTTGTCCGGGGTCACTATTAGCAGATGATTAGGAAAGACGAAGCTTTCATGCATCTTTATCAGCAATTCCTCATATTTCTCAGACGGAGTACCAGTGACAATATTTTCTCGTCGCCTGATTAATTTCACAATAACAGATCATTTAATATGTGTTTGTTATTTTGCTATTGATCAAACCGTTCCCGTAATATCCTGCCAACAGCGGTTAAGCAGGTTTTTATTCTCAGAAACCAGCTTATCCAATCCCTGGTGATGCCAATCATCCATTTTGGCTAAACATATCTAAAAAAGCATCGTTTATCATAAGATAATATCCTTTTGTCTATAAAAGACGGATGTTAGTCAAAATAAAGCATTGCTTAATTAGTATATAAAAGTTAATAATTATGAGTTGTCAAAAAACATTACTGAAAAGTATCATACTGCTTACTATGGTCTTTGTTTCCTGCGAAAAGGATATTTCAGTTTTTAAAGTGAACGATGACCTGAAAGATGACTGGAAAGATCCGCTTCTTCATAACACCTGCACTGAAATGATTGATGTGAAGGAGGGAGAGGTGCTGTTTTCCTTAATTCTTTCTGATACCAGAGGCAGCAAAGATGCAGTTGTTTATTACAGTTCCGATAACATGGATTTTGACAAAAGCGTTTATCTGACCGCCGGGCTCAATATTCTCGATAGTGCCATTGATGCGGGACCAGCAAAAAACGGAATCAAGATAACCATGCCGGCTGTTTGTATAAAAGATAGGACCGAGATAATTTATTATTTCAGGATAGTTCGCAAGGACATGGAAGAGAAGACAGTACATATTAGTTTCGAGACTTTACGCTGCGGCTACTACAGGGTTACCGACTCCAACATTAATATGGATCAGGATTTTTTATATTACATAAAGGCGAACGAATATGGCGATCCTGATTACTTTAACGTAAAGTTCAATTAATTACCCAGCAAACAGAATATAATTAAAAATCACCCATGGATGTAGAGATTGACGGCACTTTGAAAACTCCTTCAGTACTGTTTAGGAGAGGGAAGATGAGTATTGCAGGAAGAAGCATACTCGAAGATTCAAACCTGTTTTACAAACCCCTTAATGATTTGTTGGAAAATTGCACCCATCGTTGTGATAATATAACCCGGATAGATCTGAATTTTGAATACCTTAACGGTAGTTCTGCACGATGCCTTGTCAGCATGATCCATATTCTGGAAAAAGTTTACGAGCAGGGCAATGAAATTATAATAAACTGGTATTTTGACCCGGAAGATGAATCTATGTATGAAATGGGTCAGCTGATGCAGTCGATGACGGATATACCTTTTAATATCCTGGAAAATGAAAGCTTACGGTAAAATTATCCTGATTCAAAAATTATTATTATCACTCAGGTGTAACTTTTCTATACCTGCTGAACCGGTTATTTTACCTGTACCATTGATGGTTTGCTACCATTAGCGCTTCCTGAACAGTTATCCTTGTCACGCCGTTATAGGCAGCTACAAATGCATCATTAATAGGAGTTGTATTCCACACATGTTCTCTCTGGTCTCTTGCAGATTTGTAGTCGTTAAATGACCCTATCGAATACTTTATCCACCCTTCATGCATCTCTGTGCTTACCTCGTCAGTAATGTTAAGCCTGCTGAAATATTGCTTAACATCGACCGACTTGTGGCCGGCTGCCAGTTGGACCCTGTAGTTAATTCCCTGCTTAGATGGAAGGGGCCGGCTGGTTTTTGCATACGAACCGGCTGAAGCTGTTTTACCTGCAGGTGCCGAAGCAGCAACTTCTTTTGCAGGCATGCCTGTATGTTTATTATTTTCAGTTGTTAAGGAAGCAATAAATGTATTTCTGTCATCTTCATTCAGGTTTGACAGATCTGTATCTTTTTGAATAATTATCCGGTTAGCTGTAATATCATTATGCATAAACGAAAACTCTCCTCTTACTTCGGGTGTGCTATTTATTCCATCATCAGGGATCAGCCGGTAGGAAGCTACAAAATTGTTTTCTGCAGGTAAGCTTTTCCAGATAATCCTTGCTTTTTGATCTGAGAAGGAGAATATACCTCCATGGCTCTCCATCTCAACGGCCGTAAAACCTTCGGGTATAACTTCTTCAATTTTGGCAAAATGATTTTTCCCCGCTTTGTTGACCAGTATATTGACAAAATAACCCAAATCATTGTCCAAAACAGGATTCTGCCTTATTGCAAAAATATCACCGGAACCATCAGCTGATGGGGGAGGAGGAAGCAGTTTCTGGTTAGCTTCACTAACATCTACAATAAATCTCTCCTCAAATTTTGAGGAGGGATTTATAGCAAGTTTACTGCCCGGGGCACTGGTTGATCTTCGCTGATTATTGTCGATGTAACTGAAGGTGCCGTCAAGGATAATATCACCTTTTAGCCGTTCATAAACCTGCAGCTGGTAGCGGATTGTGATTTTATCTTCAGGGGGAAGGTTCAGCCAGATCATTTTAACGGTATTATCTTCGAAATAAAAATTCATGTCAGCCGGATAGACCGGTGAGGCTGTCACCCCGTACGGCAACTCCTGCTGAAAACGTGCAAAACCGGTGATCTGGTCTTTATATAATTCAATTTCAACATCCACAGTGCTTCCGGCATCGGTGACGGAAGGGGCATTTATTTGCATGTAGACTTCCGGTTTGTTGAGAATACTGACAGCAAGAAATGTATATGTAATTACTGCCAGGATGAGATATTTGATCATATTTGAAGTGTCTGTGAGATTATCCAAACAGAAGTAAAGGTATTAATATCTTTTTATCTTTAACCCTTTTTTACTAATGAACATTATTCTGCTTTTAGAAACGGCTGCGGTTTATATAGGTTTCACAATAAGAGATGATTTGAATCACCTTTTACCAGGTAATTTACTCATCATAAAAAATAAAGTGCTCAAAATATTTTTTCCAGCCCGGGGAGCGGACTATTTATCAGATGGAATATCAGGTTTTTCGGAACATTATTAATATACTATTTGGGAAATACCCAGCCTGTTAATTTTATGTGCTGGATTACAACCGCTTAACCAATGATAGGATACCTGCTGCTCTGCCGGGCAGGCCGTCTTTGAAAGAGATAAATATATGGTAGACTCCCGTGCTCTGTATCTGTATATCAAAAAACGGATAATGGGTATCTGACTCGGAAATATAATTGCTGGCCAGAAGTCCCCTGTTGTCAAATACTTTAATGATTCCGGCACCCGAGGTTTCGGCATTGCAGATTGATAACCGGTATAATGTATTCTTGTTAAGTACCATGGAATACCTGGCAACCGGTTCCGGCCGCCCGGGTTGTGCAGCTTCAAGCTCAACCTGAAAATCTCTGAGGTAGGTAACATCTTCCATACGATCAACACAAATATCAACCAATTGCTCCGTGGTTTGAGAGTATGCCGGATAAAATTTGACAATAACAATAAAAACTAAAATAAATCGTCTCATACTATTAAAGAATTAAATTGTTGCGAATGATTGCTGCCTTTTCTGTTATGCTTTCAACCTGCTCCTGAGTAATATTTACAATACTGCGCTCGTTCTGTATTATCATTAGCATACCATCGCGTTCTATTGCCTCCGGCTCACCAATCTCATAAGTTATGCTAACCTGGTCAAACTCTTCTTTGATAGGGGCCAGCTCACGGGTAAGTTGAGCATACTCGGGATGCACCCGCTCAAAATTTTTTAGTATTAACATCAAATCGTTCAGAATGATTTTCTGTTCTCCAATTCTTTCGTATATCTCTTCTCCGGGATGCGATCTGGCAACCTGGGTAAGAAGGTACAGACCTTCTATCCAAACTCCTGCAACCATAGCTGTACTCAGGTGAGATCTTTTTTCCTGCCTCAGATAATTATCCATCCTGTTAAAGCTTTGCACGGAAATGAACATCAACGAATCAAGATCTGACTGGGAGCTTGCCAGCCGTCGCAAGGTTGAAAAATCAAAAAAATGACCCACAGCCAAACCATCTGAAAGTCTTCTGATAGAAGACAGGTAACTAATTACAGCAGTCGAGCGGTTGTACATATTTAGATAACCAAGGTCAGCTCCAAAAACGCCAAGCATCAGGGCCCGTTTAAAGTTGGTGTTGTAATTATCAACATGGTCTGTTGAGGCAAGGTACCTGTTTGAATAAGGCACGCCGAGGTCTTTTATTAGAGCTGACATTTCAACAATAGAGGAAACATTGGATATAATACCACCCATTATTTCCTCTGATATTTCAAGAGATTCTGCATGAATAACTGAATCGGGAATTTCAAATTCCGTTCCCAGTCCGGGATCCCTTCCTGACTGGCAAGAGGCAATGAGAACCGGCAGAACCATAATGAACAATAACAATCTAATTCTATTCATAAAGACTTGTTTTATTAGTTAGAAACAGTATTAATTATTTATTGATCCGTAAAGCTTTAACTGGTCGGGAAGGCAATACTCTTCTGAAGTTTATTTTATCAAACCAATCAATGCTCTTTTTTAACAGGTTATAATACAATGTCACATAAAGAACGGTTGTTAATATCCAGACAATAATAATGTTGAAATAAAAAGTGTCAAAGAAAAATCCTGCAAAATATTTACGTGGTGCATAAAAGTGTGACCTGAAATTAAACCATGAGCCTGGAATTGGATCACGGTATATTGGATTAATCTGCTGAACCAGCTCATCCCTGAATTCAAGAATCTGGTTCTTTTCAAATACTTTCTTAACTATATCAGCCAGACTTTCATTGTAATAAGCATCCCGTAAATATCTGTATTGTGCCGGGTTTTGCTCCATCCAGTAATTTATTATGTTTTCTTTCTGACGGTTTGCCTTCTCATAATTTTCGGTATATTTCCTATCCAGCTGATCAAGGTATTCAAATATATTCCCGGCAACATCCATATTGAAACTTTCAGGATCCAGTCCCTCAAGTTTCCCAAAAGTGACTCCTGGCATACGGATCAGCTCTTTTCTTATTTCATTGCTAATGAGCTGTAATTCAGTGCGGCTGTCAATTATTTCTTTTTTATCTGAATATTCGTCAATTACAATTTCAAGACGATTTCTCAACTCAGGCAACCAGTAAACTTTTTGAAAATCGGCCACATTCTCACTTTTTTCAAGTTCAAAAAAGTATTGCTGAAAAGCATTATTTTTATACTGGTGTACCATCAACGCTTCGTATGTCCATTTGGTAGGCATGATCTCGGCTATGAGAGGCACCTTATCGACACTGCCTATTGTTCGGTTAAGCTTTTCAAAGCTGAACATTGCACCTCCGAGTATCATTTGTGGGATCATCAGCAGGGGGATCAGAATGTATATGGTTACTGCCGAATTAAATGATGCAGAAATATTTAGCCCCAGCATATTGGCAAAGGCTGCTATGGAAAACAGGGCCAGCCAGTATTCCAGGTTCATCCCCTTTACCCCCAGGATGGAGTTCCCGACCCAGACAAAAAGTATTGCCTGTATAGCAGAGATGCTTAAAAGTATTATGATCTTTGAAAAAAGGTAGCTGGAACGGCTCAGATTGAGAAAGGCTTCTCTTTTAAGAATCTTCCTGTCCCTGAATATCTCCTCGGCGCTTATGGTAAGTCCCAGAAACAAGGCTACTATCAGGCTCATGAAAATATAAATTGGTATGTTTTCATTTTCCCTGAAAATGTAGACGCTTGAGCCGGGGTCTGCTATATATCTTATTATATATGAAAGGATGAAGGCGAGGAGGGGGGCTTCAAGCAGGTTAAGTGCTATATACTGCCTGTTGCTTATCTTGGAAAAAAAGTCACGCAGCGAATAGATTTTAAACTGGCTGAACCAGGAAGGGATTTTCAGTGTTGCAGGAGGCGGATCTGTCTCAGTCCGCACCCGATCCAGTTTGATGTTATCTTTAAAGAGGTTTTCCCAGCGATGAGGTAAAACCTTCCTGTCAGGCGTATAGCGGCCCAGCTCATCAACAACTCTTGCCTCTATAATATTAAAGATAAGCTCAGGATTTACATTGCCGCAATCAGGACATTCCCCGATATCGCTGTTTATCTGGGCATCAATTCTTTTAAAATACATTACACCTTCAACAGGGTTACCGTAATATATCATATATCCACCCGTATCCAGTATCATAATGTTGTCGAACATCTTATAGATATCGGATGAGGGTTGATGAATGACCACGAAGATAAGCTTGCCTTTTAAAGTTAGTTCCCTTAGAAGGTCCATTACATTCTCTGAATCCCTTGACGAAAGACCTGAAGTAGGCTCGTCTACAAATAGTATTGATGGCTCTCTTATAAGTTCGAGGGCAATATTCAGCCTTTTTCGCTGTCCTCCGCTTATAACTTTATTAAGAGGAGACCCCACTTTCATATCACGCCTGTCCAGAAGTCCGAGGTTAGACAGTGTTTTTTCCACCATTACAGTTATTTCCTCTTCTGACTTGTTGCGGAAACAAAGCTTTGCGTTGTAGTAAAGGTTTTCAAAAACAGTGAGCTCCTCGATAAGCAGGTCGTCCTGCGGGATAAGTCCGATAACACCTTCAAGTTTTTCTTTTTGATTATGAAGGTCGATGTTATTGATTTTAACATTACCAGTTGTCGGAGCCTCGGTGCCTGAGAGAACATTCAGAAGTGTTGTTTTTCCTGCACCGCTGGCTCCCATGATACCTATCAGCCTGCCCTGGCCCTCGGAGAAGCTTATGTCGCGCAATCCTATTCCACCGTTACTGAAACTATAGCTCACATCATTAACCTGGTAAGATACTCTTACAGCCGATTCGCCGGCAAGATAGTGTGAAATTACATCGCTGTAATATATGGGCTTGCCTTTTGGAAGTTTGATGGTACTGCCGCTGGCAAAAAGGTAAATGCGCCGGGTGTTTAATGGCAGCCCGTTCAGGTAAATATCATCTGTTCCGGTATAACGGAGAAAATAAAGATCTTCGCTTTTTATCTGCAGAATATATATCTGTCCGCTTTCCGTTTCACAATGTATATGTTTTGCCTGCTCCAGTTCGGGCGACTGGTTGCTTATTATCATCAGGGCAGGAAAATCCATCTCCCTGCTTTGGGAATTAAGAACAAACCGCTTGATATCTTTAAACTCATTATTATCAAGTTTAAAAACATCTGCCACGGTATTTATGATCGCCATGCGCTGATCTGTGAACTTGCCGGCAGCATTAACAATTTCAAACAACCTTACCAGGGATACAATTTTCTGTTTTTGTGTAAGGGTCTTGTTTATTTTTTTACATATGCCAAGTACCCTGACAGAATCCTTTACCGAAGTGAGCTTCATCTTCCCGGCTTTGCCTTCTTTCTTGTCCGCCTTATCTTCATTAGCATTATCAAGCATTCCTGCCTGCTTCTTGAAGAGCTGCATATACTCCCTTGCAGCTTCATCGTTAAGCTGCTGATTAAGAAAACTTTCTACGTACTCAACCTCTTTACGCTCCACCCCCTCATCCTGCTTAACCAGCAGGGCGAAAAGTTGCATTAAGGCGCGCAGGATTTCTTCACTCATAACCTGAAAAAATTAGTGATCTTATTAATGTCTGGTTAATTAGTCTCTCTTTTACTTTGGCGTCCGGCCTGAATCTGAATGATACCTGTTCATTCAGTGTTTAGATTAAACAGGTTAAATAGTCCTCCCTTAACACAAGGGAGCATCGGGGTTTGACCGGCAGAGGTTGTCAACAGCTCAGTTGCTCAAAATTTACATCTACAATGTCGGCATATTCCTCCCCTGCCTCCTGCATGTCTTCATCATCATCCGGATAATACCATTTGACCAGGACCTCTTTACCTGTACTGTGTATGTCTTCAAGCTTCATAAGTATATCAAGCAGCACCTTAGATGAGGCGGTGTTGAAATAAGTAAGTTTGAAAACAAACTCAGTTTTTGGTTTGGGGTTCTCTGAATATTCATCAAGCCAGTTCAGTACCGGCTCATAAAATGATGTGACATCCTCAGGAAGGGATCTGCCGGAAATTTCAAATACGTCATTTTCAGCATCAAGCACTATGCCGGGCGTATCATCGGTTCCCAAAATTTTTATTGCTTCCATAATAATTGATTTATATATTTCTTGAAATGGTTGAGGTTAATAAAAAGAAGGATGTTGTTTCTGAAACCGGAAGAAAATGATATAAAAGCTTTTTGCCGGTCTTGCGGGCAATATCAATAAATCCCAGACCTGCCCCGCCTTTTGCGGACAGCCTGCCCTCCTTCATCTGGGTCTTGTACATCTCCTTCAGGCCTTCCTTGTCCAGGCTGTTGATCTGCTCGAGTAATGTTGTGAGTTCATCAATCTTGTAGTTGTCAATTACATTGCCTGTAGTTACACTGTACTCAGAATCTGCCTTGCTTACCAGGAAAATTCCTCTGCCTGAATAAACATAATCGTTCTGTCCGAAGGTGTCTGCATGCTTGCTAATGTTTTGAAGGCATTCTACCATAACATGAAACACTTTTCTCTGAACATTATTTGACTCCATCTCCTTAGACATATTGGATTCTGTTAGTGAGGTGAAAGCCTTGGTAATTTGATGGGTGATTTCTCCCTCATAGACGAGTGTGATTTCATGAGCTTTCATTGTTTTGTAGAAGTTGTAAACAAACTCCAGAAAGCCTTTTTCATTATTCTCCTTTGTCATGATAATTTTAGTTTATTAATACTTTGATTTTTTGTTTGTAATGGATCCTTCATATTACTCAGTTATATAAAATAGAATGTATATACATTACGGGTCAATGGATTTAAAAGCATATTAACCTTTGAATTAATCCCTGTCATTAAAACTCAATTCCTATCATTAGAATATCATCTATTTGTTTAATATCCCCTTGCCAATGAATATGATCTTCAGTAAAATGGCGGTTATATTCTTCCATGGTATAATCTGCATTTTCGGTTATTGTCTCACGAATACGGCGTGGGCCATACTTTTTACCCTCAGGCCCGCCTATCTGGTCGGGTAAGCCATCGGAAAAAATAAAAACCTTATCCCCTTTAAGCAGCTTTATCTTATGGTTAGTAAAATCCTTCTCCGGTTTGCGCTTGTGTGGTATCCCGCCAATTGCTTTTCTGTCGCCTTTATATTCTGTTAGTTCTCCATCCCTTAACATATAAAGGGGGCGGTGAGCTCCTGCAAATTCGATCCGGTTTTCACCCAGTGGTATTTTAATCAGTGCTATATCCATCCCATCTCTGGCATTGGCATCAACACGTTCCTGTTTCAGAGTATGGCGAACCCCCGCATTTAATTCATCAAGCACAGATGCAGCTGAGAGCTCACGTTCGTGATCTACAATGTTATTCAGCAGGAAATACCCTATAAATGAAATCAGTGCCCCGGGCACACCATGACCGGTACAGTCCACAGCAGCTATATAAAGGGTTTCATTCTTCTGGAAGAACCACGGGAAATCACCACTTACAACATCTCTGGGCACATAAAAAATGAAAGAATTCGGAAGGAAGCCCCTTATGAATTCAGTATCAGGCAATATTGCACCTTGTATACGTTCTGCATAGTTTATGCTTTCAGTGATTTTCCTGTTCTTTTCCTGTATCAGCAGTTCTATCTGTTTGGCCTCTGTAATGTCGTGACCTACAAACAATATAGTCTCCAGTTCATTTTCATTATATTCGGGAATGGCATTAATACGTATTATCCTATCACCTTCATCGTTTGTGATTGTAATTTCCGAATCAATTTTTTCTGATGATGTTTTTATCTTTTTAATAGCATCCTTGAAAAAATTAAACAGGGTATCATTGAGTTTTACTTCGTTGATGGTGCGATTGATAACCTCCCTGGGATCCAGGTTGGTATACCTTTCAATCACGGGATTTGCATAGAAAAACTTGCCTGTTGTGCCAAGTCTCACAATCATATCCAGACTGTTTTCAGAAAGGGCCTGCATTTTTGATCTCAGCCTCTCTTCTTTCTCCGCCCTTATTCTTTCGGTCATATCCCGGGAATTTATTATTATTCCTTTTATTGCCGGATCATGAAGAAAGTTCCTGCCCGTTGTCTCCAGGTATATCTTTTTGCCGTCTTTTCTTACATAAGTGTATTTTATTGTTATAACCTGGGAAGGATCATTGAGAAGCCTGGCGAACATGTTTTTAAATTCTGTTTCACCTTTTGGGGTCAGGCGGTCGAAATCCTTTCCTTCCATCATCTCTTCGGGTGTATATCCAAGAATGCGCAGAACAGAAGGACTTTCATATATCATTCTCATTTGCTGGTCATAGATCGTGATTATCTCTGAGGCGTTCTCCAGAAGTGAGTGAAGGCGTTTTTGCACATTTTCCACTTCCTCAACCTGCATTTCCAGCCTTTCATTTGATTTTTCCAGCTCCTCATGTGTGGCCCTCATTTCTTCAGCACTTTGCCTCAACGCCTCTTCATTCTCTGTCAATTCTTCAGTCATCTGCCTTGCTTCCTGCAAAAGCTTCTCGGTCTTCTTGTTTATATTGAGGTTAAATATGGTTCTGGCAATTATCTCACCCAGTTCTCTTAGATATTTTATCGTTTGACCGGGTATTTCATCATCCAGTGATGCGAACTCAAGGACCCCCTGGAGCTTTTCGTCTGTTATAAGGGGAACTATAAGGATACTCCCGGGTTTCTTATCGCCAAGAATGCCCGATGTTATGGTGACATAATCTTCGGGTATTTCAGTACGGTAAATTAAATCTCTTTCATAGGCACACTGACCGATCAGACCTTGTCCGATACCAAATTCCTGGTTAATGTATTTTTGCCGGTTATATGCATAAGTGGCTACGTTTACCAGTTTGTCAGATTCTTCATTATAAACAAATAAGGCACCCTGAGTCGCTTTTATATATTTTATCAGTTGTTCAACAACTGCTATTGCCAAAGTATCAATGCTGTTATGAAGTCTTAATATATTTGCTATAATATCCTTTCCTTCTGCAATCCAGTTCTGCTCCTCCTCTTTCTTTTTGTTTTCAAGGAGGTTATCTCTCATGACCAGCAGCGATTTTCCAAGGTCATCATTCCTGCATTCCAGGTCAAGACTTGCTTTAAAATCACCTTCACCTATTCTTTGAGCAAAAGCTGCATTCTTGCATATGCTTTCGTTTTTTCCTTCCAGTTCACCTGACAGTTTTTGCTTTACCCATTCTGTCCGGATTAAAAACCAGAAAACTACAATGCCTGCCGGAAGTGGAAGAAAGGTAACAAACCAGTAAACAGGATGCTCAGAATGCAGTGCCCTTAAAGCACTTAAGGTAAATCCGTGTTCTGCATTATAAAGCGCAACAGACCAGGCAAGTAGAGGCAACATTATTAAAGCAGCCAGTGTTATTCCGGTGCTGATTAATATGCGGTTTAATCTTTCCTGTTCCAAATCAAATATTTTCATTATTTTTTTCACTTTGTCCAGGCTTTAATCAGATTACCAATATCATTTCCAAGGGATGGTGCAAGCTGTTCCAAAATATTTTCCTCCCTTGCAGTGAAAGGTTTAAAAGAAGCAAGCTCGATCACTGCCACAGTCTCTTCCTGATACAATAAAGGTATGATTACGAGATTACGCGGATAGCTGCTGCCCAGTCCGCTAAGTACAGTCATATATCCTTCGGGAACATTGTCTATATTGAGTAATTTCTTGTTTTTAGCAACCTGTCCCGGTAAGGTTTCCCCCGCTTTAAATGAAACCGGCAGGGTATCTGAATAGTAAGCATAATTGGCAACATGGGAATATATCTCCCCGGCGGGATCCCTGAAATACATAATTCCCTGCACTGCTTCAAACTTGTTTGCAATAACTGACAATATCCTTTCCAATAATTTTTCGGCAGATTCATCCTTATTCCCCTGTCTCATTAAATCTGCAACAAACTTCTCCGTATTAAAATACTGAATGCCTTTATCAGCTCCGGCAAACCGGGAAAGATCCCTGCCGCCTTTTTTATCCGGTTCAATCTCACTGTCAACTTCCTTTTTCAGCGCCTGATTGGGATCGCCACCTTCTTCCTTCTTGCGTTGTGTAATTAAAATATAAAGGAACAGACCCATAAGAAGTATCAGTACGAGGTAAAAAAATGTCAAAGCATTTGCCTCTCCATCGCTTCCAAGCGAAAACAGGAGTAAAAAAGCCGAGAGTAGCATAAAAATCCATGCAACCGTAGCTCTGTATATATCAGTATTAATCCAGTGCATTCCTGTTTATTTTTTTTAAAAACTCTATTATTTGACTGCTGTTTAATATATGGTCAACCCCTGTCAGTTTCAATGATTCCTTTGGCATAACCGGAACCTGGCATTCATCAGGATCCTGCACAATTGTTTTCCCTCCCAGGCTGGCTACCCTTTCAAGACCCTGTGCACCATCCCTGTTTGCCCCTGATAATATTATTCCTATAAGCTTTTCCCGATAGGCTTGTGCCGCTGAAAAAAATGAAAGATCGATAGATGGCCTGGAGTGGTTTACAGGGGCAGCCGTCGATAATGCAAAACGGCTGCCCAGTTCAATAAGCATATGATAGTTGGAAGGAGCAAGGTAAGCAATGCCTGGCCTGATATGGTCTTTATCTCCGGGCTCTTTAACAGGAATGGATGATTTAAGGGAGAGAGCTTCCACGAAGCCTGATCTTATATGCTTAAGTCTGTGAAGGCTAAGCAGTACAGGCAGGGGGAAATCCTTATGCAAAGAGCTTAGTATCCTGGTCACTACCTGGAAACTCCCTGCTGATCCTCCTATTATTATAGCCTTATACATGATCATCTGATTTTCTGGTAAATTTTTTCATTCTGGTCAACCTGGCTGAAATGTTTGTCAAAAAGAGTGTGTGTAAGGCTTTCGCCGGAACCAATTATAAAATACCCCCCCCCTGAAAGGCTTCTACAGATCACATCAAGCATTTTGTTGCTAAGTGTGAGATTCATATATATCATCTTGTCTCTGAAAATTATGCAGTTCACACATGTGGCAGATGCTTCCAGGTGACTTTTCCCCAGTGAGAAGGTAACTTCTGAAAACAGGTTTTTATTCCAGAAAAATTTCCCACCCTCTTTTACCATATATTCAGAAAGCTCTCCTTTGCCCTGAAATTTCGTGTAATTGGCTTCACTTACTTCCATTTTAGATGACCTGAATACCCCGCTGGCTATATTATCCAGACTTTTTCCGCTTAAAGATGTAAGGATAATTGCAGACCTGGTTGTAAGATCAGATTCTTTTAACAGGATAATCAATGAAACCAGGTCTTCGGACGAAACACTTCCCGGAAGCCAGAATTTTATTTTATCACCGGTGCCGAAAATCCCCGGGAAAATGCGTTCCCGCAGCAGCCTCCACATTGATGGATCCCGGAACATTTCAGTGGTTTCAACCGATAATTCATCAATTAGTGAATCTGTAAAGTTGTCATCGGAATATATTCTGGAAACCATTGCACCTGATTCTTTAAAACCATGATTGGATATTATCTTTTCCAGACTTAATTTTAATGACATAAGAGCATATCCGGCAAAATCCGGATATCCTTTTTCTGTCAGGGCCCCTGTTATTTTTCTGACGTCAGTAATCCCCAGGTTAAACCTTGCCATAGTAAGAATCAATTTTCATCATTCAGCAATAGCTGTAATTTGATTGAGCAATACCCAGTGTATTTAGGTACGGTCAAAAATATCTAAAAAGGATTCCGGAAAAATCAATATATAAATGAGCTTCCTTACTTTGGAAAGATGATTCAAATCATCTTTCCAAAGTATTTTACTGGTTTTGAGTAGGCATGACCGGATTTGATAAACCTTTCTGACATTGGGCCGCTAATTGATTCATGCATGCCAAGGACCAGGGAACCTCCAGGATGGAGATTCTGATAAAAAAAATTAAAAATCCGGTTTTGAAGGGAGTAATTGAAGTAAATGATTACGTTCCTGCAGATAATAAGGTCAAATTTACCGGGAATAAAATTATTGCAGGAAACAAGATCGTGCTTTTTATAAACAGGTTTTTCAAGCAAAAACGGTTTGATTGTAAGTGTATCACTGTCCTTATCAATTGTGAAATATTTTGAATAGGGTACATCCCTGAACTCTTCATAATTAAGCGGGTTTCGGCGAATCACCCTGTCAAAATTATCCAGATACCCACGGTTGAACCGGTACTTGTAGATTCCTGATCCTGCGGTTTCAAGAACATTGGAATTAATGTCGGTGGCCAGCACCCTGGCTTTATCAAGCAATCCTGTTTCGTTTAACAGGATCAGCATGGAATATACCTCCTGTCCGGTAGAACATCCTGCGTGCCATATATTTATAGTGGGCAAAGATGCCAGTTCCGGTAATACTTTATAGCGTATATCATGCCATGCTTTTGGATCGCGGAATAATTCGGTTGTATTTACTGTTACTCCTCTTATTATTTTTTCAAGGTAGTCTGTGTTACTGTTGATATCTGAGATGAGTTTATGTATATCTGTTTTGTTATCGGAAAGCACTTTAGCTATGCGTCGTTTAAGTGATTTGTCGGAATAATCACTTAAATCATATTCTGACACCCTTTTTACAGTGTTTACAAATAGCCTGTAATCCTGATCCGAAACAGTTTTTGTCATTTAATGATTAATTTCCGCTTAATTTTGTGACTGACAAAAATAGAATAAAATTGCAAAAGTGATATTCTCCTGAAAGCTTTTTCATTATTCCCCCGGATTTGCCATCAATATATAGTTGGAGTATTATTTTATTATAATTTATGAACATCGTTGAATGTCTCACAAGAATTCTTTTTATTTTCGCTATACCAAATCCAGCCTGATAACAGGCTAAGAAGAATGTAAATATTGTTAATATAGTTAATTGAATAATTTAATATAATGGCTACAAAACTTAAATCTATTTTAGTAGTTGATGACTCGGAAACCAATCTCGTTTTGCTGGAAGCTATTCTTGAAAATGAGGGGTGGATTGTTAAAACCGCTAAGTCTGCCACTGCAGGTATGGAAATGATCAAAGATGAGAAGCCTGACCTGATTTTACTGGACCTGCTTATGCCCCGAATAGATGGTTGTGAAATGCTTGAAAGTTTAAAATCAGGTGAACGTTACAAAGATATACCAGTTATTATCGTGTCGGCTGTTTTGGATGACACCACCCGGAAAACTTGCCTTGACAAAGGTGCTGAAGATTATATTTCCAAGCCTGTAGATATTGAGCAGTTACTAAAGCGTGTACGCGATGTACTTGAAAGCCGCAATGAAGACTGATATAACATTGATAACCATATGGCTGATTTATTAGGGGTTCCATCCGGTAATTGAACTTAATATCAAAAAAATATTATAGCTTTGTATAATTAAAATTATTAATACAAATCCCTGTTTATGAATAAATTAGCTGTGGTGGCCCTGGGGGGTAATGCTCTGCTGCGCGGAAATCAGGACGGAACAATAGATGAACAGGAGGAGAATACTGCCGATATCCTTGAAAATCTTATATTTCTAATTAAGGAGGGTTATAATCTGGTTATTACTCATGGCAACGGTCCTCAGGTAGGAAATATTCTCATGAGAAATGATGCAGGGGAGCAAATGTATGATATACCACAGATGCCACTTGATATTTGTGTTGCTGATTCGCAGGGCGGAATTGGTTATATGATCGAGAGAATAATGTTGAATGTGCTGAAAAAAAATAATATAAAGAAAAATACTGTAACCCTTGTTACAATGGTTGAGGTGGATAAAGATGATGAGGCGTTCAATGATCCTGCCAAGCGTGTTGGAAAAATATACAATAAAGAACAAGCCGGCATTCTTGCAGAAAAAAGAGGGTGGGAATTCAGGGAAGAAGTTAAGTTAAAGGACGGAATGCGCAGGGTGGTTCCTTCTCCGAAACCAATCAGGATAATGAATGAAAATGTAATAGAAAAGCTTGCCCGTCAGGGAACCATAGTAATTGCCTCGGGTGGTGGCGGTGTGCCTGTCTATATTGATGAAGCAGGTAATGTTCGTCCCTCTGAAGCCGTAATTGACAAGGATCTTGCCGGAAGTTTGCTTGCAGCCAGGATAAAGGCTGATGAATTTTATATACTCACCGATGTTCCTTATGTATATATAAATTTTAATAAGCCTGATCAAAAAGTTGTTGAATTTTTGAATTTGGCAGATACTAAAAAGTATCTTGATGACGGTATGTTTGCAGAAGGAAGCATGGCTCCCAAAATACGGGCCTGTATTCAGTTTGTTGAAAAGGGAGGAGATAAAAGTGTTATCACTGAAGCTTTTAAGTTAGCTGATAAAAAATATGGCACTAAAATAACCCGTGATTACCAGGTGTGAATTACCAGTGGTGCAGGATAATGATGTTATCAATTTTGTTTTGCCCTATAAACGGCGGTCTGTTTAATAAATCTAAATATCTAATAGTATGGCATATAATCTGAGGAATCGTCATTTTTTAAAATTGCTTGATTTTACATCCGGCGAGATTGAATACTTACTGGATCTTTCTGCAAATCTTAAAGCAGCCAAATATGCAGGAACTGAACGTCCCCGGCTGGCCGGGAAGAATATCGCTCTTATTTTTGAAAAGACATCCACCCGCACCCGTTGCGCTTTCGAAGTTGCTGCATTTGATCAGGGTGCGCATGTTAGTTATCTGGGGCCCGGGGGCACGCAGATTGGCCATAAAGAATCGATGAAAGATACTGCACGCGTACTTGGCCGTATGTATGACGGTATTGAGTACAGGGGATATGGTCAGGAAATTGTTGAAGAACTTGCTAAGTTTTCAGGAGTGCCTGTCTGGAATGGACTCACCAATGAATTTCATCCGACCCAGGTTCTCGCCGACCTTCTGACCATGAGGGAGCATAGCGATAAACCACTTGGTCAAATATCTTTCTGTTACCTTGGTGATGCAAGGAACAATATGGGTAATTCCCTGATGGTAGGTGCTGCAAAGATGGGAATGGATTTCAGGGCTGCCGCGCCACTGGATTGTCAGCCCGAAAAGGAGCTTTTAGATCAGTGTAATAATATTGCAAAAAGGACAGCCGCGCGCATCACTGTTACCGATAATGTAAAAGAGGCTGTCAATGGAGTTGACTTTCTTTATACTGATGTTTGGGTATCTATGGGCGAACCCGAATCTGCCTGGGAAAAGCGGATATCTCTTCTTAAACCATTTCAGGTCAACAAAGAGGTTGTGGAGTGGACGGGGAATTCCAAAGTCAAATTTCTGCATTGCCTTCCTGCTTTCCATAATCGTGAAACAAAGGTGGGGCAGGAGATATATCAGAAATTTGGTATTGAATCTATGGAAGTTACAGAAGATATTTTTGAATCTGAACACTCAGTTGTTTTTGATCAATCCGAGAACCGGATGCATACAATAAAAGCCGTTATGGTTGCAACCCTTGGCCAATAGGATTGTTACAGGTTTTTTTCCTTGATTTTTCTTTTCTAATTAAACATTAATTCTTAACTTGTTAAAGATTTGTTTAATTAAAGTATTACGGAAATAAAAAATTCAAACATGACAATTTACATTGGTAATATACCCTATTCTCTGCAAGAAGCTGATATTGAGGAATTATTTGCCAAATACGGTCCGGTAATATCAGTTAAGATTATTACTGATAAATTTACTCACAAATCCAAAGGTTATGGCTTTGTTGAAATGGAAAATGAATCAGAGGCTGAAAGTGCCATTGAAAATATTAATGGCACCGATGTGCTGGGCAGAAACCTCAAAGTGAACAGGGCGAATCCAAGAAAAAACGGGTAATACATAGTTTTGATTTTCTGAACCGCTTCCTGTCATTAAATTTGATTCGTTTATTAGACTGAAGTGTTATAGTTTTCGGGTTAGACTGAATAACCATAGAATGTTTATATTTAATGTCAAAGGATTGCCTGAAGGTATACTCTCATCTTTTACTGTATTTCAGACAACAATAAAAAGCACTTGTAAGTATTTCAAGGCAGCAACAAAAAAAAGCCACCCGTGAAAGGGGTGGCTTTTTTGATCTTTTGTGGAGCTGGAGGGAGTCGAACCCTCGTCCAAACAAGGAACCAATAAGCTTTCTACATGCTTAGCCTGTTGTTGGTTGTCGGGATCAGGCCGGCAACAGACAGCCTAACTGAACCTTATTCCCTGTTTTCTTATCCGGTGTTCGGGAAAAACTCCGGACCAGCCCAAACTTATCGGTGCCTCTTAATCAAAAACCGTCGGGCGGGGTTTTTTGAGAGACAGCCTGTCTGCGATCCTTGACCGCAGATTAAACACAGATCTTCTAAAGTCTATGCTGCAAGCGCGTAGTTATTCTCGCCACTTAATTGTTTGCACTACAGATTTACGAGTTAAAATGCTTTGCTCGGCATGCTTACTTATCCGCTCATCTTGCTGTCAAAACCAGTCAGCCCCATGAACTAATGCAAAGGTACAAAAACCCTGCCATAATAAAAATTTTAAAGATATTTGAGGTTTCATAAGTAAATATTAATATTAAATCATTGGTCTTATGGATCTTACCATGACAATATTTTCATTGTATTTTGTGAAGATATTGAAAATATCGTCATGGACGATTCATTCATATAGAAGAACAATGAAGCCCCGTATCAATTGCACCTGACTTATAGTATAGCAATAATCATGCCCGGGAGAATAATCCTGCCAAAACTAAAAAAAGACGATTTTTAATAGTTTTCTTTCAAAATGCTTAATTTAGCATAATACTTAATTGATGATTTTTTAAGATAAACAGTGATCTTATGCATATAGGTATACTCAAAGAAACCAAAGTACCCGCAGACCGGAGGGTTGCTTTAACTCCTTCCTCTGCTGTAACGCTTATGAATTTATATCCGGAATTCGATATTTCGGTCGAAAGTAGTGACATCCGGTGTTACAGTGATGCTGAATATAAGCAAGCCGGTATCAGGGTTACTGAAGATTTGTCAGATTGTGATCTGCTTGTGGGGGTTAAGGAGGTTGCTCCTTCAACACTTAAAACTGGCAAGACATATTTATTTTTTTCTCATACTGCAAAAAAACAACCCTATAACAGGAAGCTGTTGAAACAGATAGTTGAAAAACAGATTACACTGGTAGATTATGAATATCTTATCGGTAATGATAATGTAAGAATAGTTGCATTTGGACGGTGGGCAGGGATTGTTGGAGCTTATAACGGCCTTCGCGCTTATGGTATTCGAAATAATTTATTTGATTTGAAACCAGCCCATAAATGTTACGATATGAAAGAAATGACTGGGGAGCTTAAAAAAGTTACTCTCCCGCCAATAAAAATACTGATTACGGGAGGAGGACGGGTTGCCGGTGGAATAAGGGAATCACTTGCACCACTTGGTTGTAAAACTGTTGATTCTTTAGAATATCTGAATAAGATATATGATGAACCTGTTATATGTCAGATTGAACCCTGGGATTATGTAAAGCGAAAGGATGGGAAGGATTTTGACCTGCAGCATTTTTTCTATTACCCTGAAGAATACGACTCTGTTTTTTTTCCTTACAGTACAGTAACAGACCTGCTGATTACAGGTCATTATTGGGATCCTGGCTCTCCCGTATTTCTTAGTGAGGAAGACTATCTTAAGCCTGAATTTAAAATCTCAGTAATTGCTGATGTGAGCTGTGATATTAAAAAACCTTTTGCTTCCACCCTTAGACCATCAACAATTGATAAACCCTTTTACGGGTATAATCCGTTAACAGGTAAAGAAGGCGATCCTTTTGACAAGGAAAATATAACCGTAATGGCAGTAGATAATTTACCGGGAGAATTGCCAAGGAATGCCTCGGCAGAATTTGCCGATAAACTTGTCGAAAGTGTTTTTCCTGCATTTTTGAACGACAGGGACGGCATTGTTGAAAGGGCAACTATTGTAAGAGATGGTGGACTCACCAGGAATTTTTCATACCTGGAGGATTTTCTTGCAGGGGAGAAGTAAAGCTCAATTATCCCGGTTTTCCTACATTGTTAAAATCTGTATGGCCGTACACAACCTCCTGAGTCAGGGTTTGGAAAGATTTATGATGCTTTTAATCATCAATTTGTGGGAAATTTTTGATTCGGTTTGTTTCAGGTAATTGTTTTATGACAGTTTTTCAGTGCTGAAATTGTTTCCTGTGGGTCAGGAGAATTAAATACGGTATTTCCTGCCACAAGAATATCCGC
This sequence comes from Bacteroidales bacterium, assembly GCA_007132225.1. Taxonomy (GTDB): domain Bacteria; phylum Bacteroidota; class Bacteroidia; order Bacteroidales; family PUMT01; genus PXAP01. The sequence continues at coordinate 22,149 of SLPB01000099.1, read as the reverse complement.
TCCGGCTTTAACAAGAAGGGGAGCATTCCCCAGATTCACGCCTCCGTCCACCTGAATTTTGGCAGACGAGCCGGTTTCTGCGATTAATATTTTAAGTTTTCTTATCTTCTGGTAACTGCCTTCAATAAAAGCTTGTCCGCCGAAACCCGGATTAACGCTCATAATCAACACCATGTCAAGATAGGGGAGAATTTCCTCAAGCAGTATAACAGGTGTGTGAGGATTTAGAGACACTCCAGCCTTCATTCCCAGAGAACGTATTTGCGTGATGGCACTGTGCAGGTGATCCACCGCTTCATAATGAATTGTGAGGACTGATGCTCCTGCATCCCGGAATGATTCAATATAATTTTCCGGCTTAACTATCATAAGATGAACATCCAGTGGCTTTTTAACTTTTTTACGTACTGAATTCAATACCGGGAAGCCAAAACTTATATTAGGTACGAAAACGCCATCCATAATATCCAGATGCAGCCAGTCTGCCGAACTGTTATTTATCATTTCCAGGTCAGAATCAAGATTTCCAAAATTTGCAGAAAGCAACGAGGGAGCGATAAGTGGTTGCATCGGGAATGGATTATAAATATGTTTTGAGTATTTTATTTTTTGTCGAATGCTTGAGCCGCTTAATGGCTTTTTCTTTTATTTGCCTGACTCTTTCCCTTGTAAGGTTAAAAGCCTCGCCAATTTCTTCAAGTGTATAAGGATGTTTGCCATTAAGACCAAAATAGAGTCTTAAAATATTTGCCTCACGATATGTAAGCGTTGACAGGGCTCTTTCAATCTCCTTACGCAGCGATTCATTCAATAATTCACGGTCAGGGGCAGGTATATCATCAGAAAGTATAATATCGTACATATCACCTTCCTCTTCCGAATTAATGGGGGCATCCATAGATATGTGGCGACCCGCAGATTTTAATGATTCTTTAACATCCCTGGGAGCAAGTTCAAGTGCCTGGGCTATCTCAAGCACGGTAGGCTCTCGTTCGAATTTCTGTTCCAGCTCTGAAAATGTCCGGTTAACTTTGTTTATATAACCTATTTTGTTAAGCGGTAAACGAACAATTCTTGCCTGTTCTGCAAGGGCCTGTAAAATGGATTGCCTTATCCACCAAACCGCATAGGAAATAAATTTAAATCCTCTTGTTTCATCAAACCTTTGGGCAGCTTTAATAAGACCGAGATTTCCTTCATTTATAAGGTCGGGCAGACTAAGGCCCTGATTCTGATACTGTTTGGAAACAGATACAACGAAGCGCAAATTAGCTTTTATAAGCAGGTTCATAGCCTTTGCATCGCCTTTTCTGATTTTCCTTGCCAGCTCTACTTCTTCCTCGGCCGTTATAAGGTCAACTTTAGCAATTTCGTGAAGATACTTATCCAGAGAAGGGGTTTCCCTGTTGGTTACTTGCTTGATGATTTTTAATTGCCTCATTAATCCAGGGATTTAGGGTTATCCGAATAATACGAATACAAAAAAAAAAAAGTTGCGAAAACCAACAGATTATAACTTTATAAGAAGAGGAAAAAAGATTAATATTTTTTTAATTGAGATAATTTACATTAACTTTGTTGCTGCAAGCAAACATAATTATAAGTTATCGAAAATAGCAATCTAAAATAGAAAAAACACCTTTTTTTTCGTATTTTTTGCTTATTTCCCCGAAATACTTATTATTGCACAATAATTCCGCTTTTACATTGTACAGATACTTTATAATTCCCTTTAAATTTTTATACGGAACCCCAAATTATTCCGGATTATAATTATTATAATATTCATTAATTCCTTTTAAACACATGTATGATATTCTTGAACTTAACAAGAAACTTGTTTCTGATTTGCGTGAAATAGCTAAAGATCTTAATATAAAGAAAGTTGAATCATTGAAGAAACAAGATTTAATTTATCGAATCCTTGACCAGCAGGCAATAAACACTTCTGAAAAAGATGCCGAAAGAAGCAAGAGGCCATCAAGGGATCATGGGCAGGAATCCGTTAAGAGACGAGGCAGGCCTCCATCAAAGCAAAAATTAAAAACTGAGCAAAAGCAACCTGAGCAAAAGCAACCTGAGCAAAAGCAACCTGAGCAAAAGCAACCTGAGCAAAAGCAACCTGAGGAAAAACAGGTTGTTGCCGGGGATATTTCCGAAAAGTCTCCTCTTACCCGGAGTGATCAAACTGATGATATAACAACCGGGAATAAAACTGAAACACATACCCAGCAACCTGTTGCCAGGGAGAAATATGATAAGGCCAAGGGACAAAAAAAGACTCATCATGAAGATCAGAAATCTCAAAAACCTGCTCCCGGAGAAACCAGAAAGGGTCAACAAGCCGACAGACAAGGTAAAGAAGGGTTTCATAAAAAGCAATACGAAAGAAAAGGAAGCGCGCGTGAATATGATTTTGATGGAATTATTTCATCATCAGGGTTACTTGAAATAATGCCTGATGGTTATGGTTTTTTAAGATCATCCGATTATAATTACCTGAATTCTCCTGATGATGTTTATGTTTCGCAGTCACAGATAAAGCTGTTTGGTCTTAAAACCGGAGATACGGTGCTGGGAACAATTCGTCCGCCAAAAGACGGCGAGAAATATTTTCCTCTAATAAAGGTAGAACAAATAAACGGACGGACACCTGATTATATCAGGGACAGGGTGCCATTTGATTTTTTAACGCCATTGTTTCCCGATGAAAAGTTTACGCTGGTCAGTGAAAAAAGCAATAGTCTGTCTGCCAGGATAGTTGATCTTTTTGCCCCGATTGGAAAGGGACAGCGTGGCCTGATAGTGGCACAGCCTAAAACCGGAAAAACGGTGTTGCTTAAAGAGATTGCCAATGCTATTGCAGCAAATCATCCGGAGGTTTATATGATGGTTCTTCTAATAGACGAAAGACCTGAGGAGGTTACTGATATGGCAAGAAGCGTAAGAGGAGAGGTTGTTTCTTCCACTTTTGATGAACCGGCTGAGCGGCATGTGCGGGTTGCAAATATGGTTATAGAGAAAGCTAAACGCATGGTTGAGTGCGGACATGATGTTGTGATACTACTGGATTCAATTACAAGGCTGGCCAGGGCTTTCAACACTGTATCCCCGGCTTCCGGTAAAGTGCTTTCAGGGGGTGTTGATGCCAATGCACTTCAGAAGCCCAAGCGGTTTTTTGGTGCAGCAAGAAATATTGAAAAAGGTGGATCACTCACAATTCTTGCAACAGCATTGACAGATACTGGCTCAAAAATGGATGATGTTATATTTGAAGAGTTTAAGGGAACCGGTAATATGGAACTCCAGCTGGACAGGAAATTATCCAATAAACGCATCTATCCGTCGGTTGATGTAAATTTATCCAGCACCCGAAGAGAAGATCTGCTGCTTGATAAGGAGATGATGAATAAAATCTGGATACTCCGCAACTATCTATCAGATATGAATCCTGTTGAATCAATGGAATTTCTTAAGGAGAAGGTTGCTAAAACCAGGTCGAATGAGGAGTTTCTTATTTCGATGAATACTGAATAACAGTATTCGTAAATGCCTGTATAGCAGTACGAAAAATCACTTCGCGACTCAATTTTGATGAGGTATTTGCAGATCCTGGCTTATTATGGATCTGCTTATCTATCATGAGTAATGTCATGTAATTTTAAGGGCCTTTTTTATAAATTTGCTGTCGTTTAAAATTTTCAATAAATACTGTTATAGTAACCACTCAATATAGATTATTTAACTAACTAATTTATTTGCAAATATGACTAAAAAAAAGAAATTTATCACCTGTGACGGGAATCATGCAGCTGCACATGTTGCCTATATGTTTAGTGAGGTTGCTGCAATTTATCCCATTACTCCATCCTCCAATATGGCTGAGAACGTTGATGAATGGGCAGCTAAAGGCAGAAAGAATATTTTCGGAGATATTCTGAGAGTCGTTGAAATGCAATCTGAAGGCGGTGCTGCCGGAGCTGTTCACGGATCATTGCAGGGCGGAGCACTTACAACTACTTTTACTGCATCACAGGGGCTTTTACTTATGATACCCAACATGTATAAAATTTCCGGAGAATTGCTGCCCGGTGTTTTTCATGTTAGTGCAAGAAGCCTTGCTGCACAGGCTTTGTCAATATTCGGAGATCATAGTGATGTTATGAGTACCAGGCAAACCGGTTTTGCCATGCTTGCTACCGGCAGTGTTCAGGAGATAATGGATATCGCTGGTATTGCCCACCTGGCATCTATTAAAACAAGGATTCCATTTCTCCATTTTTTTGATGGATTCCGTACATCACATGAGATCCAGAAGGTAGAGGAATGTGACCAGGAAGAAATGACCAGGCTTTTGGACTTTGATGCTGTTCAATCCTTCCGTGATGGTGCCCTCAATCCTGAACATCCCGTTACCAGGGGAACTGCCCAGAACCCTGATATTTATTTTCAGTCCCGTGAAGCAGCCAATAAATTTTATGATGTTATTCCGGATGTGGTTGAAGATTATATGAAAGAGATAACCAGGATTACCGGCCGTGAGTATCATCCCTTCACCTATTATGGTGCACCCGATGCCGAAAACATTGTTATTGCAATGGGCTCGGTTACGGAAACAATAAAGGAAACAGTTGACTACCTGAATTCACAGGGTGAAAAGGTTGGTCTTATTACTGTCCATTTGTACCGGCCGTTTTCAGAAAAATACTTCATGAAGGTTTTGCCAAAATCGGTTAAAAGAATTGCAGTACTTGACAGAACAAAAGAACCCGGAGCCAATGGTGAACCTTTGTATCTTGATGTAAAGGATATGTTTTACGGAAAGACTGACTCTCCGGTTATAGTTGGGGGACGCTACGGACTTAGTTCAAAAGATACAACTCCTGCCATGATTAAGTCTGTATATGACAACCTAAAAATGGCTGAGCCTAAAAACAGATTTACAGTTGGCATAGTAGATGATGTAACATTCCTTTCTCTTCCTCTGCAAACTGAAATTGATGTTTCACCAAAAGGTAATTATGCTGCTAAATTTTATGGAATCGGAGCAGATGGCACAGTAGGGGCCAATAAAAATTCCATTATAATAATAGGAGATACTACCGATAAGTTTGCTCAGGCATATTTTTCATATGATTCCAAGAAATCAGGAGGTATAACGGTTTCTCACCTGCGGTTTGGTGATCAGCCGATACGTTCACCCTATCTTGTGAATACGGCTGATTTCATAGCATGTCACGTACCTTCCTATCTTGACAAGTATGATATGCTTAAAGGACTTAAAAAAGGCGGCACTTTTCTTCTTAACAGCATATGGGATGAAGAAGAGACAAAGAATAAACTCACCGCAAAGATGAAAAAATATATGGCTGAAAATGACATTCAGTTTTATATCATCAACGGAACCAAAATCGCTGAAGAAATCGGACTTGGTGGCAGGACCAACACAATAATGCAGTCGGCTTTCTTTAAGATATCAAATGTTATTCCTTATGAGAAGTCCGTTGACGAGATGAAAAAAGCCATTGTGAAGTCTTTCGGTATGAAAGGCGAGGAGATCGTTGATATGAACAAAGCTGCAGTTGACCGCGGCGGAGATGTCACTAAGATTGAAATTCCCGCGGACTGGAAAGATATTGATGATAAGACTTCTGAAGATACAAGGGATATCCCTGATTTTATCAAAAACATAATGGAACCAATAGTTGCTCAAAATGGTGATAGTTTGCCGGTTAGTGCATTTGTTGGTCGCGAGGACGGAACATTCCCTGCAGGTACTACTGAGTATGAAAAAAGGGGTATTGCTGTACATGTCCCCGAATGGATACCGGAAAATTGTATCCAGTGTAACCAGTGTGCATATGTATGTCCCCATGCTGTTATAAGACCGTTTCTTCTTACCGCCGAAGAAGCCGAAAATGCTCCTGAAGGCACTGAAACTTTAAAAGGTACCGGAGGCACTAAAGAATACAGGTACCGGATGCAGATCAGTCCTTTGGACTGCACCGGCTGCGGTAACTGTGTTGATGTATGTCCGGCCAAGAAAAAGGCCCTGGAGATGAAAACCCTGGAGTCACAACTGGTAGAGGATGAGCGATGGGATTATATGCATAATAAGGTAGGATATAAGGATACAATTCTGGATAAAGCCAAGTCTGTTAAGAACAGCCAGTTTGCTCAGCCCTTGTTTGAGTTTTCGGGAGCCTGTTCAGGCTGTGGTGAAACGCCCTATATCAAACTTATTACTCAGCTTTACGGTGACCGGATGATGATTGCAAATGCCACCGGATGTTCTTCAATTTACGGAGGTTCAGCACCATCCACCCCTTATACCACAAATAAGAATGGCCATGGACCAGCCTGGGCTAATTCCCTGTTTGAAGACAATGCCGAGTATGGTTACGGTATGGCTCTGGGCGTCAAGCAAATGCGTGAAAAGATTGCTGACCTGATGAAAGCCGGTCTCGAAGGCAATCTTTCTGCAGAGATCAAGGAAGCATATAGGGAATGGTTAGATGGTAAGGATGATGCCGAAAAGTCAAAAGTTGCTTCTGCAAAAGTAATCAGGGTAATTGAAGATGAGAACGATGATCTGTCAAAGAAGATTATGAATCTTAAACAATACCTGGTGAAAAAATCCGTATGGGTCTTTGGCGGAGACGGATGGGCTTATGATATCGGTTATGGCGGACTTGATCATGTAATTGCCTCCGGGGAAGATATTAACCTTCTTGTTATGGATACTGAGGTTTATAGTAATACTGGCGGACAGGCATCCAAATCCACACCTATCGGTGCAGTTGCCAAATTTGCTGCATCAGGAAAACGCATAAGGAAAAAGGATCTTGGTGTGATGGCCATGAGTTATGGTTACGTTTATGTTGCACAGGTAGCCATAGGAGCCAGCCAGGCTCAGTTTCTTAAAGTCGTTAAGGAGGCCGAATCGTATCCGGGACCATCTGTAATTATTGCTTATTCACCATGTATCAATCACGGATTAAGGCATGGAATGGGCAAGACCATTGAGGAGACCAGGCTGGCTGTAGAAGCGGGTTACTGGACCAACTGGCGTTATAATCCACTTATTGCAGACGAAGGAAAGAATCCTTTCGTCATTGATTCCAAAGAGCCTGACTGGAGTAAGTTCCAGGATTTCCTGAAATCTGAGGTCAGATATTCTTCACTTCAGAAAGCTTTCCCGGAAGTGGCTTCAGAATTGTTCAAAGCTGCTGAGGAGAATGCAATCTGGCGACATAAAAATTACCTGAGAATGGCTGCAATGGACTATTCGCAGTAATACATTCCCGGTAGTTTGTTGAATAAAAAAACGGCTTTTATGGCCGTTTTTTTATTTGTATTATCTCATAGATGCTGACCTTGTTTTGGCAGTTAATTTTGTTTCTAAAGCTGAATTTATTACCTTTATGTAGGTATTAAATGAACCAAGCAGCTTACAAATTGTTAAAGAAATAGATTGTTAAATTTAAAAATAAGAATATGGCTGATTTTAGGACCAGGTTTATGGGAATTGATGTTAAGAATCCAATTGTAGTTGGCGCCTGCAATTTATCTCAGGATCCCGATACGCTCGTACAGCTTGAAAAAGCCGGGGCATCTGCAATAGTTTATAAATCATTATTTGAAGAGCAGATACAGTATGAAAAAGCTCAGATGCAGGATTCATTGCATGAGTTTGACGAGCGTCATGCCGAAATGACAAGTATCCATCCCAAAATGGAACATGCAGGCCCGAAGGAGTATCTTTCCGGATTAAAGAAAGCCAAGGAGGCTTTGTCCATTCCCCTTATTGGAAGTCTCAATGCAATTTATAAAGAAACATGGGTTGAATATGCGAAATTGATAGAGGAAACCGGTGTTGACGGACTGGAGCTGAATTTGTATTCTGCGCCAAAAGATGCCGGATCTGATGCCCGAAAAATTGAAGCTCATCAGATGGAGATTCTGGAAGCTGTGAAAAAAGAAGTAACTATACCTGTTTCTGTAAAGCTGGGGCCATTTTATTCAAACCCACTCGAGGTAATATCCAAATTAGACAAATTGGGAGTAAATGGATTTGTGCTGTTTAACAGGCTGTTTCAACCTGACATAGATGTTGTTGACGAAAAGCATATTTTTCCTTTTAACCTTAGTAAAGAAGGAGATTACCGGCTCTCTTTGCGATATGCCGGATTGCTATATGATAATATCAAGGGAAATATATGCAGTAATACCGGAATTTACAGTGGCAAAGACATTGCCAGGATGATACTTGCCGGTGCCGATTGTGTGCAGGTTGTTAGTGCCATATATAAGAATAAGCCGGCTCACATCGGGAAAATGCTCTCAGAATTTGAATCGTGGATGGAGTCAAATTCCTATGATTCACTGGATGAATTTAAGGGCAAGCTGTCCAAAAAATCAGCAAAGGATCCGTTTGTATATTCAAGAGCTCAGTATGTTGATATATTAATGAATCCGGAAGAGATAATTAAGAAATATCCAATGGCTTAAGTTTTTTATACTTCAGGGGACAGATTTAAGGGAGCCACATGCTCCCTTTTTTTTAGCTATAGTCACATATAAAACTCTATTGTATAGTTTAATTCCTGATACCGGGTCACTGTTTTTTTGACTGCATTTTTCAATGAGATATAAATTATTAATAATAAAAAATATTTGATAGCTTTTAGTCCGCCGAAGTTATAAGGCTTGAATAAAACAATTAAATGAACTGGTTTTGGTTTTGAAAATCCATTTATTATTTAAAATTGCAGTGCTGAAAATAATTTGTAATTTTGCATTCAATTAAACAAAAGATCGGTTAATGGGCAGGATTTTGGCTATCGATGTGGGGCAGAAGAGAATTGGTCTGGCAGTAACTGACCCTCTTGGAATTATTGCAACAGGGCTTGATACAGTTAGTATTTCCAAAGTATTTGAATACCTGGCAGCTTATTCGGAAAAGGAAAAGATTGATCTTTTTATTATCGGACATCCCCTGCAAATGAACAATAAACCCTCAGAATCTGTTAAATATATTGAACCATTTTTTAAAAAACTAAAAAAGACCTTTCCTGATATACCTGTAAGATTTGCAGATGAACGTTTTACATCAAAACTGGCAAAGCAGGCAATTATTGCCGGGGGGCATAGCAAAGAGGCAAGAAAAAACAAAGCAATGATAGATAAGATAAGTGCGGTTATAATGCTGCAATCATTTCTTGACCAGGAAAATTTTTAAACATATGACATCACCTGTTTTTTTATACGGATCACCTGTACTTAGAAAGGTATCTTCGGATATACCTGAAGATTATCCGGAGCTTGATGAGTTGATTGATAATCTTTTTGAGACTATGTATCATAGTGATGGTATAGGTCTTGCTGCCCCTCAGATAGGTAAATCTCTGAGGATATTTGTAGTTGATGCATCCTCACTGGAAGAGGAAGACTCATCACTCAGCGGTTTCAAAAGGGTTTTTATTAATCCCAGGATAATATCCTACGAAGGTGAACTCACCGTTTATAATGAAGGTTGCCTGAGTATTCCTGATATACGGGAAGATGTTGAAAGAGAATCTGCAATACATATTCGTTATTGTGACAGTGATTTCAACTACCGGGAGGAATATTTTGAAGGAATGGCAGCCAGAATTATTCAGCATGAATATGACCATCTTGAAGGCAGACTGTTTACCGATCTTATTTCTCCGTTAAAAAAACGTCTTCTTAAAAGAAAACTTACCTCCATAAGCAAGGGCAGGGTAGAAGTCAAGTATCGCGTAAAACACGCCTGATATTCCCGGAATAATTTCATTATTACCCGCATCCGGTTTTTTCTGTTGATTTAGTTTTAGCTTTTCATTATCTTTAATACAGGGATGATGGGAAACCAATATTTTGGTTCTGCTTAAACACTGATTATACAGATAGATACCAATGGGCTTATATGAGGGATTCAACCGGATGCCAATGCTCCGACTGCTTATGCCTTTTGTGCTTGGTATTGTTTTGCAATACAATATGGGTTTAACCGCCTCATTTATTGTTCCTGCATGCTTTGTTTTATTATTCCTCCTTTGTTTTACCTGTACATATTATCCGCTTTCTAATTGTTTTAGCTTACGATGGATATATGGACTGATCCTTAACTTTCTGATTTTACTTATTGCAATGGGTATGGTGGAGAGAAAACTGCAAATTCCCTCATTAGCAGAACATGCCGGGAAAGGCGGATTTATTATTGCCAGGGTATTGAAATCTCCTGAGGAACGTGAAAAGAGCTTCAGATTACTTATTGAACCTGTATCTGTTGTTTTGGGCGACACTATAATAAAGCCTGCAGGCAAAGCTATTTGCTGGATTCAAAAAGACAAAAGCTCTAAAATGCTCAGGACAGGTGACAGGATAGTTTTGCCAAACAACTTCCGGGTTATCAGAAATGCCGGTAATCCTTTTGAATTTAATTACCACAGGCATTTGAAAATGCAGGGCATATATGCTGAAACTTATGTTTCCGGCAGCCAGTGGTTTGTTGATGGCAGGTTCAGAGCCGGGGGAATGGTGCGGTTTTCTGAGCGGATCAGTGAATCTCTGTTGAATATTTTAAAGGATAACGGTATAAGCGGAAATGAACTGGATGTTGCAGGGGCACTTATTCTGGGTAGAAGAAGCGGACTTGATCCTGATCTCCGGCAAAAATATGCTGCATCAGGGGCCATGCATATCCTTGCTGTATCTGGCCTGCATGTTGGCATTATTTACATTTTCCTGCATTGCATGCTAGGGTTATTGAAGGGGGTGCGATATTATTTTTTGGGGAGTTTAATAATTATCCTGCTGGTCATATGGTTTTATGCCTTATTGACCGGTATGTCCCCTTCTGTTACCAGGTCGGCAACAATGTTCTCCTTTCTTGCTGTTGGAAGATCTCTTGGCAGATATACAAATATTTTCAATACCCTTGCGGCATCTGCTTTTGTTCAACTACTGATTAATCCATTCATGATTTTTTTGGTGGGCTTTCAGCTTTCCTACATTGCAGTTACCGGAATTGCATTATACCAGCCATTTCTCGGTTCACTGGTGAAATTCCGCAATCTATTGCTCAACAGGATAGGGATGTTGATCACTGTTTCTGTATCTGCCCAACTACTCATCTTCCCTCTTATTATCTATTATTTTAATCAATTTCCCAATTACTTCATCTTAACCAATGTAATTGCGGTACCCCTGGCTATGATTATACTGTATTCGGGACTTATGCTTTTTTGTTTCTCATTTATTCCTTTACTCACCACTGTTTTTGCATTTTTTCTTAATATTGCCTTAGTATGCCTTAACTATCTGACAAACACTGTAAGCTATTTGCCCTTTTCTAACATTTCAGATATTTTCATTGGAATGCCCTTGTTAATCACTCTTTATGGTATCATTATATTTTTTTCCCTCTTTATATTTTTCAAAAAAATCAGGTTTATTCAATATGCATTTATTATTGCTATTGCCGGGCTTGCTCTTAGAGCTGATCACATGATTAATTCATCAGGCCAGCAAATTTTTATGATATATAATACAAGGGGATATTCATTATACAATTTTATCAGTGGAAAAGAGAACATTATTATATCTGACAATTATGAAGATGTTAAATCAAACTTGCTGCCCTATGCAGTTGAAAAACCTGCTTTATATCTTAATGCGGGAAATGTAAATTATCTGTATTCAGGGGAGTTTTTTAGTCACCACCAGGAAAATACTTATTTTCCTTTTTCTGTATATGGCGGTTTTGTTGACTTTAATGGCTACAGGATCTTTTTTGCCCGGAATAATGAGCGGGTTATCCGCGAACCACTAAATCCGGTTATTATTGATCTGCTTGTGATTTCTTCCGGGTATTCCGGGAATATAAGTGATATATGCAGGGCAGTCAATCCTGGAATAGTTGTTATTGACTCCTCTGTGTTAAATTACCGCAGAAAACAGCTTATAGCAGAATGTATTAAAGCCGGACTAAATTATCATGACGTTTATTCCTCCGGGGCCTTTGTCAGTAATCGCTGATTTGTCAGGAAGGCTGGAACTTTATACGGTACTCGTGCTTTTTGCCCCATCTTTATGGAGAAAATAACATTCACAGCTTCAGTTCACCAATTCCCTGTCGTAAAATCACCGGTTCGGTATCAGTGCAGTCCACAACAGTTGAAGGGATATTGTTTCCATAACCTCCGTCTATAACCACATCTACCATATCCTTGAATTTTTCGTGAATAAGTTCAGGATCTGTTGTATATTCAAGAACCTCATCTTCATCATGAATCGAGGTTGTAAGTATCGGATGTGATAATGATCTGACAATTTCAAGTATAATATTATTATCAGGAATACGTATACCCACTGTTTTCTTTTTGTTTTTAAACAATTTGGGGACATTGTTGTTCGCAGGCAGGATGAAGGTGAAAGGTCCGGGAAGGTTTTTCCGGATGAGTTTGAAATGAGAACCATGGATAGGCCTTGTATAATCTGAAAGGTGTGAAAAATCATGACAAATGAAAGAGAAATTGGCATCTTTTACCTTTAATCCCTTTATCCTGGCAACTTTTTCAACTGCTTTTATGTTGAAAATATCACATCCTATTCCGTAAACTGTGTCAGTGGGATAAATTACCAGTCCCCCGTCATTCAATATATCCACGACTTTTTGAATTGACCGGGCGCTAGGGTTTGCGGGGTGTATTTTTAAAAGCATAGATCAGGTTTTTATCCATTTAATCGACGATGATCTGAAAGAAATTTCTCGAGACCGGCCTCAGTCAGTGGATGGTTTAACAGTCCGGTTATTGCATCCAGGGGACATGTTGCCACATGTGCACCTGAATCCATGCACTGAAGAATATGAGAGGTGTTTCTTATAGAAGCAGCAATTATTTCAGTTGTCATGCCATATACATCAAAGATATGTACAAGCTGATGAATAAGTTCCATGCCGTCCTGGCCAATGTCGTCAAGACGTCCTATAAATGGTGAAACATAACTTGCCCCGGCCTTGGCTGCAAGTAATGCTTGTCCGGGATTAAATATGAGTGTGCAATTTGTTCTGATATCCTTACTGGTTAATGCTTTAATAGCTTTTATACCTTCTGCAATAACTGGTATTTTTACAACTATTTGAGGGTGCAGTGAAGCAAGTTTTTCACCTTCAGAAACCATGGACTTATATTCTGTTGATATTACCTCCGCGCTAACATCCCCTTCCACCAGGTTGCATATTTTAACATAATGGTCAAGAATATTCGTTTCACCTGTTATACCTTCTTTGGCCATTAATGAAGGATTGGTTGTAACACCGTCAATAATACCCATTTCCTGAGCAGTTCGTATCTGATCAAGGTTTGCTGTATCTAAAAAAAATTTCATTTTTAATTATATTTTTTTGGTTTAAGAATCCTTAAATAAATTATAGGTATGTTTTGTATACCGGATAATAAGATTGATTACCTGCATCATCATTTGATTAAGTTTAACTTAAATCCGTAAACGATTTGTAATGATGTATACAGTATTGTATATACTGAAAAATTATAGAGATCCTGATTGAACCTGAATGAACTTAAAAAGAAAAAAGTGGGTAAGCTACTTATATCGCGCCGCTCAACCGTCTACCCTTGCTTCCTTCCGGACCTGGGGGAGTTCAACGGGAGCTGGCCGTATAAGACTTACCCATCTGCAAAGATAGCAAAACAACCGTATTTTTCCAACTATAATGGTTTCCTTATGTAAAAAAACCAATATATTTGCTGCTAAGCCCAATAAATATAAAATGGAAGAGGATAAAAAAAATTCACTACTGAAAAGCACCATGAATTATGGTGTAATACTTGGACTAAGCCTGGTTATTTACAGCCTCTTTATCTGGATGCTCGGTGAAACCACTAACAAAAATCTTTCCTTTGTCACCTATATTATCATGATAAGTGGTATTATTATTTCTACTAAGACATTCCGGGATCAGGAGCAGGGAGGTTACATAACTTATGGCCGCGGACTGGCTGTCGGAACTCTGACCTGCTTTTTTGCCGGGATTATTACATCCTTTTTTACCTTCCTGTTGTATACTGTTATTGATCCCGGACTAATTGACAGAACTTATGCCCTTATGGAGAATGCTTATTATGAATCAGGAATGAACGATAACCAGGTTGAGACTGCTCTTAATTTGGCAAAAAAATTTACCAATCCTTTCACGATGATGGTTTTTGGATTTATCGGAAGTGTATTTATGGGATTCGTGTTTTCACTTATCACATCCGTTTTTTTAAAGAAGGAGGAAAATCCTTTTGAATCTGATACCCTTTAACCGGGTTAAAATTTTGATTAATGGATATATCTGTTGTTATACCTTTATACAACGAAGAAGAGTCTCTTGAGGAGTTACTTAACTGGATAATCCGGGTTATGGTTGAACATTCCTTCTTATTTGAAATTATACTGGTTGATGACGGAAGTATTGACAAATCATGGCAGGTTATTGAACAACTGGCTTCCCGGAGTAAATCGATAAAAGCAATACGTTTCAGGCGAAATTATGGTAAATCAGGTGCTTTATATACAGGCTTCAGGGCTTCAGAAGGGGATGTTATAATTACTATGGATGCTGACATGCAAGATGATCCTGGTGAGATTCCCGAACTGCACCGTATGATAGTTGAAGATGGGTATGATTTTGTGTCGGGATGGAAAAAGGAAAGGCATGATCCTCTAAGTAAGAAAATCCCCAGCAGGTTTTTCAATTTTACAGCCCGTGTCACCACCGGTATCAGACTTCATGATTTTAACTGCGGATTAAAGGCTTACCGGAAGGAAGTTGTTAAGAATATCGAGGTCTATGGTGAGATGCACCGCTATATTCCCTTGCTGGTTAAAGATGCCGGATTCTCAAATATTGGGGAGAAGATTGTTAAACATCATAAAAGGAAATATGGCGAGACTAAATTTGGCTTTGAGCGATTTATTAATGGTTTTCTTGACCTTTTGTCCCTTTCTTTTGTTTCAAGATTCGGGAAAAGACCCATGCATCTGTTCGGTGGACTGGGAACATTAATGTTTATTTTTGGACTTATTTCAGCGATATATCTGGGAGGCATGAAGATAGTGCTGCTTTATCAGGGAGTCAGAGCCCCACTGGTAACTGAAAGTCCCTATTTCTATCTTTCATTAACTGCAATGATAATAGGCACTCAATTATTTCTGGCCGGGTTCCTTGGAGAAATGATATCCAGAAATTCTCCATTTAAAGATACCTATGAGATTGAAAAAAAAATAAATTTATAACTTTTGAAGATCCTTCTTATCGGACCTTCCTCTCCGTTCAGAGGAGGTATTGCCAATTTCAACGATTCTCTCTTTACTGCCATTAATGAAAGGCATGAGGTCAGTATCATAGGGTTTTCATTACAATATCCATCCCTGCTTTTTCCCGGCAAGTCCCAGTATGATAAAGATTCCCTTAAAACCACTAACCCTTCAAGACGGCTCATTAATTCTATTAACCCGGTAAGCTGGTATTTGACTGCCAGGGAAGCAGCTAAAATAAAGCCCGACTGCATTATTGTGCATTATTGGATGCCTTTTTTTGCACCGGCACTGGGAACTATTATAAGGGTAATAAAAAGAGAGGTGAACACCACCGTTATCGGGTTGCTTCATAATATAAACCCTCATGAACGTATGCCGGCCAGCAATAGTCTTGGCAAGTACTTTTTAAATTCATGTCACGGATTCATCACTTTATCATCCAGTGTATCAGAAGATCTTAAGAAATCAGGAGTTGATAAACCGGTAAAACAGATACCCCATCCTGTCTATAATATTTTCGGCGAGCCTGTATCAAGGCAGGTGGCATGTGATTATCTGAAACTGGATCCGGAAAGGAACTATCTGCTTTTCTTTGGTATCATCAGGCAGTATAAAGGCCTTGAACTTTTGCTGCATTCACTGGCCAGTGAAAAACTAAACCATTTAAATCTTAAACTGCTTGTTGCAGGAGAATTCTATGAAAAGGAGAACAGATACCTTGATATGGTAAAAGACCTTGGATTGGATCAAAAAGTCCTGTTTACCAGAAGTTTTATTCCCAAAGATGATGTCAGGCATTACTTTGCAGCTTCAGACCTTGTGGTCCTTCCCTATTTAAGAGCCACCCAGAGCGGTATTACGCCTATTGCATATCAATATGATAAGCCTGTGCTGGTAACCAATGTAGGTGGACTAATGGAAGTGGTACGAAATAGAATGACCGGGTATGTGTGTGAAAAAGAACCTGATAAAATTGCAGCAGCAATAGCCGACTTTTATGAAAATAACCGTGCGGACTATTTTGCCGAAAATATTAAAATTGAAAAAAAGAAGTATTCCTGGGATGCAATGGTGAACGGAATAGAAGAACTGGTATACCGGATATCTGGTATAACCGGATCAGGATGAACTAAAAACATGTTCCCCTCACAGGACTCTCATAGTGTTCCGCCATTCATCTATCTCCACCCCCTCACACCACCGGCGATAAGACTCAGAAGGAAAAGAACAATAAAAATATAAAAAAGTACCTGTGCAATAGATGCGGCACCTTCGGCAATACCACCAAATCCAAAGAAAGCTGCAACAAGAGCAATAATAAGAAAAGTAATAATCAATCTTATCATATTATCAGAATTTAGTTAATAAAAAGGATTTATTATGCCGTTAATATGGCTTTTGCCATAAGATTAACTCCGGTTAAAAAAATAACCGGGATGTTATTATTTAAAACCAGTATTTGTGTATCCAGTCCGCTAGACAAATCTGCTGCATTTATTCCGTTATGCAGCCTGCTTTCTTCCGGCGCTCATCAGAATAATACCAACCACTAAAACAAGTGCACTTATAATTACAGGTGTCCAGTTTGCAGTGGTTGCAGCTATTTCAATTCCAAGAAAGGAAATAGTTTCCGATTGCTGGATAGCCTCGATGCCGAAAGTAACTGTTCCGATTATTCCGAGTACTAATAAAACAATTCCTGCTGTTTTCATAACCTTTGATTTTTTTGTAATGGAATTATCAGACCAGCTATTTTAATAATTATTTTGAAACAGCTTTTATTATCATGATAATAACCAAAATAACAATGAAAAGTATAATTGCTGCAATGAGACCGGCCCAGAAACCAGCCTCAAATATTTTTTCAATGGCAGAACAGCCATTTAACATTAATATTACCAGCATAAGCATGGCTATTAAATGCAACCTGATTTTTTCCATTATGAAATGATTTTGTATATGTGCCGGGAATACATAGAAAAATGCTGTTGCTCATTTAAACTTTAAAGTCAGTACCTTCCCCTTATAAGGGTTAACAGGATTGAAATAACTGCAAAAACCAGCAGTATATGGATCAGGTGTCCCAATGAGAAAACAAAAGCACCCAAAAGCCATCCTATTATTAGGATAACTGCGATTATGTACAATAATCCTCTCATTTGGCTACATTTTATTGATTTCTTTTTTTAACTCATCTTTTGATTTGCCGGTTTTTTCCTGGAGCCTTCCAAGGAGTTCCTCTTCCTTGCCTTCAACATAGGTAAGGTCGTCATCGGTCAGATTGGCGTAATTCTGTTTTAGCTTGCCTTTAATCTGATTCCAGTTTCCTTTAATTTGTAATTTTTCCATTGCATTAAGATTTTACAGGTTATTAAATTGGTATTGTTGATTGATCATGGTAATTATTTCAGATAAAGAAAATATCGTGCCATAATTTATTAAACATGGCTGATTCCGGAGAACTTTCGAAATGATTAAGTATTATAATGCATAATTATATTTTTGATTATGTCACTTAACATGCCTGATTAATGTCACTTAACATGCCTGATTAATGTCACTTAACACGCCTGCTTGTGTGACAGCTGATTCATTTCTGGCCTTCCGGTTGCGTTTTGCCGGTCACTTATATTAGTCATAAAATTGATTTAAAAATCTAATATGTGGAAATTGGTGAAATTGTGGTGGTAATTCTACATTAATTGATCCTGCGTGAAATAAATCACCAGTTTTATTTAGCGGCATTTAGTTATTAATAACTAAATAAAGAGTTAAAATACTACTATTAAACAGGATTTTTAATTGGACATAATTCAAATAATATTCCGGTTAAGTCACCATCCTTAATTAGTTAGACCACTTCTTAATCAGTTCGATCACTTATACCCGACTCTGTTTTTTCTTTTTACCATCTTCCCCGGAATGTTTTTGTTTTATGTTTTTGGATTATTTTTTGACATAGATCAAGATAGTGTGATCCGGCTTCATGTCATATTTATGCAAGTTTAAATGAAGGCATTTTTATGTTTAGATGGCAACTCCTTGATCATACCTGTTATATGTATAATATTAAACTTCAAAAAGCCATGACTGCAACTGAATTCAATCAGCAACTTGTGGGGCTTGAAAAGAATCTCACACGTTTTGCCTATAGCCTTACAGCCAATTATGATGATGCATGTGATCTTGTTCAGGAAACCTTTCTTAAGGCCCTGACACATCGTGAACAGTTTGCAGACCAATCCAATATACAGGCGTGGACATTCACCATTTTAAAAAATATTTTTATTAATAATTATAGAAGGAAGATGAAACAAAACACAACTTACGACAATACAAAAGATTTGTATTTTCTTAATAAAGCCGGAGAATCATCAGCCTCCAAACCCGATAGCGGGATATTGCTGAAGGAGATAAACAAAAAAGTTGAATCACTTGAAGATGGGTTCAGAATTCCTTTCAAAATGTATACATCAGGTTATAAATACAAGGAAATTGGTGAAGCAATGAACCTTAACATAGGAACTGTTAAAAGCCGGATATTCTTTTCCAGAAAAAAACTTATGAATGCTCTTGATGAAAATAAGCCATAGAAAGTTAGTTCCCTGATTACCATTTTGGGATCAACCAGGCGGCCATGTCAATTATGATGATATGATAACCCGGTTATTGCCTTATTCTGTTACTCAGATAACACCTGCTTTATATTGATTACTTAATCTTTTGGCCACAAATTTATCAACCGCGAAGCTAAGGTCTTGTTCATTAAGCTTTTCCAGTTTTTTCCACCTGAAGGACTGGCTTCCATTCTTTTCTGTGGCAAAATCAAAAGGAGTGCCGGAAATGGCAAATGAAATTTTTTCCTTCATTTTTATCCTGTAGTATATACTTATCAGCTGATGGTTATCGAAAAACATGGCTTTCTGGAAAAAACCCGTAGTATAGAAGTGATTTATTATTTCTGCTGGCTGACCGAATTCTTCAATTGCCTCACGAAGCAGGCATTCCTCAGGACCCTCCCCGAACTCTAATCCACCACCCGGAAATTTGGTCATTCTCATATCATATCTGTATTCATCGCTTAGGAGGACCTCTTTTTGTTCATTGATCAGTAGTCCGTAGACCCTTATTATGAATTTGCCGGAATTGTTTTTTTCATTCATCTGTATTTTTTGTAAAGATGTGACTTTCATGTTCTTTTGTCTGCCGAATGCTGTTGGGGATTTATGCCGGTCTGTTTTTCTATGAGTTTTATTATTCCTTGTAAATCAGAAGGATGAAACCATGTTATTTCTTTATCTTTTGCCAGCCATGTAAGTTGCCTTTTTGCATATCTGCGACTGTTGCGCTTTATAAGCTCTATAGCTCTGCCGAGACTGGTTTTACCTTCGATATACAAAAATAACTCCTTATATCCCACGGTGTTCAATGCATTCAGATGTCTGAACCGGTAAAGGTCCTTTGCTTCTTCAGGTAAACCCATTTCAATCATTTCATCCACACGACTGTTTATTTTATCGTACAGTTCTTTTCTCTCAAGATTAAGACCTATTTTGACAATATTAAATTTTCTCTCTTTTTTTTCACGGGTAAGAAAGGAGGAATAGGGTCTGCCGGTCATAAGGCTTATTTCTATAGCTTTAAGCATCCGGTTGGGGTTTTTCAGATCTACAATCTCATAATGATCAGGATCAAGCATTTTTAACTTTTGTCTTAACCAGCTTAACCCCTTTGAGTGGTATTCGGCTGCGATATCTTTTCTTATGCCGGGATCAACCGGGGGCAGGTCGTCTATTCCCTGGCAGACTGCATCCAGATAAAGACATGAACCACCGGTCATCAGTATCAGGTTTGTTTCTGTGAATAATTTTGTTAGAAGGTCCAGGGATTCAACTTCAAACATGCTTGCATTATAGTAATCATGTATTGACAGGTTGCCTATGAAATAATGCCTGGCTTTTTCCAGCTGTGTTGGCGCAGGAACAGCAGTGCCTATTTTCATTTCCCTGTAAAATTGTCTTGAATCTGCTGAAATTACCGGTGCTTTAAATGTGGAAGCAATATCAGTACTGACCTGCGTTTTACCTACACCGGTTGGTCCTGTTATCACAATCAGATATTGGCTGGGATTATTCTTCACCTGCAAACTTTCTTTATCAGTCAGGGTTTATTTACCCGGATCATCAATAATTATTTGTTTTGGGGGATTACCTTTTCGTTCCAGGCAGTAAGGATAGGCCTTCTTCTCTTGAGAAGAACAGATATCAACCAACTCAATATAAAATTTTCGGTTAGAGAAAAAATCAAAAACGTATAACAGGCGCCTGTTTTCTTCTGAGAGTAACTCACACAACTGAGTGCTGTCCATTATAATAACCGGGGTATAGGTATCTTCAGACATATCGAAAATATTAATTTCCAGGCCCTGTTCCCAGTTATTGTTGGAGAGATAAAAAGAAGCCATTTGAGTTTTATCAAAATTTAATTCATTTTGTATTGCGAGATGAAAATCATAAAAAGTCTGTGTTGATTTAATTTCAAAATCCCTGTAGAAAGGTTCTTTTCCTGCACCCAAAAGTCTTAACCTGTAAATCATATTCTCCTAAAGATTTAGTAAAAATTCCATTGTGTCGACATTATCTGCATAGTCGGTCAATCCGGGTTCCTGTGCTTTCCCAAAAGGGACTAATTTGCCGGACAGGTTTGAATTGCCGACGACACATTGCAGTTTATCTTTCTCTTTGACGGTAATTTCAAAGGCTTCTGCAGTACTTTTGGCTACACGGTAGGTTATTACTGCAATTGGAGAAGAAAATGATTTATCCTCTTTAAGCAGCAGGAATCCGGTATCCAGGTGGGCTATTTTATCAATGAGGTGAACCGCTTTCTGATATTCATAATTGTTTGCCCACTGATTGTGATTTATTAAAAAGCTGTATCCCGAAAATGATTGAAGCATATTTTTGAAGTCATAATTTTCGGGAACAAATAAACTGGATACAGATCTGCAACCAAGTCCGAAATATCTGAAAACATCATCGGATAGCAGATGCAGGTCCTCATCGGTTTCAGAACCATCAATAATGGCAACTGAACTCCTGTTTTTCCTTATTATATTGGGATATTTCCCAAAATAGTAATCAAAATATCTTGAGGTGTTACCACTGCCTGTAGCAATTACTGCATCAAAATTATTTAACCGGCTTTCTTTGAATTTTATTATGTTAGCAAAGTCGCTATTTAGGAAACATATTATTTCAGCTATAATTTTGGGAAGCTGTTCATCTTTAATAGAGAGCTTCCCTAGAAGCTTATGTCCTGAAAGCAGGACACAAAGCATGTCATGAAAACCGGCCAGCGGTATATTGCCTGCCATGATCACTGCCACTGTTTTTGGTTCACCCTGTTTTTCCGGCACTTTGTAACAGCTAAGCCAGTTTACGATATCTTCTGCATTAAGAGCTTTTCCAATATTTCCCAAAGCAAGCCGCACGTTATCCTCAGTAAACCAGGGATTATGTATATGGCTGCTTTGGATTACCGATTCCATTGGCTGGAAGAACCTGTTATTGAGTTCTTCCAGCCATGGTATCCCGGAGTTGTCCTTACCGGTGTCAGTAAATTGTTCAAGAAATATTCCGAGTTTCTCAAATACTTCCGTTTTATCTTTTAAATTCATAAGTAAATATTAATACTAAATCATTGGTCTTATGGATCTTACCATGACAATATTTTCATTGTATTTTGTGAAGATATTGAAAATATCGTCATGGACGATTCATTCGTATAAATCAG
>SLPB01000015.1 GCA_007132225.1 Bacteroidales bacterium | reverse complement strand
TCAATATAATGAAGGCCGCGGATAACACCTCCCGATGGTTTTTCGACAATTGCAACACGCTTACCTCCCGGCCGGTCAATGATGGTAACCAGTTTCATCTCCCCGGACAGCTGAGGCTCTTCACCTGGTTCAAGATCAATTTTTGCCAGTCCCCGAGCTGCATGATCAGGATTTCGGGCAACTACCTGCCCGGCAGAAGAGCCCGAAGGATACATTCCTTCATCATAGAGAATAACATACATATCGCGCTTTGCAGCCTCTTCAATAGCAACATTTTTAGAATGAATCATAGCCGGTGATAACCAGCTCGTCTCTTCAGGTAATCCAATACGAGGATGAATAACAAAACCATAAACCCCGTGGGCCTCGAAATCTGCTATTTGCCTTATCAGTTCATCATCCTTTAACGTATCGTTCCAGAACCAGAAAGGCATCAGTGAAAATTCGAGGGGAGGATCTTTAAATTCGCTCTGCAGATCCCTTGCGTTTTCGGTTAATCCGGAACATGAAAAAAACAAAACAGCCAGAAAAAGGAACAATAAATAGATTGATCTCATAAAACCTCCATATTTAAAAGGGTTGTTATCAAGATGAACCGGAGATATATTTCACTGAATATTTTTAACCGGCTCAGAGACATAAAAAGTCAAAGTATTTTGTGTTTTCTAATGTTATGCCATATGGTGATAAGCTATACAGTATGAATAAGATTCAAGTGTTATAAAATAAAACAAGTATCGATCAGCCGTTCAAAAATTTTCTCCTCAGATCCTCAACCTGCTCGTCGCTTATGGGAACCATCTCACCAAGAGAGTTGCCCATAATGATTGAACGGGCACTGAACTCTGCAATCTCAAGTCTATCGAAGGTCTGCAGCAAAGAATCGCCTGTTATCAGCACCGCATCATTTTCAATTATAACTGCCGGACCGCTTTCAGACAACTTTTCCAATATTTTAGAAAAACCATCGATTTGAACCCCAAACGGTAATAATGGAACATCCTGTAAAAATATCCAACTTTCAGGAATAGTACGTACATTAGACTCAGAGCCGCCATCCTTTTCAGTCAGTCGCCAGCCAACATAAACCTCCCCGGTTTGTGTTGGCTGAGCAATGATCACTTGTGTAAAAATCGATCTTTTATTTTCATGGCAATAATAGGTTTACGGCATCATTTTCTGATAATACTATACTTTGTATCGTTTTGTATATCAATATCAAAACCATTCGGAACACTGTGTCTGACGATTACTGTTTCTCCATCTTTTTCCCACTCAAACTCAATTATCTCATCACCCAGTGGAGTGGCTCCTTTGCAAAAAGAGAGGTCAATATCAGGAATGCGGAAAGATATATCTTTATTATCTATATCAATATGGTTTATACCAAGTACATCCCTGTACAAAACATGAACTATGTGTGATGCAAAACCATGGTTTAAACTTGCATGAGTTGTAATATTCTCCCATAGCGTACCGGTCCGCTCTGCCATATAATAAAAGAAATCAATTGATTCATCAAGTAGCTGTGTTATCAGGTTATACCTGGAAAGAAGTTCCAGTCTAAGGTAATTACCAATAAACGCATTGGCAAAATAGACTTCAGGGTATGGATTGTTCTCTTTACGCTTCGGACCAAATTCATTTGCAAGCTTATTCCATAATTCAGGATGGCTTTCAGGGCTTGCAATTTCAAAGAAGAAAGCATAGTACTGGCAGACCTCGGTTGAGTTTTGGGTAACAACAAGCTCTCCCTGTTCATTTCTAACAGCATTGTCAATAAAGAATTTACCGTTAAAGGCCTGTCTTCTAATGGTTTCGCGGATAGCTGATGCCTCCTGCCTTAAATCATCCAGTCCATATAACTGCCCGGCAACTTCCAGCGCAGCGGCAAAAAGCATATTGGTGGGATAATTTACATCCTGCACAAAATTATTCGCTTCAGACCATTCAATAAAAATCCAGCTATCCAGATTTTCAAGCAGTCCATCATCATTCTTAAAAGGTTTGAAATAATCAAAAAGTGAGAGTACTTTGGGTTCAAGCGCATCAACAAGCTCCCTGTCATTACTTCTTTCAATATATTCCTTTAGCTGGATGACAAACCACATGGCCCAGTTAGGTATAAACCTGCCAGAATTATGATCGGCCGGATAGCACATGGGAAGCATCCCTTCCGGCAAAAATTCAAATTTTTCCGGAAGCAGGAAATTCTCATAAAAGTTTTTCTCTATAAGGGTATTACCTGAAAGATCCATTGCAACACGTGCCATAAAATAACTGTCACATAACCATCCGGCCCGTTCCCTTGATGGACAATCCATAAAAATATCCGTTGCATTCTGCCGGAATGTCTCCACGCCGGCACTAAAAATCCGGTTTATTTGGTGATCACTGCTTTCAAATCTGGCCCGGTCAACATCCGGGTTGGCATATTCCCTGAGGTATAAATTGTTTATTATGCAATCCCCCTCAGTCATTATAGCCTTGAGGTATCTGAGTGTATAGGGTTCTATGGATTCTAACCTGTAAGTTCCGGGAACAAGGTCATAGGTTACACTATTGATGGTTCCCATTCTGCGAAAATTAACATCGCCATCTGAGAGAATTTCATCAAAGGTCAGAAAAAGTCTTCCGGCCCGGGTCACTTCTATTTCAGCCCCGATAAAACCTGTAAGGTTTATACCATAGTCAAATATTATGAATTGATCTCTTTGCAACTGATATTCCGTATGTTCCTTAAAAGGTATCTCAACTTTTTCAACTTCAGTATTTCTAATCTCCTGAAGCTCAATGGAGGGATTCAATTCAAGTTCATTTTCAGTAAAACCTCCCAGTTTTTCACCAATACTGACAACAGCACGGTCTCTCCAGTATTCTTCGGGTTTGATCCCAGTATTAACTTTGCCGGCTGTAATAACCATATCGGGATTGACCACCTTAAATTCCGGATAAGGAACCCTTCGGACTATCAATGCCTTATTATCAACAGCTTCACAGTCGATTGAATCTGATTCATCACCGGGAAATAATCTCCATTCGTCATATCCGGGCTCAAGTTTGTAGTATTCTGTAAAAGTACGCTGAAAAGAGTACCGGGGGACTTTCTGAACTCTTTCGTTAATTATTAATGACCGGAAATCATTATTCCCGGCTGATGTTGCTGCAATAATTCTTTCTCCGGACACAAGTTCCGCCTGGATAAATGAGGGCTGGTCAAGCAAATAGTAGCTGTTGATATTATAGCCGGCAACCTCAATTGCCAGCACATTTGGACCATCTGCCAGTTTGCCGGAAAGATCCCATTCATCCACCCGGTAATATCCGTGTCCTGCCCGTGCAGGGCCATGCCCGGCAAATTCACCGTTCAGAAATATCCGATAGAGGCTGGAACCTGCTATTTTTAGAGTTACTGTGTTATTGGAGGGCCTTTCAAAAGAGGTTGTAAAACCGGCAGTAATGTTCTTTTCATGCTGCTTACCGGCGATCCATATTGCCTCTGCCTGTTTAAAAAATTGATCTTCTGCTTCCTGATCTCTGCTGCATTGAGTGAGAGCCAGCAGCAGAGAAGGCAGGATCAGGAGGGGAAAAATGACTTTCTGTTCAAATAAGTTCATCATAAAAATTAATAAATATAAAAGAAACTGCTGATAAAAGCAAGGCGCCTTATTATAACATAAAAAACCTGCCGGGAAAATTCCCGGCAGGCAGATAATTGAACTTTAACCCTTAACCTAAAAAACTAAATCTATTTTTCCTAATATAGAGGCATTAAGGAGTAAATCCGTTTACTTATCTTCATACTCCTTTAAAATTTCCTTTACACCATCCGGTGCAACCCGCCCATAGGTCTTGTCTCCCACAAGAACAACCGGCGCGAGTCCGCAGGCACCTACACAACGAAGACCTGCAATCGAGAACTTGCCATCGGGTGTGGTCTCTCCTACCGGCACCTTAACCAACCGCTTAAATTCATCCAGGACCTTCTCTGCCCCCCTCACATAACAGGCAGTACCTGTACATACTGAGATAGGGTACTTTCCACGGGGAACCATAGTGAAAAACGAATAGAAAGTCACCACACCGTAAACCTTGGCCACCGAAACATCAAGTTGTTGGGCAATAACTTCCTGTACCTCCGCGGGTAGATATCCAAAAATGCTCTGGGTCTTGTGAAGTACGTTTATCAGTTCACCCGGTTCATTGTTGAACGATTTGCAAATATCCTTCAATTGCTGAAGGTCCTTTTCCTTGAGTCTTATTTTAATTGCTGACATTTGTTCCTGTCCTCCTTATTTTAGTTAGTTTTATTCTGCTTCCTTTACATCCGGCTCTATGCAAATTGTCTTTCCTCTCTGGAAATATTTTGTATGAAGCAGGTGATGTGCCTTTTCTCCAAGAGGCTCACCGAGATATTCTTCATAGAGTTTTATTATGGAAGGGTTCTCATGTGATTTCCTTATCTGTTTGCCGGAATCTTCCTGGTAAATGGCTTTTTGTCTTGCCTTAAGTATTTCCGAATTACCATGATGCAGAGGCTGACCGCCACCTCCGATACATCCTCCCGGGCAGGCCATTATTTCAATTGCATGGAACTCACTATTGCCTTCCCTTACATCCTGAAGTAATTTACGGGCATTACCCAGACCATGAGCTATACCGATTTTAAAAGGAAACCCGTTAAAATCGACAGTAGCTTCACGAACACCTTCCATGCCCCGTAGTTGTTCAAAATCAACCTTTTCAAGAGTTTTTTTAGTGTGCATCTCATAGGCGCTTCTGGCTGCAGCTTCAATTACCCCTCCTGTTGTGCCGAAAATAACACCTGCACCGGTAGATTCGCCCATGGGGCCATCAAAATCCTCATCAGGCAGTTTATTAAAGTCTATGTTGGCCCTTTTGATGAGATTAGCAAGCTCCCTTGTAGATATAGAGAAATCGACATCCGGATTACCGTCAACAGCAAATTCTTCGCGGGTGCATTCATATTTTTTTGCTACGCAAGGCATGATCGACACCACTACAATCTCTTTGCGGTTTTTCTTTATTTTCTCTGCAAAATATGTTTTTGCCACAGCTCCGAACATCTGCTGCGGAGATCTTGCTGTTGAAGGAACATCAAGCAGATCGGGGAAATGATACTCGAAAAAGCTTACCCATCCCGGACAGCATGAAGTGAGAATGGGAAGTTTAACAGACTTGTCTCCTTGAAGATGCCTGTTAAGCCTGCCAAGAATTTCAGCCCCTTCTTCCATTATGGTCAGGTCGGCTGCAAAATCGGTATCGAACACATAATCAAATTCCAATTCGCGCAGTGCAGCAACCATCTTCCCGGTGACCAGCGTGCCGGCTTCCATACCAAATTCTTCACCCAGAGCAGCCCTGACAGCAGGGGCCGTTTGCACTACAACCGTTTTGGAAGGATCTGCAAGTGCACGAAGTACCTGGTTGGTATGATCCACCTCCGTAAGTGCAGCAGTTGGGCAAACAGCTACGCACTGTCCGCAATATGTACATTCACTGTGGTCAAGGTCCCTTTCAAAGGCAGGGGCCACAACAGCCTCAAAGCCCCTGTTTATGCCGGAGAGCACTCCTACAGTCTGAACCTCGTTACACATCTTTTCACAACGCCGGCACATAATGCATTTATCCATTTCCCTGATTATAGCAGGTGAAAAATCAGGTTTATAGGTTGATTTCTCACCCTGGTAGCTGATTTCTCTGATGCCGAGTTTGACAGCCATGCTTTGAAGGTCGCAATTGCCGGATTTGGCACAGGTAAGACATTCAAAAGGATGATCGGAAAGCATCAACTCCATCACGGTACGCCGTGCATTCAATACCCTTATGCTATGGGTCCTAACCTCCATGCCATCATGACAATCGGTTGCACACGATGGCGCCAGGTTCCTTCGTCCTTCAACCTCCACCACACAGATACGGCAACCTCCAGGTTTATGTTCTATCTCCATATCTCCAAGGTGCATATAGCAGAGCGTGGGGATATTTACGTCTATTTTTTTGGCAGCTTCGAGGATCGTTGTTCCCTGTTCCACCTCGATCAGCTTATTATCTATTTTTACTTTAAGTTTTCCCATTATCT
>SLPB01000130.1 GCA_007132225.1 Bacteroidales bacterium | reverse complement strand
TCATGTATATTTGACAAATCATTTTCAGACAAAATATTTATTAACTTTTACTGTTTACTATAAGAATCCTTTACTAAACTCAACAACTTAAATTAAAATGAGCAAATTGTTATTACTCCAGATCAGTCTCTCAGAAAACCTGAATAATCTGGAACCTTTAGCGGAAGAGGGAGAAGCCACAATGTCATACTGGGAACTTGCTTTTAAGGGAGGATGGGTAATGATACCTATTGTAATTCTTTCTGTTTTAGCGGTATACATCTTTTTCGAACGCTATTTCGCAATTAAAAAAGCAGAAAAAGTGGATCTGAATTTCATGAACAAGATAAAGGACTATATCCATGATGATAAGCTGGACTCAGCTATTACCCTGTGCCAGTCGTCCGACAATCCTGTTGCTAAAATGATAGAGAAAGGGATCAGCCGGATTGGCCGCCCGCTTAATGATATTAATGCAGCGGTCGAAAACGTGGGAAAGCTTGAAATATATAAGCTTGAAAAGGGTCTGCCAACCCTTGCCACGGTTGCAGGTGCTGCACCCATGATCGGCTTTTTGGGAACCGTTATGGGAATGATCAGGGCATTTTATGATATGTCCAATGCAGGTGCCAACATTGATGTATCGCTTTTATCAGCTGGTATATACACCGCCATGATAACAACAATGTCAGGTCTAATGGTTGGTATTATTGCTTTTCTTGCCTACAATGCTCTTGTGGCTAAAGTTGAAAAAGTTGTTTTCAGCCTGGAAGCAAATACAACAGAGTTCATGGATTTGTTAAATGAACCTGCAAAATAACGGGGTGCTTGTCCATATTGTCAGTTTTCATAACTTCACCCTCTAATATTTACTGATGATGAATTCCGATTTTTTTTAATTTACCGGGCTGAAAAATAAGTAATTGCGAATCAAGCACCGGCATTACCGGCAGTTTCTAATTAATTTTTAAAAAAACAAACATGTCACTGCAATCCAGAAACAAAATACAATCAGGATTTAGCATGTCAGGGATGACAGATATAGTATTCCTGTTATTGATATTTTTCATGATTACCTCAACCCTGATAGCCCCAAATGCACTTAAACTGCTATTGCCCCAGAGCCAACACCAGACGATGGCCAGTGCAATAACGACGGTATCCATTACCAGGAATTTTGAGTACTATGTAGAAACAACACCGGTCAGCCTGGCAGATTTGGAACAGGTTTTGCGGGAGAGACTGGCAGGAGAGTCAGAACCAACAATCTCACTTCATGTTGACAGGAGCGTGCCCATGGAACAGGTTGTTTCAGTTATGAATATCGCTAAAGATAACAGATACAGACTAATACTTGCAACAAGCGCCAGATAGCATGCGGGAATTTTTAGAAAAGCATAATAAAGGGATTATCGGTACCACAATTTTTCATGTGGTAATAATGCTTATTGTAATATTCTGGGGTTTCTCAACTCCCCTTCCCCTGCCAGAAGAAGAAGGCATAATAATTAATTTTGGCACTGATGCAGATGGCCTGGGTTATACACAACCGGCCAGGCAGGAGGCGTCACCCCCTGCACCTGTCCCCCGCCCTCAAACCGAAACGCAGGCGGAAGACGATATAATAACACAGGATATAGAAGAGGCTCCCTCCTTACCCACTCCGGAAAGAGAGGATGTTGCTCAGGATCAACCGGAAAGGCCTGTTGAGGAGCCTCAGCCCGAACCAAGAGAGGAGGTTGTTCCTGAAGAAACAAAAGAAGAGGTTCCTGAACGAAGACCCAATCCCAATGCCCTCTTCTCAGGCAGGACTGCAACCGGTGATACAGGCAGCAGCCAGGGAGAAACATCCGGGGAAGCAAACCAGGGAAGGGAAACAGGATCAGTTGACTCACCACACAGGACAGGAGGTGACACAGGAAGCCCCGATGGAATCTCCTACAGTCTGGCAGGAAGAAATCCCCTTTCACTGCCTCTTCCCGATTACAACCGCCAGGTGCAGGGGATAGTTGTGGTGGAAGTAACGGTTAATCGTAATGGTGACGTAACCAATGCCATTCCGGGAGTACGCGGTTCTACAACATTAAACGACTACCTCCTTGGAGCAGCAAAAAGGGCCGCTGAACGTGCCAAATTCAATGTCAGGCCGGATGCTGCTGCTTCCCAGAAAGGAACCATCACGTATCATTTCCGGCTGGAATAATGTTTACCAGGCAAACTTGGGATACCCTGCCATCATTGAATTGACCCTTGACCTGACATTGCCAATTATTTTATCATCAGCAGCATTTGTAATAACCTCATCCATCATTTCAACAATAACCTCCATGTCAACTTCTTTCAGGCCCCTTGTTGTTACAGCGGGTGTGCCCACCCGTATGCCTGAGGCCTGAAAAGGAGAACGATCATCAAAGGGAACCATATTTTTGTTTAGTGTGATATCAGCTTTAACAAGAGCATTCTCTACCATTTTACCAGTTACATCAGGAACTTTTGTCCGCAGGTCTATCAGCATGGAATGGTTGTCAGTCCCCCCTGATATCACCTTATATCCCTTTTTGATAAACGCCTTTGCCATAACATCGGCATTTCTTTTTACCTGCAACATATATTTTTTGTAACCATCTGATAAAGCCTCTCCGAATGATACAGCCTTTGAAGCTATAACATGCTCAAGGGGACCACCCTGGGTGCCGGGGAACACAGAAGAATTGAGGATCTGGGACATCATTTTAACAGAACCTTTGGGAGTTTTATGACCCCATGGATTTTCAAAATCACTGCCCATAAGGATGATCCCCCCCCGGGGACCCCTGAGGGTTTTATGAGTCGTGGAGGTTACTATATGACAATGTGGAAAAGGATGATTAAGTAAACCGGTTGCTATAAGACCGGCAGGATGAGCAATATCAGCCATAAGCAGGGCGCCGATGCTGTCGGCTATCTCCCTCATTCTTTTATAGTCCCAGTCCCTCGAATAAGCCGATGCTCCTGCAATTATAAGTTTTGGCTTCTCTTTTTCTGCCAACTCCTCCATCATTTCATAGTCTATCAGTCCGCTCTCCCTTTTAACTTCATAGGCTACGGGCCGGTATAAGATACCCGAAGAATTTACAGAAGAACCATGGGAAAGATGACCACCATGGGAAAGGTCCAGTCCCATAAAAATATCCCCGGGCTTCAAAAGAGCCATCATAACAGCAGAATTAGCCTGTGCACCTGAATGAGGCTGAACATTAGCCCATTGTGCATTAAATAATTTCTTAACCCTGTCAATTGCAAGTTGTTCTATCTCATCAATAACCTGGCAGCCGCCGTAATACCGTTTCCCGGGATAACCCTCGGCATACTTATTTGTAAGGCATGAGCCCATGGCTTCCATAACCTGGTTACTTACAAAGTTTTCAGAGGCAATAAGCTCAATACCCTCCAGTTGTCTTTCATCTTCTTTTTTTATCAGTTCAAATATTCTGTCATCCATTTCCATATGATTTGTGTTTTACAAGATTAGTAACATAAATAATCTGGCGGCAAAAGTAAGATTTTTTGCCGATATTCGGGGAAAAATAATATACATTGAAGGTAACCGGGAATACCCGAAAAATGGATACATAGCCGGGCAAAAGAGTTGTCAGTCGCTTAAAAAATCATTTACCACTTCAAAAAAAACATCCAGATCAATAGGTTTTGACATATATTCATCACATCCGGCTTCCAGACACCGGTCCCTGTCTCCCGGCATTGCATATGAGGTGTAGGCAATAACGGGCAAAGATGGTTCGGCCGACTTGATTTGGCGTGTCAGCTCCAGTCCATCAATGTCAGGAAGCTGTACATCCATAATAATCAAATCAGGTAATTCCTTTTCAAATCTCTGCATTAATTCTTGCCCGGTAATAAAATGCCGGAGTATTACCTGGTATTCTGAAAAAAGTTCTTCTATCAATTGATAACTGGGAAAATCGTCATCAACGACAAAAACTTTTTTTCTCAAAGTTTTTTCATTCATCCCAAAAACATATAAATTGGTTAGCACCCAGCTACCAAAAGTAACACTTTTTTTAACCCACAAGCCAAAAACAGAGTTATTTTGTTTAAAGAATACGGTATAATTCCTCATCTTTTTGAGTGACAGGCATCACCTGACCCACATTTGATAACAACCCTGACAATGGGATTATTCGGATGAAAACTGCAAGAGTATCTTTCTGTAGGCGGAAAATATCTTTGATTTGGAAATAAAACCAACATATTTTTTATCATCAATCACGGGGAGATTCCATGCACCCGATTCCTCAAACTTTCTCATCACAGACTCCATGTTTTCAACGGGCGAAACCGTTGCCGGGGGAATGTCCATAACATCCAGGACCCTGATTTGGTCGTATTGCGAAGGTTTAAACATAACATCCCTGATGTTATCAAGAAGAACTATGCCCAGTAGATGTTGATTCTCATCAACAACAGGGAATATGTTGCGCCTGGATTTTGAAACAACCTTAACCAGTTCACCCAGGCTGTCATCAGGCCTCACACTCTGCAGATCAGTCTCAATAACAGGACCCATCTTCATAAGAGTTAAAACGGCCTTGTCCTTGTGATGAGTTATCAGTTCACCTTTTGCTGCCAGCCTTTTTGTGTATATTGAATGGGGCTCAAAGTACATAATGGTCAGATATGAAATGGTCGAGGTAATAATAAGTGGTATAAACAATTCATACCCGCCTGTAATTTCAGCAATTAAAAATATTGCGGTTAGCGGAGCATGCATCACACCGGCCATAACTCCGGCCATCCCGACAAGAGCAAAATTTCGTTCAGAAACATTGATAAAAGAGAGATTATTAATGAGGCTGGCAGTAATAAATCCGGCAACCCCTCCCATATAAAGAGAGGGGGCAAAAATTCCGCCTACCCCGCCGCTGCCCGTGGTGGCAGCCATAGCAACAACTTTAAAAATCAGGATAAGTACAAGAAAAATAATCAGTACGGGATAAATATCCCGAAACCCCGATATAAGGCTCCCGGCAGCAATTTCAGAGGCATCACCACTAAGAAGCGCTCTAAGGGTCTCATAACCCTCACCATAGAGGGGAGGAAAAAGGAAAATAAGCACGCCAAGCAGGGCTCCGCCATAAAAAAGACGATGATAGGGACTTGATATTTTCTGAAACCTGGCCTCTACTCTCATTGAACACCAGGTAAAATAAAAGGATAGTAACCCTGTCAGGATACCAAGCAAAATATACCAGGGTATATTCTCAAGAAAAAACGGCTCATGCAGGGTAAAATAAAATACCGCACCTTTGCCAAGCAGGAGAGTTGCAACAGTAGCTCCGGCTACTGCCGATATAAGTAACGGAATTATTGACCACATGGTAAGATCCAGCATCAAAACCTCAAGGCTGAATATCATGGCAGCAATTGGTGATTTGAAAATACCGGCAATGGCACCTGTTGCTCCACAGGCAATCAAGAGGGTAATGGTTTTATAATTCAATTTCAGAAACCTGCCGATATTAGATCCTATGGATGCACCTGTAAGTACTATAGGAGCCTCAAGCCCTACAGAACCTCCGAACCCAACAGTAAAAGTACTGGCAACCATCGAAGAGTAAGAATTATGAGGAGCCAGTACTGAATCTTTCCTGGAAATGGCATGAAGGACTTTTGACACACCATGAGAAATCTGGTCCTTTATAAAATACCTGGTAAACAAAACTGTTAATAAAATTCCCAGGGCAGGAAATGCAAGATATAGAAGGTTGGAGGTTTCAACTGCCAGGCGGCCGGCAAGAAGTTCATTAGTATAATAAACGGTGTTTTTAAGCAAAACCGCGGCAAGACCACTAAGAAGTCCGATTATCAGGCTCAGGCTTAGCAGCAGCTGGCGGTGCCTAAGATTACTTATAATCCAGATCAGTAATTTTGATATAATGTTCTGACTTTCCATTCAACCACAAAAATACTATAGAATAGTAATTTACTATTAAAAAATGGAATATTAATCACCCTGAATCATTAACTAAAATAAGATCAATTT
The DNA here is from genome assembly GCA_007132225.1 of Bacteroidales bacterium. Taxonomy (GTDB): domain Bacteria; phylum Bacteroidota; class Bacteroidia; order Bacteroidales; family PUMT01; genus PXAP01. The sequence goes on along the minus strand of SLPB01000130.1, from coordinate 44,120 downwards.
GCCTGAAGAGAAGAACAGTGGGCATTTTACGGACTGCAAGTTACATTCGGGAAGTTAATTATTCTGACTACTTTTGTTCTGACAAACAATTTTATTACAAAAACGACTTAGAAAGGAAAATAAATGATCCAATATGCAAAAGCCACAATGAATAATGGGCTTAAATTGATCATTCACCAGGATAACTCCACCACCATGGCAGCAATTAACCTGCTTTATGATGTGGGGGCAAAAGATGAGAGCACCGGTAAAACAGGTACCGCGCACTTATTGGAGCATCTGATGTTCAGCGGATCCGGGAATATCGCCTCATACGACCGGGAAGTCCAGAAAGCAGCCGGAGAGAACAATGCTTTTACCAGCAATGATATAACCAATTATTATATTCAGCTTCCTGCTGAAAATCTTGAAACCGGGTTATGGCTGGAATCAGACCGTATGCTGGGACTCAATTTTACGCAGGAAGCCTTTGATATACAAAAGAATGTTGTTATTGAAGAATATAAGCAGCGCTATCTCAACCAGCCTTACGGTGACATATGGATGCTTTTGAGGCCTTTCGTATACAAAAATCACCCCTACAGGTGGCCTGCGATTGGCAGTGATTTATCACATATAGAAAATATAACACTTGATGATATAAAGCAGTTTTATTATGAACACTACTGTCCTTCCAATGCCATATTGTCAATAGCAGGAAATGTTGGCAAAAGCCAGTGTATAGAACTTGTCGAAAAATGGTTTGGAACAATACCCAGGAGAAAAAATAAAAAAAGGCAATTACCTCAAGAGCCTGTTCAGGTTAACCCCGGTAAAATGGAGGTGACCCGTGATGTGCCTTATCACGAATTGATAATAGCTTTCAGGATGGGGCACAGGCTGTCACCGGAATATTATGTTGTGGATTTGATCTCAGATCTGTTTGCAGGGGGTAAATCATCCATACTTTATCGTCACCTGGTTATAAACAGGAATATGTTCAGTAAACTCGACGCATATATCACTGGTGATATTGATCCCGGAATGTTCATTATTAGAGGCAGACTGACCAGAGGAACCGAAATGGCCGATGCATACAAGGAAGTATTTAAGGAGATTGAGGATTTTATTTCCGCTCAGCCAGGCAAATATGAACTCGAAAAGGTTAAAAACAAACTTGAGTCCACCCGTCAGTATATGCATACTGATATCATAAATAAAGCGATGGATCTGGCTTATCATGAGCTTCTGGGTAATGCAGGAAGACTCAATGACGAAATTGGGAAATACCGGGAAGTAAGTGCCCGCTCAATACAAAAAACAGCCAGGTCTCTGTTTCAATTAAATAACTCTTCTACTCTTTTTTATTACTCCAACAATAAAAACCAGCAATTTTGAACCGAAGCAAAGCACCCAGAATAGCAAAAGAAATAAAGATCAATCATATTGAACCTTTTATTATCAAACTTAAAAACTCCATTCCTGTCTATATGATTCCCACAGGTACACAGCCGGTGGTCAAAACAGACTTTGTTTTCGGAGCCGGTTCATGGTGGCAGTCCAAGCCTCTTGTGTCATCAGCGACAAATGCCCTGCTTAGCGAGGGAACATCAAAAAATACGGCCGAAGAAATTGCCGGAAAACTTGATTATCAGGGGGTATATCTAAACAGCACATCTGATTTGGATAATGCTTCGGTAAGCCTTTATTCGCTGACAAAGAACCTTGACTCTATCCTGCCGTTGATTTCGGAAATCATTAAAAACCCAGCCTTCCCGGATAAAGAGATAGAAACCTATAAAGAACACCGTGAACAAAGTTTTATTACAGAAAGTAATAAGGTTGCCAATATGGCCAGAAAAAACTTTGCCCGGGCATTATATGGCTCCGGACATCCTTACGGCAGATCGTTGTCTGTTTCTGATTTCGGAAAATTAAACAGGAAGGATATAGGTGTCTTTCACGCTAAACATTACAACTCAGATAACTGCAGGATCATTGTATCGGGGAGATTCAACGAAAACAAGCTTATTGAAAAGCTGAACGAGTTTTTCGGAGACGTGGACTGGCATGCATCCCAGCCAAAGCCAGTCTTTCCGTTCCGGAAGCGGCCATCTGCCAAACGCCTGGTTTTAATACCCAAAAAAAATGCAGTGCAATCTGCCCTGAGAATAGGCTGTGTGATGTTTAACAGGACACATCCTGATTACCCGGGGATGATGGTACTAAACAACATACTTGGCGGACACTTCGGTTCACGCCTGATGCAAAATGTTCGACAAAAGAAAGGCTATACCTATGGTATAGGTTCAGCTGTTATACCACTTAAAAACAGCGGTTATTTCGTAATAGTTTCAGAACTGGCGGCAGATTATCAGGAAGCAGCCATCGGAGAAATTTACAGAGAACTTGATAAAATATGCAATAAACCGGTTTCAAAAAAAGAGCTTGAACATACAAAAAGTTATATGCTTGGTGAATTGCTGAGAGCTTTTGACGGACCATTTTCATGGTCCGAAACTATAAAAAGCCTTATTGAACATGAGATGAGTACGGATTTTTATCAGAAAATAAGTGAAACCATTCAAAACATCAGTCCGTCAGAGATTCTTGAGCTGGCTCAAAAACATCTTTCCGTAAATAGAATGTATGAAATAGTGGCTGGTAATGTTTCTGAATACAAACCGCTGAAGTATCGTACCTGAAATATCACAAAATCAAAAAAAATCCGTTTTTAAAGAGAAGTGTCGTTTAACACGATACACAGGATATCTTTTTTTATATAAAATAAAAACAGAGCAAACTCCTGCGTAATAATTGACAAAATGATTAATTTTACTTGTTTTTTATTGGAAATAAAGCTAATGTATAAATCTAAAACGCAAGGGATTCAGCAATGAAAATCCAGACAGAAGATGAAATTAAGGATATCAATTTGCGTTTTGATGATCTTCTTGATCACTGTAATCATATCACAGATCCCAAAGATATAAAGCAGATTAAAAAGGCTTTTCAGTTTGCCAACAAAGCACATAGTGATATGAGGCGCAAATCAGGGGAGCCCTATATTATCCACCCTATCTCAGTAAGCAAAATTGTTGTTACCGAGATGGGGCTGGGCAGCAAATCAATTATCTCCGCCCTTCTTCACGACGTTGTTGAGGATACTGAATATACCATTGAAGATATAAACTTACACTTTGGAGAAAAGATATCCCAGATCATTGACGGGTTAACAAAAATTGCCGGGATTTTTGATAAGAAATCTACCATACAGGTGGAAAATTTCCGAAAGCTTCTGCTTACTCTGTCCAATGATGTACGTGTGATCCTGATCAAACTTGCAGACCGGCTGGATAATATGAGAACCCTGAATTCCCTGCCAAAAAACAAGCAACTTAAAATCGCGGGTGAAACCAACTTTCTTTTTGCTCCGCTTGCTCACCGGCTGGGGCTTTATACAATAAAAACGGAGCTTGAGGACCTTGCCCTGAAATATCAGAATCCAAAGATTTACAACGAAATTCTGCAAAAAATTCAGGATACCGAAAAGCAGAGGCAGTTATTTATTAATAAATTCTCCCTGCCTATAATAGAAAAGTTAAATGAACATAATGTAAAATTTGATATCAGTGGCAGGCCAAAATCCATATATTCCATTTTCAGCAAAATGGAGGCAAAGAATGTAAAGTTTGAAGAAATATATGACCTTTTTGCCATAAGGGTAGTTTTTGATCCCAATCCCAATATACCTGAGAAGGTCCAGTGCTGGAATATTTATTCCCTGATAACTGACATATACATGCCCAAGCCTGAAAGAATAAGAGACTGGGTAAGCACCCCAAAGGCAAATGGATATGAGGCTCTTCACGGAACGGTGATGGGACCAAACGGGAAATGGGTGGAAGTGCAGATACGGACTGTCAGAATGGATGATATAGCTGAAAGGGGATTTGCTGCACACTGGAAATATAAAGATAATGAAAAGAGTGAGTCTGAACTGGACAAATGGTTAAAAAGAATAAGGGAGCTGCTGGATAATCCAAATAGTGATGCTCTTGAGTTTGTTGACGAGTTCAAACTCAATCTTTTTGCCTCAGAGATACTAGTCTTCACCCCAAAGGGAAAAATAATAACTCTTCCCATGAATGCCACCATCATTGATTTTGCCTATGAAATACACACAGAAATAGGAAACAAAGCCATTGGAGCAAAAGTAAATCAAAAGCTGGTTCCACTTAATCATGTTCTATCCAGCGGAGATCAGGTAGAGGTGCTCACCTCAGACAGCCAGAGAACCCAAAGAGAGTGGCTTGATCATGTTATTACAGCTAAAGCCAAGGCAAGCATAAAAAATTCCTTAAAGGCAGAAAATAAAATACTCTATGAGGCCGGGAAAAAAGTTATGGAGGACAAGCTCAGAGAGTTAAACCTTCACCCCAACTCCAGAATAATAAAGAAACTTATTGAAGGTTATGATGCTGAGAATAAAGATGATTTATACCTGAAAATAGGTGCTGGCACCATCTCCCTGGATAACATTAAAAAAATATTAAGGAAAAATACCAAAAACAAGTGGATAAGATACTGGGAACTCACATACAGTAAAAGTCTGCAAAAATCAAAAGCCCCGGTTAACGCAAATAAGGAATCATCTAACTTGGATATTGGCAAACCCCTTGTTATTCGTGAAGGAATTGATAAACCGGGGGTAAATTACAGAATTGCCAAATGCTGCAATCCAATTCCAGGTGATGAGGTTGTCGGTTACAAAAGTCCAAACGAGACAATTATTATTCACTCCACCAAATGCAAGGCTGCTACCAAATTAATGTCAAGTCAGGGGAACCTTATTGTATCTGCCCGATGGACAAAACATAAAATCCTCTCTTTTCTGGCCTGCATAAAGATCCAGGGCATAGACAAGATAGGGATAGTAAATTCGATAACCAATGTAATTTCCCATGATCTGAACGCAAACATCCGTAAAATCAATGTGGAAACTCACGATGGGATTTTTGAAGGCACTATAGAACTTTATGTACATGACACTAAACACTTGAACAATCTTATTATGAATCTGTTTAAAATAAAAGGAGTAGTGGAGGTTAACCGGAGTGAATCCGGAGTAAAGGAGTAAAAAAATGATGCAGATATTGATAATAAAACGATAATCTGATAACCTATTTAAATTTTTACTATTTTAGTGCTATTTTAAATTAGACTACATATGACTTATATATCTTCAAAAGATACTGTAAAAAAGCTTTTCACAGATTATCTTGAAAAAAAGGGACACAGAAAAACCCCGGAGAGATATGCTATACTCGATGAAATTTACACACACGAGGGGCATTTTGACATAGAGTCCCTCTACATTTCAATGAAAAACAAAAACTACAGGGTCAGCAGGGCCACTTTATATAATACAATTGACCTTTTGCAGGAATGCAACCTTGTTGTTAAACACCAGTTTGGCAAAAACATTGCACAGTTTGAGAAAGCCCATGAATGCAGGCAGCATGACCACCTAATAGACTCCAGGACCGGGGAAGTCATTGAATTCTGCGACCCCCGGATCCAGGAAATAATCAAAACAGCGTGCAAACTGGCAAATTTCAAGCCCTCTCATCACTCTCTTTATATTTACGGAGAAAAAGAAGTCCCCGGATCCGGCGAGGCCTGACTCCAATATCCGAAAAATACAATTTAGCACCTTCTTATTGAAAAAGATCCCCAATAAACCCTGGTTTGTTCATGTCTTTTTGTGTTACACAGTAAGCTGGGGATTCTTAATTTTAATTGATCAAATTAGTATTTGGATGGACAAAAATTAGTCAAATATTTTGTAAATTGCCGGGCATTTTAAAAAACGAGTTTTTATGCATAAAGTAGATGTTTTGCTGGGTCTTCAATGGGGAGACGAGGGAAAAGGTAAAGTAGTTGATGTTCTGACTCCTTATTATGACGTTATTGCGAGATTCCAGGGTGGACCAAATGCCGGGCATACACTGGAATTTAATGATATAAAGCATATACTCCATACTATCCCTTCAGGGATTTTTCACAGCAGTAAAATAAACCTGATAGGTAACGGTGTGGTAATTGATCCCGTTGTTTTTAAAAAAGAGACAGATGCCCTGGAAAAAATCGGGGTAATCCCCGAAGACACCCTGTTTATATCCAAAAAAGCACATCTGATTCTTCCCTCCCACAAAATTCTCGATGCAGCATCTGAAGCAGCCAAGGGCCATACAAGGATCGGATCCACCCTGAAGGGAATTGGACCAACCTACATGGATAAAACCGGGCGAAACGGATTAAGGGTCGGAGATATTCTGCATCCTGACTTTATTGTAAAATACACCTTTCTCAAAAACAAACACCTGGACATACTGAAACATTATGATTACCAGGATGATCCTGGAAAATATGAAGATGACTGGTTCCGCGGCATAGAAAAGATCAGGGCCTGTAAGCTGGTGGACAGCGAACATTTCATTAACCGAATGATTAATGAAAACAAAAAAATACTTGCAGAGGGCGCACAGGGGACCCTGCTGGATGTTGATTTCGGCTCTTATCCCTATGTTACTTCCTCAAATACCATATGTGCAGGCGCTTGCTCCGGACTGGGAATTGCGCCATCAAGAATAGGGGAAGTATTTGGAATTGTCAAGGCATACTGTACAAGAGTGGGAGGAGGTCCTTTCCCGACTGAACTTCATGATGATACAGGTGAAAGATTACGCAGGCAGGGTATGGAGTTTGGTTCAACAACCGGCCGGCCAAGACGTTGCGGCTGGTTAGATCTGCCGGCTCTTAAATACTCAATAATGATAAATGGTGTTACCCAGCTTATAATTACAAAAGCAGATGTTCTGACCGGTTTTGATACCCTAAAAATTTGTACCGCTTATAAATCAGAAGGGGAAATACTGGATCACCTTCAGCTTGACACAGCTCAACCCCTCGAACCTGTATACAAAGAGATGAAAGGATGGTCCGAAGACATTTCAAAAATTAAAGATTGCAGCGACCTCCCCGCTGAATTTATGGCCTTTATCAACTATATCGAGGAAGAGACAGGAGTTCCGGTAACAATAATCTCCCTGGGCCCGGACAGGAAAGCTACTTTATTTCCGCAAAACACATAACAGAGGCGTGATAGCAGTCCCCGCACCGGGATAGCAGGATTTCCAAAGGCAATATGTATAAACGCAAACTGAAATCAAGTCATCGTATTGGGCTCCTCAAGCCCGTAGCCCGAAAACTTATCCTCACGCTTAAGAAGTAATGAGAAAACAAGGCCAACAATACCAAGTAATGCAAGCATAACCAGAGCATAGGTATAATCATAAAAAGCCTCTCCTCCCGCAGCCAGTGTTTCAGGTACTCCGGGATTTGTATAATCAAGTACCAGGCCAATGAACCATGGGAACAGCATTAACCCGATAGCCTGAATGGTAAACATGGCCCCGTAAGCTGTTCCTATTTTACTGGTCTCAACTATTTTTGCAACAGCGGGCCACATAGCTGCAGGCACAAGAGAAAAGGCAACCCCAAGAATAAACATCGGGATATAAGGGGTGATATCAGTAAATGCAAACATCAGGTGAACACTCACAACAAGCAGACTTCCATACACCATCAGAGATGCAGATTTCCCTTTGTAATCACATATATATGCAAATATGGGAGTGAATACCAGCGTACCAAAGGGTAAAATTGAAGATATATCACCCGCCAGTGTGGGCGCAACACCAAATTTATTTATCATCAAATCAGGTGCATATTTCATGAAAGGAAAAACGGCAGAGTAGAAAAGTACGCAAAGCATCGTAATATAGATAAAACTGCGGTTAGTTAGCAACCTGAATAAGTCATCAAACTTGAATTCTTCAACGGGTTCAGTCTCCATTCTCTCAGCAACCCGCCGGTCAAACTTAATATCCCAAATAGTGTAAATCAAAAATGCAAGTAATCCAATACCTAACAATAATGCCCCAAACCATATTGGCATTGTCCAGTTTTGCCATAAAGGAGTGGTTTGAGTACTATCCACTATCATACGGGGACTAACTATCATGGCAGCACCCATACCAAGCCTGGCAATTGCTATATTCATACCCAGGGCCAAAGCAATCTCTTTTCCCTTAAACCATTTTACAACAACCTTGGAAATAACAACAATACTTGTTTCAGCACCGAGTCCGAACAGGAAAAAACCCAGTGATGTCATTTTAAGGGCGGGAGAGTATCCGGTAAAAAATGAGCTCATGAAATCATATCCCCATCCACCCTCATTAAAATATGGAGAAGCTCCGTAAGCAGTTACTACTGCTCCTGCAAACTGGATAAATATGAAAGCAAACCCGGTAATTCTTATTCCAATCTTATCCAGAATAATTCCTCCAACAACAGCCATTAAAAGAAATACATTGGGAATGGAATAGGCGGCCTGAAAAAAGCCATAATCGGCCGAGCTAAAACCAAGTTCCCGTTCCATAAGAAATTTAAGAGGCGACAAGGCATCATAAAAATAATAGTTAGTTGCCATTGTAAAACTAACCAGCAGCATAATCCCCCATCTAAGAACTACAGATTCATTTAATGCCTGTTTAAAATCGTTCATCGGTAAAAAGTATATTTATTAAATATCGGCAGACAATAAACCGTTAATCGCAATTGGATTAATAATCCAGTCCGCAAAATCAAGTATATGAGGAATTTAGGATGTGTAAAAAGATTACTACTCATCCCTGACATACAACCAGACAAGGTGCTCTCCCTGACTCCTGATTGTTCGCCATTCGTTAACGGCTGACCTGTAGTTATCGAAAGATTTGATTGTCACTAAATTAAAGTTATTGTCGGACTCGATAATTTTTGAATCGTAACCCTGAGCAAGAATTTTTTCATTAAAATCACGTGCGTATGAAGGTGTTTTAAAAGCTCCAACTATAAGATGATAGCGGCTCATAGCTTTTATCTTCGCATCTTCTGCTTCCTGTGCCTTCCGCAAACTATCAGCGATTGCCTGCTCGCGAAGGGCTTCTTCCCTTTGTTTTTTAAGAATCTCAGCACGACGGATGCTATCCTGGCTCTGCTGATATTCCACCATAGAATCATCCTTTTTTGAGAAAGGATTAACCTTTTTTACAAAATCACATCCACTTATTAAAAGGGTGAATGCCAAACCAATAATTATCAGTTTTTGCATGAGTTTAATAATTAATTTAATTCCTGTTTCATTTTACTTAAAACCAATATATTAGCAAATATATACGAAAATTGGAATATGTAAAAACATTCAGGGGAAAAAATAACCCCGGCCTCATATGACCAATTAAAATTTCCTTCGGCCCGTTTTTCCCAACACGCTGATTTATTGGAAATTTTCAAGGGAAATAAGCCTGGCCGGCTGCACAATTTTGTATCAACTTAAAATATCTGATTTATCATTCCAATCAAAACATTATATTTGCCAGCTGGCAAAGCTTTTTAAACAGCTTTTCAGAAAACCCCGGACAAGAAAAGAATAATGTGTCAAAATTCATAATAATAATGCAGACAATAATTGAATTATTTGAAGAAAGTGTAAAGAAATTCGGTGACAATCCCCTGATGCTGGAGAAAAATGGAGACATTTACAAAAGCAGCAGTTATAAAGATATCCGCCAGTCAGCTATTGAATTTTCAGCAGGATTGATAAGTATGGGCATTGAAAAAGGCGACAGAATAGCTTTAATGTCGGAAGGAAGGAACGATTGGGTAATATCTGAACTTGCCGTCCTCTATGCAGGGGCAATAAGCATCCCATTGTCGGTTAAACTTGGTGATGCATCGGAAATAAAATTCCGCCTTGCTCATTCAGAATCACGGATGATAATTGTTTCCGGCGGACAGGCACACAAGCTCAGGAGCCTTAAACATGAACTTCCTAAAATGGAAAAAGTGATCCTGCTTGACAAGCCTGACATGCAGGATCATAAAGATATTTTAAAACAGGAAGTCCTTGATCTTGGCAAAAAACTACTCGCTGAAGATCCTGAAAAGTTCAATGAGCGCTGGAGATCCCTAAAGGGTGATGATTATGCCAATATCTGCTACACTTCAGGTACAACAGCTGATCCAAAAGGAATTATTCTCTCACACAGAAATTATACAGCAAATATTGAACAGGCAAAAAGTCTAATGGAGATACCAGAATGGTATACTACCCTTCTTATTCTTCCCTGGGATCATGCTTTTGCCCATACAGCAGGAATCTACACCCTTATTGCCAATGGGGCCAGTATGGCTTCTATTCAGATAGGAAAGACACCAATGGAGACACTTAAAAACATCCCTCAGAATATTAAGGAAATCAGGCCTGTATTCCTGCTAAGTGTTCCGGCCCTGGCAAAAAACTTCAGGAAGAACATAGAAAATGGCGTCAGGCAAAAAGGCAAACTCGCTAAAAACCTCTTTGATATAGGATTGGGTGTAGCATACACATACAACAGCAATGGATGGGACAAAGGCAAAGGTTTAAGGTTTTTGCTCGTTCCCCTGGTCAATCTCTTTGATAAAATACTATTCTCAAAAGTCAGAGAAAATTTTGGAGGAAGATTGAAATTTTTCGTTGGAGGCGGAGCCCTTCTGGACATAGAATTGCAGAGATTCTTTTATGCATTGGGGATCCCGATGTTCCAGGGATACGGACTTACCGAAGCTTCGCCCATCATATCATGCAATTCTGAAACAAAACATAAGCTCGGATCCTCAGGGCCCCTTGCGAGTAATCTCGAACTTAAGATATGTGATGAAGACAAGAATGAGCTGCCGGTTGGAAAAAAAGGAGAAATCGTGGTCAAAGGGGAAAACGTAATGAAAGGTTACTGGAATAACCAGGAGGCAACCGAATCAGCTATAGTGGATGGGTGGCTCTACACGGGAGATATGGGATATATGGATAAAGACGGATTCCTGTTCGTCCTGGGAAGGTTTAAAAGCCTTCTTATTTCAGACGACGGTGAAAAATACAGTCCCGAAGGCATAGAGGAGGCATTTGCAGAGCAATCACAATACATAGACCAGTGCATGTTGTATAATAATCAAAATCCTTATACCGTTGCCCTGGTAGTGCCAAACAAAGAGGCCCTGAAGCGCTGGCTAACTGAAAAGAACCTGAAAGCTGACTCCAGGCAGGGGCAGGAAGCGCTTCTTAAACTCATTGAACTGGAGTTAAATGAATACCGCCTGGGAAGAAAACATGAAAGAATGTTTCCCCAGCGATGGTTACCGGCAGCTACAGGAATTCTGGATGAGGCATTCACCGAAAACAACCATTTACTTAACAGCACCCTGAAGATGGTTAGAGGCAAAATATTAGAAAAACACCAGGATCGGATAGATTATCTTTACACACTGGATGCTAAGGATATATGCAACCAAAAAAATATAGAGGCAATTAACTCCTTAATGCTGGAATCATAATGATTTTTTTTTATTTTCACCTCAACATAATAGTATTCGCGGGTTTACGTTTCAAGTATATTACAATCAGTTCATCAAAGATTGATGAAAAGAGCCTTTACCTAGTAAGATACTGACAAACTAACAGACAACTACACATACACGAATGAAAGATTTTTTCAGGTTCCTGACCAGCAAAATTTTCTGGAAACATCTTGCAGTAATTGCCGGAACAGCTGTTTTAATTTTAGTTACGATATTTGCAGGACTAAAAATATATACCAAACATTCACGTGCCTATGCCGTTCCCGATCTCAGGGGATTAACGGTTGAGGAGGCAGAACTGGTTACCGGTGCAAGGAAATTAAGGTATAAAGTATCTGACTCGGTTTTCCTGAATCATGAAGCAAGGGGAACCGTTATAGATCAGAATCCATCCCCCAACTTCAGGGTAAAGGAAAACAGGACCATATTTCTTACCATAAACGCCATGAGTCCTGAACGGATATCTGTACCTGATGTTACCGGTGTGTCACTTCGTCAGGCAAGGGTTATGCTGGAAACACACGGTTTTAATGTAGGCCAGCTTATATATGTTCCCGACATTGCTCTCAACAATGTACTTAACCAGCAGTACAATGGGAGGGATGTCGAACCCGGAGAGTTGATTGTCAGGGGAGAAAGTATTGATTTAATTCTGGGAGAGGGCTTGAGCTCCAGAACCACACACGTTCCTGATCTTCTGCATATGAACCAGGAAGAAGCCAGAGGCAAAATTATTGAATCCTCCCTTAACCTGGGAGCTACACTTTATGATGCTACAGTAGAGACCAAAGATGATTCTTTAAATGCTTTTGTCTGGAGACAGAGGCCGGAATATTCAGAAGATCTGCAAATAAGGCTTGGTTCAATCGTCGATCTCTGGCTGTCCCTGGACTCAACGCTTCTTCCTGTTCCGGATACCATAGATGTGGATTCTTTAGATTTAAGCAATATTGATCCGGATACATTTAATTTTGATGACGAGGATATTATCATACATTAGCTTTTTATTGATTCTTATCTTTTCGCTCCCTGCTGCCATTTCGCAGGAAGTACTTACCGGACTGGAAATTAATCCGGAGGTGAAAGCAAAGTACAATAAAACACCTTATTTAAAGTCCTTATCATCAAAAAATGCTATTATGCTGGATATTCCATTCTTTGATGATTTTTCAAGCAGCGCAGTATATCCCGATACCGAAAAATGGTCTGACAGGTATGCCTTTATCAATAATAGCTATCCAGTAAATCCGGTCTCTTTGAACGTAGCAACCCTTGATGCCATTGATCACACTGGTTCATTATATGATCATGCAACAACCTGGCCCTTTATTGCCGACCATCTTACATCAAGACCACTCAATCTCAACCTCCCTCCCGGAGATAGTATATACCTGAGTTTTTTTTTCCAGCCACAAGGAAAGGGTGACATTCCCCAGTCCCATGATTCACTCAGACTTGAGTTCTACTCGCCTGAAAAAGAAAGCTGGAATGTAATATGGTCTGTTCCCGGTAATATTATGCATGATTTTAAGCTGGTTATGATTCCCGTTAAAGAACCTGAATACATGCAGGAGGGGTTTCGTTTCCGGTTCAGCAATATTGCCAGCATTTCTGACAATCCATACAATCCCGGTGCCACAGGCAATGCGGATCACTGGCATATTGACTACGTTTATCTGGATAAAGACAGGTCGTTTGCTGACACTATCTTCAGAGATTTAGCCATCACAGAATCAACGGGTTCACTGCTGAATAATTATGAAGCCATGCCATGGAGACAGTTCCGTGCCGCACAGCTTGCTGAAATGGCTTCGGTACTGCCGCTTATCTACAGGAACAATGACAATGTTACAAGAAGCACTACAAAAAGATTTTCCATATTTAATATCCACGAAAAGGTGAGCACCCCGATATTTTCAGGAGGATCCAGAAACATTTCTCCCGGAGAGATAAAACTCCATAATTCGGATCTTGCTTATACTTTTAATGCTGAAAATCCTGACTCTGCCCTTTTCAGGGTCAAAACGTGGATAGAGACCGATGATTTCGATTATAAGGGGAATGACACTGTAGAATATTATCAAAATTTCAGCAACTATTTTGCACTTGATGACGGAACGGCAGAGAATGGATACGGATTATATGGCGGAGGAACTGAAAATGCCAGGATTGCATATAGATTCAGAGCATATAAACCGGATTCCCTGAAAGCTGTTAAGATTTACTTTAACCAGTCTCTCAATAATGCATCCAGGCAATATTTCAACCTTGCAGTCTGGGATGACCATAATGGAAAACCGGGAGATCTAATATACTACCAGGAGGGAGAAAGACCTGTTTATGAGGACGAACTTAACCGTTTTCATACATATGATCTTGATTCTGCAATTTTTATCTCCCAGGTTTTTTATATTGGAATTATACAGACAACTACTGATTTTTTAAATATTGGTTTTGATATAAACAGGAGCAACCGAAACAGGATTTTTTATAATATATACGGGGAGTGGGAAAACACTTCGTTTGAAGGATCGCTTATGATGCGCCCGGTAGTTGGCAGTTCAACTGTAACTTCCTCGGTTAAGGTGCCAGGCAAAAAGAATAATTTACTGATTTATCCCAACCCGGCAAGAGAGATACTTTACATTGATCTTGAACCCGAAATTAATCCGGGTTCTGTTACATTTTCATTATTTAACAGGCTTGGACAGATGGTCTATCAGGGGAATGGCCATAACAGAAATATTGATCTGAAAGCCTTCCCTTCCGGAGTATATTTTCTGCGTACAGAAGGCCTTAATATTGAGTTTGATACCAGAAAGATACTGATTACACACTAAGCTAATTCAATCATGGTGGAATATATACCCGGAGAGGAAATAAAGGAATCAGCCGATTTATACGAGCATTTCAGGTTTAAGGTGGATGCGGGTCAAAATCTTTTGAGAATAGACAAGTTTCTTGTTAACCGCATGGAGACTATTTCAAGGAGCCGTATTCAAAGTGCGGCATCGGCCGGTAATATCCTTGTTAATAACAATCCCGTAAAACCAAATTACAGGGTCCGCCCCGGTGATCTGATAACCATTGTAATGGCCTATCCCCCAAGGGAGATAGAGCTTATTCCTGAAAATATTCCGGTTGAAGTTGTTTACGAAGATGATCAGTTGATAATAGTAAACAAGGAAGCCGGTATGGTTGTACATCCCGGCCACGGGAATTATACAGGCACACTTGTAAATGCTCTGGCATGGAGGCTGAAAGACCAGCCATTGTTTAAATCGGGTGAACTGAGGCCGGGGCTCGTTCACCGTATTGACAAGAATACCAGCGGACTTATTATAGTGGCAAAAACGGAGATGGCTATGAACAAGCTGGCGAAGCAGTTTTTCGACAGGACGACCAAAAGGGAGTATATTGCCATAGTATGGGGTCAGCCGGAACCTCAGGAAGGAAGGATTGAGGGGCATATAGGCAGGCATCTTAAAGACAGGATGAAAATGGATGTTTTTCCTGAGGGTTCTGAAGGCAAGCATGCTGTCACCCACTATAAGGTTGTTGAAAAACTGGGATACATAAGCCTTCTTGAATGCAGGCTCGAAACCGGCAGAACACATCAGATCAGGGTGCATCTGGAACATATCGGGCATCCTCTTTTCAATGATGAAAGGTACGGGGGAAATACTGTTCTCAGGGGCACCACCTTCACAAAATACAAGCAGTTTGTTCAAAACTGCTTTAAAGTTATTCCACGGCACGCCCTTCATGCAAGATCACTGGGATTCATTCATCCGGTTTCCGGAGAGGATATGTATTTTAAAACAGAGTTACCCCCTGATATGCAGCAGCTTCTTGATAAGTGGAGAAAATACACCGGAGCAAGGGAGTAAAAGATTCATTAATGGCGGACATATATAAGGTAGCTATCCGGAATTTTTTACTTTTACAGTGTAAACTATTAACAACTCATCAGATACAAATGCTCAAAAACATTGCTATAGTTGCAGGGGGAGATTCCTCCGAATATATTGTTTCAGTATCAAGTGCATCCAACATAAAAAAATCGCTCGATAAAAAACTCTACAAGCCATGGCTTATAACAATAAGAGGTGACCGCTGGGTTTATGGCTCACTTGATGAACCTGAAGCTGAAATAGACAAAAATGATTTCTCCTTTTCCATTAGCGGAGTAAAAACCAAATTTGACTGTGCATTCATTTCAATACACGGTTCCCCCGGAGAAGACGGTAAACTTCAGGCCTACTTTGATCTTATCGGCATTCCTTATACTACCTGCGGGGTGCTCACCTCAGCACTTACATTTAATAAATATGCCTGCAAGGGTTTTCTTAATAGTTTTGGTATACTTTCACCCAAAGCCATGCTTGTGCGCAAAGGATATAAGTTTGAACCGAAAAAAATAGCTGACGAGATAGGAATGCCTTGTTTTATCAAGCCAAATAACGGAGGCTCAAGCTTTGGAGTTACCCGGGTATCAGAGGAGTCTGAAATAAAAAATGCCATTAACAAGGCCTTTAAGGAGGACAACGAGGTAATAATTGAAGAATTAATAACTGGCATTGAGCTCACCGGTGGAGTTATAAAAAAAAAAAAGAGGGAGCTGCTGCTCCCCCTCACGGAAATAGTCAGCAAGAATGAATTCTTTGATTTCAATGCCAAATATAAGAGGGAGGCAGACGAGATTACTCCGGCAAGAATACCCGATAATCTCACAAAAGAGTGCCGGGGAATAACCTCGTTTATATATGACTTACTGGACTGCCGGGGCATAGTTAGAATAGATTATATCCTGAATGACGGGAAGTTCTACTTTCTTGAGGTTAACACCGTTCCCGGAATGACCGATACCAGCATCATACCCCAGCAAGCAGAAGCTATGGGGCTTAATACTGTCGACCTTTTCACCATGGCAATTGAAGACGCCATTTTAAATACCAAAAAGTCCAATTAATCTTTCTTACAAGGACCAGATTATTTAGCAAACCTCTTACCTTTTAATAATTACCGTACCGTAAATTTTTCGCGACTGGCATAATATATGTGTCTCGCCCCATAATTAAACGGAGCGGTCATAAATAAATTTACCTGCAAAAGCCTGCCAGATATCGTCTCAGAAGAACCAGCGGTAAGAAAGGTTGAAGTTCCTGCCGGGCATGGGGAAATTCCTTTCCTCTATCCTTGAAAGATGGTCGCGGTATTCCGTATTGAAAAGATTCTGCACTCTGAGTATAATTACGTGTTGCCCGCTGCTGTTCAAACGGTAACCGGTACTTATATCAAGTAATGAGTAGCCTGCTGTTACTGCCTCCTCCGGTGCTACATTATTCTGTGAGGCTACCGCACGGATGCGGGATCCCACCCATCCTCTACTGTAACTATATTCCAGTCTTCCCGAGAATCTGAAAGGAGGAATAAAAGGCAGATGCTCGTTAACCGAGGATACACGTTGTCCAATCACATAATCAATCCCCAGATCAGCCTTAAGCCCATTAAAGACTGACCATCCAACTGATGCCTCACCTCCGTAAAGCCTTGCCTTGTCCGCCTGGTATTCAACAACTGGCAATCCCGATTCTTCTTCGATTATCCCTGTTGGCTGCTTGATAATATAATTATTGAAGTAATTATAGAAGCCTGCAATTTCAGCATTAAATGATCCATTTGACCACCTTGCAAAAAGATCGCTTCCATAACCAATCTCATCTCCAAGATCAATATTGCCAATCTCATAAACTCCCGCGCAGAGATGGGGGCCATGAGCAAAAAGCTCTTCAAGCATCGGGTACCTGTGTGAACGGGCCAGCTGTCCCCCGATCTCCCAGCCCTCAGCAGGCCTGTAGTTCAATCCGGCAGAACCAGCATAAACAAAAGCATCCCTTCTCTCGTTCATATCAGAAAAGGCATTAGGTAAAGCAGTTGTCCTTAAAAAATCGAGTCGTCCCCCAAACTGCATGCGCAGCCGTGTACTTAAAGGGATCTCCTGGAAAGTGAACAAACCAAAATTAAGACGGTCTTCGTTGGGAGTAAAGGCATCATCTCCGCTCACATCCAGTCTTCTGCCATAAACATTCAGGCCGAAGGCTCCCCTGTCAAAAATAGTTACCGGCCGGTGCTGCAATGTAAGGGTAGAGCTGATATTTAGCTTATTGAATTCTATCTCCAGCATCTCTTCAGAAATACCGTCTACATTTTCTATCTCTATTTCCTGCTGTATAAAACGGGAGGCATGCATCCTTAACTGTGCTTTATCGAAAAAATCACTAACCCTGAAATGCATCCTTCCCTGTATCAGTTGCTGCTGAATGCGGATTTCAGCACTTTCATCAGGATCATCAAGCTCCTCGGGAATTCCATAATGCTGCTTACCCAGGGAGAGATTAAACCCTCCATTTGATTTATCATTATTGAAGCCAAATCCAAGTGAACCGTCATAATTCTCCATATAGGTGCTGGGAATAATACCTCCGGGAGAATTTATATCTCCAGCCTTACGATATCCGAACCTGCCGGTTGTAGCCCAGTTTTCACCACCCCAGGTGTAGCGTCCGAAACCTGCCCCCATATTATTATTTGAAGCACCCTGCAGAGAAGCAACCCCGGAAAAACCCCGGTCCCACTCATCGGGAATATCAGGAGTCATAAGATTGATTACGCCTCCTATGGCACTTGAACCATAGAGCAGACTGGCAGGGCCTCTCACCACTTCGACCCTGTTTGCAGAAAGAGGGTCAAGTGATATGGCATGTCCTGCAGAGGTCTCGGAAATATCGCCCATCCGCTCGCCATTTTGCAGGATCAGTATGCGGTCGCCGTCAAGTCCGCGTATCACCGGTCTGCTTGGGGTTGGCCCCATTGACCTCATTGCTATACCCGGCTCTCCATCAAGCATCTCCCCAAAAGAGATATCAGCACGCTTCTGCAGCTCCTCTCCCAGATATACATTATCCGGCTGGTACCGGAAACCTCTGGCAGTAGGTGATGAAGTAACTACAATCTCATCAATGTTGACCCCATGATAATTAATCTTCACGTTGATCTCCAGGCTCTGACCTGCAACTATTTCAAATTGAGCTCTTGAAGTTTCATAGCCCATACCCTTCACCATCAGGGTATGTTCACCCTGGGGAAGATTAGTCAGCATGTAATGCCCGGTTGCATCTGTAACGGTGCCGATCCTGGTGCCCTCAATCAATACATTGATAAAAGGAATATGCTCACCATCTTCTTTACTGACAACATGACCAAACACATTGGCATCAGTATGGTGAATTGATGAAACATGTCCGTTGGCATTGCCGGAATAAATAAATATTATTGCAAAAAATACAAATAATTTTATCCGCTTCTGGAAAAAGTATAAAAAAGAAATATCCATGAGAAAATATTAATTATGATTAACTCTTTGAGTGATCAGATACAAGGTTGGTTTTTTCCCGGTAATTGCCAATAACTATCTTAACTTATTGAAGCTAACCGGGATCCGGCAACAGCAAAAGCGCAGGTCTCCATTAATCAATGAAGACAGACTTTTACGGTAACCAAAGAGAAGTGGGCGGGGCTCTGAGAAGCTTATGGAAAAAAACTTCATTTAAAAAATCCGGATGTAGCCGTAATAATCCAATATCCGATTCTTTTGTGCGGTAAACAACAAGTAATAGAGGTAAAAGCATTACAATTACCGGAGAATCGGTAATCAGGGTGTACAACATAATTTCCCGGTCGGTATGCTGATGCCCTGCACCGTCACCTGGATTATCGGGGCATGATTGAAAGGGGTGGGCGTGCTCAATCCTCTGTCCATCAGGTAAAACATGGTGATGCCTGTAAGCTGAATTACTGAACAGCACCAGACATAAAGGAAATATCATAAATAGAAGAACCCCTTTTTTCATCACCTGGAAAAATGTATATAAATTATCAGTTATCATCAATTAACGGCACTAAAGTAATTTAAGAATTCCCGCCTGACAATACCTAATATACGGTAATTATAATAATATATTGCAAAACTGGCAATACCAGGGAGGCATTGCCAGTTGGAATAATATAATTTAGAATTAATCTAAAGAAAATATTTACATTAATTGATTGGTCTTATGGATCTAAACATAAAATCAGAAAAACAACCGGTAGGCAAGGGTGAAATTCCTTCCGGGCATTGGAAAGTTTCTCTCCGTAACCCTTGACAGGTGATCGCGGTATCTCTGATCAAGAAGGTTATCAATTCTGAATATAATAACATGCCTTCCAGGCGAGGTTAGCCTGTAACCGGCAGAGAAGCCCAGCAAAGTATATCCGTCAGTCATGTCCTCTTCAGGAGCAACCCTTTGCTGGCTGGCAGCTGAAACAATCCTTCCTTCCAGCCAGCCTGAACCAAAATCATATTCCAGGTTGGACATAAACCTTACAGGAGGGATAAAGGGAAGATAATCTGTCCCGTTGCTGAATCTTCTGCCGTCAACATAATCAGCTCCAATTCCCAGTTCCACATTCTCATGAAGCTTAAAAGCAGCCGACAATTCCCCACCCATAAGACGGGCTTCATCCCCGGTATACCGGAAAACAGGAAATCCTGAGGCCGGGTCTGTGTCACCGGTGGGTTCAAAAATTATATAATTCCGGAAATAATTTACAAATCCTGCAAGTTCAATATCAATATTCCCGTTGTTCCACCTGAAAAAAAGGTCCATACCCTGACCGATCTCATCCTTTATGCTGGCATCGCCAATCTCATAAACTCCAACGCCAAGATGGGGGCCATCAGCGTAAAGTTCCTCAACAGAAGGATTACGAATGGAACGGGCAAATTGTCCACCCACTTCAACCTCATCCAGGGGGCGGTGGTTGAACCCGATTGATCCGGTATAGTTGAAAGCATTTCTAGTGGCACTGATATCAGGAAAAAGTTCATTAGGTAATGCTCCTGTATGTTGAAAATCTAACCGCAGCCCGGTTTGAAGCCTCATTGTATTAGAAAGGGGAATCTCCTGGAAGGTAAACAGTCCGAGACTCACCCGGTTTTCTCCCGGGGTATAGGCTTCATCACCGCCTACATCAAGCTTGTGTCCGTGAAGGTTGAGGCCAATTGCACCCCGATCGAAAAAACTATAAGGTTTATGCTGCATGGTTAGTGTCGAGCTGAAAGCATACTTTTCATATTCAATCTCTATATCCTCATCCAACTCATTATTTTCCCACTCATATTCGATCTCCTGCTGGAACATCCGGCTTGCATTAAAACGTACTTGTCCCCTGTCCAGAAACCCGCTGTTTTCAAAACTCACCCTCCCCTGGAACGCCTGCCTCTGCATAAGAATATTCACTCCCGCATCAGGGTCATCGATATTCTCGGGAATCTCATAGGCCATATCTGCAAGCGAAAAGCTCACTCCTCCCCTTGCAGCACCGGTATCAAATCCAAACCCCAGGGAACCATCCAAATTATTCATTGATGTTCCCGGCAGCACCCCGTCTGGAGTAGTTATATCTGACGACTGCCGATGTGCAATCCTTCCGGTAACCGCCCAGTCATCGTTGCCATAGGTGTACCGGCCAAAACCGGCACCCATTTTATTCATTGTTGCACCCTGAGCCGATAGTATTCCGGTTGAACCCCTATCCCACCGGTCAGGAATATCAGTGGTCATAATATTTACAACGCCTCCCAAAGCACTGGAGCCATAAAGCAGGCTGGCGGGCCCTCTAACCACTTCAACCCTGGTGGCTACCAGTGGGTCGAGAGCAATGGTGTGATCGACCGAGGTTTCAGAAATATCTCCCATACGTTCCCCGTTTTCAAGAACCAGAATCCGGTCCCCGTCCATTCCCCTTATAACCGGGCGGGCCGGCACCGATCCGAGGGAACTCATGGCAATTCCGGGAGAATGATTAAGCATCTCGCCAAAAGAGACCTCAGACCTTTTCTGAAGCCTTTCACCCATATAGGCCATATCGGGCTGATACCTGAATCCACTGGCAGTAGGGGAAGCAGTGACAATTACTTCATCAAGGTCAACTCCTGTATAGGAGATTTCAACATCGATCTCTATTGTCTGATTGGCTGAAATCTCAAAATCAACTGTTTCGGTTTCATAACCCATGCCTTTCACAACCAGGGTATGTTCCCCTTCCGGAAGATTGGTAAGAAGGTAATGCCCGGATGCATCTGTAATGGTACCTATCCTGGTGCCGTCTATTAAGACATTTATAAAAGGAATATGTTCCCCATCCTCGGCACTCACAACATGACCAAAAACATTGGCATCTGTATTGCCCTGTGAAAAAATATTTGAAGTATAAACCGAAAGTAAAATAATGGCAAATAATATATATAGTGATCTCATAATAATCTAATTTATAATTCAACCTCAATTAACCAGCAACTTCTCTCATATAAAGAACTTGCTGAAATAAAAACCAACAATTATTGAATAAAATTGAGGAGGGGCTCTGAGAAGGGGCAATAAAGACTTTTGTTCAACACCGGCCATTATCGGCCTGAATGAATCTGCGCGATCCTCAAACTTAAAATAAACAATAATACCCAGAAATAACAGAATAAAAATAAGTCCGCTATAATAAATAAGATCAAGGATCAGATACTCAAAGTCGCTGTGGTGATGATTTTCAAAAGGAGAACCGGAGGCGGATGAAGTTCTTTCAAAGGGATGAGCATGCTCAACAATAATCCCGTTGGGAAGCTCATGATAATGCCAGTTTACAAGATTATTAAAAAACAACCCTAATGTAAATACTATCAGTATTATTGCTAAAAACCTCTTCATAAAAAATATAATTCAAAAAACATTGTTCAAAAAAACATTGTTCTTTTATAACAAAGATAAGGATTATCTGGACTAATTAAACTTAACTTTTGTTAATTATCATATTTTGATACAGGCAATCAATCTTAAATGCATAAACGTGTGATAAATTTATCTGGAAACTTCCAGCATTCTTTTTATAGGTATCACTGCCTTTTCCCTGATCTCAGGTTCAACATCCACTTCGAATTTTTCTTCATTCAGGCTGTTGTATACCTTTTTAACAGTATGCATTTTCATGAAAATACAATCACTGCATCCACAGGTGGAATCAAGCGGGGGCGCGGGCATGAAAAGCTTCCCCGGATTCTGTTTTTTCATCTGATGCAATATCCCCGACTCGGTGGCAACAATATATTCTTTTGAATCATCACTACCGGTAAACTTCAAAAGTGCCGAAGTTGAACCGATAAAATCGGACGCGATAAGTATGGGGTTCTGGCATTCAGGATGGGATATTAATTTGGCATCAGGAAACTCTCCTTTTAATTTCATAATTCTTTCCAGAGAAAACTCTTCGTGCACATGGCATGCCCCATCCCACACCACCATATTACGTCCCGTTATCCTGTTAAGATAATTTCCAAGATTCCGGTCTGGTGCAAATATAATTTTTTGCTCTCTGGGAATACTTTCGATTATTTCTACGGCATTGGTAGATGTGCAGCATATATCGGTCATTGCCTTTATTTCGGCAGTAGTATTAACGTATGATACAACAATATGATCCGGGTATTTATCTCTGAATTTCCTGAATTCATCTGGCGGGCATGAATCGGCAAGCGAACATCCGGCCTCCCTGTCGGGAATAAGAACCTTTTTTTCGGGTGAAAGTATCTTGGCAGTCTCTGCCATAAAGTTCACCCCGGCAAAGACTATTATATCTGCATCGGTATCGGCTGATTTTCTTGACAGATCAAGGCTGTCACCAACAAAATCGGCAATATCCTGAATTTCGGGTATCTGGTAAAAGTGAGCAAGAATTACAGCATTCTTTTCCTTTTGCAGTCTTTTTATTTCAAGTAAAGTATCCATATAATATATGAAGATAAATAATTTCCGGGGACCTGGAGACTATAATTTAATTGTAATCCCAATAAGAAAATCCCGGGCATCTGTTAAAGAATGCTGCAAAGTTAAAGCAAATAAGTCTATGTTCAACACATTTTATATACTTATCTCTGTATATATATGGTTTCCCTATTGCATATAATTAACTAATCCAAACAGACATATTTAAATATCGCTAGGACCAAATCTTTATATCAAAATAACATTAACACCCATTAAAAGAGAAATTTGGGTAAAAAAATTAAATATTAAAAATATCATCAGTTTCATATTGTTTTTTTCTTTTTCTTTGTTAAGAGATTACTTATTGATGATAACCCCGTCAGCTTTGGGGAAATAAAATAACGTGAATTATGCAACCAGATGCAAAAAAAACCATAACATCACTACTTTTTTTCCTGGTAATTATCATGTTCCCGGTTTCGTCTGTTTTTGCATGCTTTGCAGTAGTTGTAGGCAAAGATGCATCCAGTGACGGTTCAGTAATTTTCGGCCACCTGGAGCAGAATGGTGGTCTGAGAAACATGAGCTACTTCTTTGTTCCAAGGATGGAACACAAACCGGGCAGTGTGGTTGAACTTCGCAGGGGAGGTACTTATCCGCAGGTACCGGTTACCTATTCTTATTTATGGGGGAAAAATACCGGCGTTGAATTTGGCGATGGATATTTCAATGAATGGGGAGTGGCAATAGCTTCTGATGCCACACCTACAAGGGAGAATTCCTATGAAGAACTTGTTGCCAGGGGAGACATAACAGATGGAGGAATAGGATATAAACTAAGAAGAATCGTAGCACAAAGGGCAAGGACTGCAAGGGAAGGAGTGGAAATAGCCGGGGATCTGCTGGATCGCTTTGGATATGCTACTACAGGAAGAACATATGTAATAGCTGATGCAGATGAGGCCTGGGTACTGGCGGTTGCAAAAGGAAAAACCTGGATTGCACAAAGAGTTCCTGATAATGAGATTGTTTTACTTCCCAATGTACATATTATTGGCCCCGAAGCAGATCTTGCTGATACGGAAAATGTAATTGCCTCAAAGGGCCTGATTGAATATGCATCTTTAAGAGACTGGTATGACCCTGCCTCCGGTGAGCCATTCAGTTTCAGGGAAGCATTCAGCCCGGACCCGCCGGTAGAAAGTTTTTTGCATGAACATGGAGTTGACCCCAGACAATGGTTCAGTCAGTCTCTGGTAAAAGGAGAATTAATTGAATTGCCTGCAGATGCTCCCCTTCCTTTCTCAGTTAAGCCTGACAGGAAATTCACGATTATGGATGTTGTAAATATCATGAGGAGCCACGGGCATATCGAAGGACAGAGACCTGATATTGAAAAGGGCTACCGGCTTGGCCTTTCAGATAATGAGACACCTCACCAGCAGGGAGGTAAAGGTAATATTTGTCACGGCAGAACCCAGGAACTTGTTGTTTACCAGCTAAGAAACTGGATGCCGACAAAAATCGGGTCGCTGGCATGGCGAACATTAGCTGCTCCCTGCGGTTCAGTGCTGGTGCCCTGGTATTCAGGTATCACAGAGGTTCCAAAGCCATATCACAAGCAATGGGACATTGAGGAAGCTCTTAAAATCAATTTCCATTTTGACCCTCCAAAGGGAACATTTGAATACGATCCGGAAAATGCGTTTGACGTTTTTAAAAGACTGGAAAATATTATTGATCTCAACTATACCGAAAATATTGTAAAGGTCAGAAATGAATGGGACAGCTTTGAGCATGACCAGTTTGATCTACAGCCCTCGATTGAAAAAGTGGCCATGGAACTAATAAAAGAAGACATGGAGCTGGCAGAGAAATTTTTAACCGGTTATTCCGGTTACCGTGCTATGAAAGCCCTGGAAAAGGCAAAAAATCTGGTTAACTATTTTAATAACGGCCATTAGGATAATCAGCCTGAAAACAGATAACTGGAATATTATTAAATAAACGATCAATTTATATCTCCCATAAATATTTTAAAAATATCCGGCAACATGATAACTGCCCTTATCCTGACATTTTTTATGACATGTGCTTCAGTTCCTGACTTGTCGGCCCGGGAAAGTCAGCTCCATGTGGGATGGGCTGTTGCAGATGTAACTCCCCAAAGGCCTGTTGCGCTCATTGGACAGATGCATAAACGAATATCCGAATCAGTGAATGATCCTTTGAATGCTACGGTGCTGGCCCTTGAAACCAAAAGCAGCGAAGGTGTAAAAGAACAAGCTATAATGGTTTCCTGTGACCTTCTGTGGATAAGGGCACAGACACAAAAAAAACTTCAAAGCCTGGTAGGAAAAAAATTACCTGATTTTGATGCCTCAAAATTGTTTATTAATGCAACCCATACCCATACGGGCCCTGGATTAATCGATAACGAATTTTTTGGACTATACAATACGACTGATGATCAAATGATTATGCCCCCGTCAGCGTATGAAGCCTTCTTCATTGAAAAAACAGCAGATGCGATTGTCAAAGCATGGAAGGGCAGAAAACCCGGAGGGTTCAGCTGGGGACTCGGCAATGCGCTTTTAGGCCATAACCGCCGAACAGTTAAATCAGACGGAACGGCGAGGATGTACGGCGTCAGTGACCCTGGGTTTTCTTATTATGAAGGAACCCAGGATAACAGGGTCCAGTTGCTCTTTTTCTGGGATGCCGGCAAATCGCTGACAGGGATAGTTATTAATACTGCTACCACTGCACAAGTAACAGGAGGAGCTAGCTACATCTCGTCCGATTTTTATCATGAAGCCAGGCAGGCCATCAAGGAAAGATACGGGGAAGATATTTTTGTTTTTATCCAGGTTGGAGCCGCGGGGGATATTGTTCCTTTTGTTCATGAACAAACATACCGGCGAGCCGAAAATATCATGCTGGAAAGAAAGGGCATAACCTTCCGCCAGGAAATGGCCGGCAGGCTTTTAAATACCATAGATGAGGTGATGCCATGGGCAAAAAATGATATTGAATATACCCCAATATTCAGACATACTGTTGCAAAGGTGTACCTGCCTGTTACAGAACCACCAGCTCCGCCATTCTATATGACCGATGATGCAGACCCTGCAGAAATCCATATTATCCGCCTTGGCGATATCGTTATAGCCACCAATCCTTTCGAGTTGTTTATAGATTACGGAATCCGAATCAAAGCCCAAAGTAATGCTGTACTGACTTTCCTGGTTCAATTGTCCTGCCAGCACAGCGGCTACCTGCCAACCAGTAGAGCAGTCGAAGGTGGGGGATACAGTGCTGAAAAATACCTGGTAGGACCTGAAGGAGGTGATAAGCTTGTTGAAGAAACCATTAAGTTAATAAATCAAATGTGGGAGTAACCAAGACTGATAACTGAATACATTCCTGATTTTATTCCGGGGAAGCTCCTGATTATAGCACTTTCTAACTAAATCTTATTCAAACAATCAGAAGGTTATAAAACCAGAAAAGCCAGGCAAGGGCAACAGCTGAGATTGTATATAAACTATAATGTATCCTGATCCAGGGACTCCAGAATTTCCTCAACCATGCAAACAAACAAAATATAACCATGGAAATGGCCAGCAAACTTAAGCCAGTGGGGAGTATTTCAAGCAACCGGGTCATTACTGATGTATATCCGAATGCTGACAGGGGTAGCTGGTATACAGGGTGAGGGCTACCGGTTACAGCAAGTGGAATAAGCATAATAACCGTCAGGATGGCATGCAGAATCATGACATACCTGGCTATTCCTCCACAATCCTCAATTGCATGAACCTTTCGGCGGAATAATATTACAGAACCTTTTAACATGGAAAAGAACAGCGTAGTCAATATCAACAACAAGGGAAAGCCTGCCAGGGCAGCAGTGAACACAGAAGTGGCATGGAGGGGCATACGTATGAAGGTCATTGGCCCGTCACTGACAAGCATAAGTCTTCCGTAAGGATCGGTATCTGCCACAAGGTATTGCAAGGGGCCAAAAGGATAGTTTGCCGGGGCATCCATATTTTTAAAAATGCCAGGCTGCAATTCTTTGAAAAGGTAACCTGAACCTAAAAGGTTAATGATAATTCCTCTCTCCTGTGGTTCATTGAAAATTTCTTTGGCTGAACGGGTAACTCTCAGATCAACTTCAAGCTCTTCTTTGGGTTCCAAACTCACCCTCATTACGCTTGAAAAAAGGTTCAACAATTTATCCGGTCCAGTTTCATTGCGACGGCTTCCCTGATATTCCCCTTTTATTTCATCAAAAGATTTCCTGGCTAAGGCTCCGGGAAGATCATCAATATTAAATTCTATTGTGGTCGCCGGAAAAAACCGTTGCATAAAAGCATGAAACACCTCTACATGACCGGTGTACATGCCTCCGCTATAACAAAAAAACAAACCGGCACCCTCTTCCGGCAGCAGGTAGAAACCTGCATCGAACAACGTGGAGCTCCCTGCATGAAAAAGAACTTTTTGCCCGTTGATGCTGGATTCCTTAAAACCGTGAGCCATGCCCCCAAGAAGAGGATGATGTGAAAATAGTGAAGAATGCATCAGCCGGATCACCTTATCGCTGAGAATCTTACCTTCAGGGCTTTTGTAAGTAGCGGCTGCAGTTTCCCTGGCCTGGCCATCTGCCCAAAGAGGGTTAATTTCATCATGATGGTTTTCTTCAATATCATTGCTGCCATTGTTATCATTATATGGCGCCAGATGCTCCAGCATAAACAGAGCCATATTTTCAGCTGTGGTACTCATACCACCGGCAGGGGCAGGCATATATTCAAAGCTTCCTTTTTTGAACTCCCCGTTAACCTTACGGTAGGCACCAACAAGCTTATTATCCATATCAATGTGCAGGGGCTGCCTGAAACTGCTATTTTCCATTCCAAGAGGCGAGAAAATTTGCTTATCCATATATTCCCCGAAAGGGAGGCCACTGATCCGTTCAACAATATAACCGGCCAGTGCTGTTCCGTAATTGGAGTATGCCATAACCGAGCCTGCAGGAAAAATACGGGCGGGCATATATTTGATAAGATAATCTCTTAGAGAGAGGTGGTCAGCCAGCCTGAGCCTGAAGAGTCCGTCGACAACATCCTCAAACCCGGCGGTATGAGATAAAAGATGCCTCATGGTGATGGGAGAAACAGGATCGTCCCACTTTTTTCCAGAAAGTTTATCCGGTAACGGAAAATCAAGATAACCGGCAATATCCTTGTCCAGGTCGAGTAAGCCTTTCTCTGCCAGTTGCATGATGGCTGTCCATGTAAATATCTTTGAAACAGATCCGGTGCGGAACAGGTTATTCCGGGGATCAACAGGCGCCTGGGCCTCCATATCGGCAAATCCGTAGCCCTCCAGCAGTATGATCTCCCCCTCAGCCACCACTGCAACTGAGGCATTGGGGAGTTCATACCGGCTCATTAACCCGGTCATCTGGTTATCGACAAATTCTGCCCACTCCCCGTGGTCTTGATTATTCACAGCATTCAGGTTCACTGAACCGCTGAAAAAAAGTATTGCCAGAAGTATGCTCCTGGCAATACCATGTATAAAAAAAGTCATTGTTCTGATATAATTTTCATCCCTGTTTTTCAAGAGCCCGGGGCTGTCCCTGGAACGGGAGCAACCGGTTTTATATCAACAGGTCCCATACTGTATTCTTCCGGCCCCAGTCTCAAATTTGAGTTCATCATATTCTCCCAGGTAACATCCATGCCTGTATATGCTGATTCTCTTCCCATTATACCGGTCAGCGATGAAGTGGCAAGATCATTGGCCTCATTAAGGGGATTATTTGTCCGTATGGCTGTTACCATGTTTATCATTTCCTGATCATAAGGGGATATGGCAATCCTGCTCATCGGACGCCCGTCTTCACCAATGGGATACTCGTACTCCCATATAATGTTCCCGTTATAATCCCAAATCCTGTTCTGACAATTAGTGTACCCCTTTGTTCCATAAATTATCTGACCTACATTGTTGCTACAACCATCAATTTCACGGGTCATTCCATGAAAATGCCTTTCATCATCAAAAACAAAATCCACACTGCAAAAATCATACATATCTCCAGAGGGCCGGTGATGACGGCCACCAAACCCGGTGGCTCTTACCGGATGTTTTTCAAAGAACCAGTTAATAACATCAATCTGATGAACAAGTAGATTAACTATTGAATCTCCTGTAAGCCAGCACCAGTTAGCCCGGTTTCGAATCATAGCTTCCATATCACTCCACCCCTCCTGTCTCCTCACAAAACCAGGGTAACCCCTGTTCCAGTAACAATTGGCTGATACAAGATCACCTATAACTCCGTTTTTAATCCTGTTGAAGGTTTCAATGTAGTCAATAGCATGTCTTCTTTGTGTGCCGGCTACTACGGTCAAGCCGGCCGATTCAGCCATCCGGCCGGAAGTCATTACCGATCTGGCACCAACCGGATCAACACCTGCCGGTTTTTCTATAAAGCAATGTTTTCTTGCCTGAACAGCTGCCTCGAAATGCCGGGGTCTAAAATGTGATGCAGCGGCTTCAAGTATTACATCTACCCCGGAATCTATAACCCTCTGGTATGCATCGAAACCAACGAAGCAATTCTCGTCGGGTATATCAACACCACGTTGCTCTTTAAGGGATTTCCGGCAGTTATCTACACGGTCCTGAAAAACATCTGCAAGCGCTGTTATCTGAAGATTGGGCCCGGCATCAATAAAGTTAAAAGCCGCCCCTGTACCTCTTCCCCCGCATCCAATAAGTCCGGCTTTTAAAATTGGCCCATCAGGAGCCCTATCCGGAAAAACGGGCGATTTATATCTTTGCCGGGGTGAATCACAGGAAGAGAGAAAATGACCTGCCCCAATGGCCCCAATTACACTTAATGCAGCAGCATTACCAATAAATTTGCGCCTGCCTGAAGATTTTAACTTATCCATATTACCAACTTTTATAAATTTAGCTTAAACTCCCGGAAATATTCCGGCTTAATAATACAAACTGTTTACTTACAAGTATTTTAGTATTGATCATTTATACAATAACGGCAGAAATGACGAATATGTGACAGCAAGGTAAGAAAAAAAAATCCAATCCTCACCGGTATTCTTTTCAAGAAATGATGATGAATGCAGGGAATTGCAAAAATTTATTAACTTTATTAAATAAATTTTCTTAAGTTAGACCGGGCATATCAGTAATTCTTGCATATGCCGGCATGAAACCCGCATCAGCCTTCGGCAGACAAAATAACATGAACAAACCATGCGGGTTCCATACGAGTGAAATACTGAATATGAACACCATGCCTTAGTAAATAACTGAATTAAAATTTGATAACAATAGTTTATTCGTATGAATCGTCCATGACGATATTTTCAATATCTTCACAAAATACAATGAAAATATTGTCATGGTAAGATCCATAAGACCAATGATTTAATATTAATATTTACTTATGAATCGTCCTTGTGGCAAATCACACAAAAAGAGATGAATTATAAATATTTACTGATTAAAAACAGCATTGTTCTGCTGGCAATTTTGGCACTCTTTATTACATCAGGAGGATGTACCCCCCCGGGAGAAGAGAGAAATGTGCCGGTAACAGCAGCAGGAAAACCTGCTGAAGGCTTCGTGGAAGTATTTAAGGGCGAACCTTTTTTTCAAAAGGAGGTTGTTTTTAACGGTGGAGGAAAAAGCGTTCGTGAGCCCTACCTCGGGGTCGCCATCGACGGAACTGTTCTTGTTCTTAGAAACAAGGAAGGACATCTACGAAGGAGTGAGGACGGAGGCAAGACCTGGGGAGAGATTATTGAAGTACCTTTTGGCTTTTTAGACACCAGTTTTATTCCCGACGAAAATACAGGAGATATTTTGGTTGTACGGATGTGGGACGGCACTGACAGGCTTTGGCGAAGCAAGGATCACGGCAAAACATGGAGTGAGGAGATAATAACCCTGCATCCCAACGAAGTTATGAAATGGATTGAGCAGGCGGGCCTGAAAACAAGGGGAACATGGGAAGACAGAGGCACAAGGGGTTTATATATAATGCATGCCAATGCCAGTGAAAGCGGAATAACCCTTAGACATGGAAGCAAAAAAGGAAGACTGTTAACCACTGCCACCTTCCGTCCCCATGCACCGGAACATCCTTCCGACAGAAAACCGGAAGATTTTATATACAGCACCGCAATATACAGTGATGATGGCGGAGCCACATGGCAGGTCAGCGGGTTATTTCCGGAAGGTGCTACTGAGGAGGCAGCACTTGCAGAGTTGAATGACGGATCCATATATTACAATTCCCGAAGCTGCAGCGGATTTTTCGATAAGTCCCTTGCCCGCGAAATCCGCCCGGATGAGGTGTTGCGCCGTGAGGCACGGAGCTATGATCAGGGACAGACATGGGAAGACCTGAGGATTGCTGAAGCTCTTCCTGATGGTGGCGGATATGGGAGAGGTTATGGATTGAAGGGCGGACTGGTAAGGCTGCCTGTTGCAAACCGTGATATTTTGATTTACAGCAATACGGACACCGGAGGAGGGGAACGTGAAAAGATGACCGTCTGGGCAAGTTTTGACGGTGGTAAAACCTGGCCCCTGAAGAGGCTGGTGTATCCGGGACCAGGTGCTTATTCGTCACTGGGTGCCGGACGACCCGGAACTCCCGGGGAAGGCATGATCTACCTGCTATTTGAAGGCGGATCAGAAGGCAGATATTCGGCCATGCAGGTAGCCCGTTTCAACCTTTCCTGGCTTCTTGAGGGAGAACTGACCGGCCATGGTCAGGTGCCCGATTGGGTAAAATAGTCAGATAAATATTATTATTCATACTTCAGTGTCTCCACCGGGTTCACACTTCCGGCTTTCCATGTCTGCAAGACAACAGTTGTCATTGCTGTTAAAAGTCCGATAAGTGCTGCTGCAGCAAATACCCATATCTCCATTTCTCTCCTGTAGGGAAAATTATTCAGCCATTCACGCAGGATAAAATACGCCAGCGGCATGCCGATCATGCATGAAACAAGCACCAAACGTGCGAATTCGGCTGATACAAGAGTTATAACCTGAAAAACATTCGCTCCCATGGCTTTTCTGATACCTATCTCCTTAATTCTCCGCTCAACCGAAAATGCGGACAAACCCAGTAGTCCAAGGCAGGCAACAAAAATGGATAAAAAAGTAAAGAGAAGAAGGATAACCTGAAGGCGGGTTTCTGTAAGATGCAACCGGTCATAACTTTGCGAAACAAAGTTGCTGTTATAGACCTGAGCCGGAAAATGGCTGCTCCAAATTTCGCCAATGAGATGGTTGGCAAGGTCCATGTTCTCCGGATCGGCCCTTACTGTTATGTTATTATGCCCGGTAAGAGATGTGCTGATTACCATTGGTTTGATCACCTCTGTCAACGGTTGAAAATGAAAATCATCTACAACACCTGTTATCGGTCCCCGGTTGCTGGTCTCTCCCTGCCGGCCTGAAATAAGACCGACCTCATGCCCCAGTGCTTCGGCCGGGCTACTGAAACCGAACATCCTGCGGGCGGCATCATTTATTATATAATGAACAGCTGTATCCGACACCATCCACGGAGCAAAGTCAGACCCTGCAAGTATTCTCATCTCAAAAACTGATAAATACCGGTCATCGGCCCTGTTAACAACCGGGAAATAGGTTTCGGGGTCATCTCTGAGAACATGTGGATTATCCGTGTACCTCATATCTGTGGGAATCACCATGGAGCGGGTAACATCAATAACTTCAGGGATAGCCAAAAGGTCATCCCTGAGCGCTTCCCAGGAGTTAAATACAGACCTGTCCTCAACCGGGATGTTGATCAATCCGAAACGGTTATAGCCAAGATCCTTATTGTTGATATGCTGTAACTGCAGGTAAACGGATATTGAACAAATAATAAGTCCGATTGATACTGCAAACTGACCTGTAACAAGAGTCCTTCTGAAGAACTGGTTGCCTTCTGCGCTTTTTTGGCCTTTCAGCACATAGGCGGGTTTATAGGAGGAAAGGAAAAAAGCAGGGTAAACTCCCGCGAAAAATGCCACGGCAAGCCAGGAAATCATAATAATTAAGGGGTTCCAGCCGGCGAAAACCATTGAGAGAGACATTGACTTTCCGGTAAACTGAGAGAACCAGGGTAAAGAAAGCTCAATAAGGATTATAGCCAGCACCAGGGCAAGAAAGCTGAAAATAACGGATTCTCCAAGAAACTGCCGGACCAGTTGTGACCTTGTAGCACCTGCAACCTTCCTTACACCTACCTCAAGAGCACGGCGAGAAGCCCTGGCCGTGGAAAGATTCATAAAGTTGATCCCGGCTATTATCAAAAGCAGCAAAGAAACCAAACTGAATACAAGCACCGATGTCCGGCTTCCTGGAGATTCAATCTCCCATATCCTGTTGGCATCCAAATGTATATCAGTTAACGGCATCAACTCCAGCCGCAAAAATTCACGGGGATCATCGAAATCTATAAAACCCCTGAGTTCAGGTGCAAAATAATCATCAACAAGCTCCTGGATACTGTTCTCAAATGACGGTACATCAGTATTTTGTGCAAGCAATATGTATGTATAGATGCTGCTCGCCATCCAGCTTGACATCATCTGCTCGTGACGAATACTGTAAAGCGAAGAAAAGGAGCCAATAAGGTCTGCCTGCAAATGCGAGTTATGCGGGAAATCCTCGAACACCGCAGTTACCCTGTATGGTCTTACAGTACCCTGGTAATTAACATTCAAAACACTTCCGGGGCCGGGAGAGCCTTCAAAATATTTCCGGGAATAGCTTTCTGAAATGGCAATGGTGAAAGGCTCATCCAGGCAATCTCTGCTACCCTCAACCAGTCTGAAAGAGAATACATTAAAAAATGAACTATCAGCATAGACCAACCGTTCATTGATAAAGCCATTGTTTTGATCCTCTACCTGCACATTGTCACGGGCGATCCTCACAAAGGCTTCAACCTGCGGATAATCTTCCAGCATCTTAGGTCCAACAGGCGGAGCAGTGATCGGTACATGCATTCGTTCTTCCTCAATCTCCATATCCCTTTCAACCCTGTATATCCTGTCCGAATTCTCATGAAACCTGTCATAGCTCAACTCGTCGTAAACCCAAAGATAGATAATGATTGAAGCTGCCAGGCCAATTGACAAACCGGCAATATTAATTATGGAAAAAAGTGTGTTTTTTTTCAGAACCCTGATAGCAATCAATAAATAGTTTCTAATCATAATAAATTTGATTTGTAACAAATTACAATAAACCATCTTCTGGCAAGCCAAAAAAATGCCAAAGGCTGTATTTGCCTGATAAACATTTTAATAATTAACTTAGAATTCACTCACATTAATTATTTCTGCCCGTTAGCGGACATATAGTGTTCACTAATGTACAAACTGACAAACACCTTTTTATTTTACAAAGCTAGTTTAAAGCTCTTTAATTATTATGGCAAGCCCTTTGTAACTTATACAGCCAAAATGGGATTCAAATACAAGTATTCCCCATTGAACCATTTAAACAGGTCATTTAAAAAAAACATCTTAAATAAAAAACAGGAAAATAATAATTTTGCTAAAGGAATAAAATACCAATCATATTACAAATCAGGAAAGGCCGGAAGAATTCAATTAAATTTCAATTTTAAATAACATGCGATTTTCAATTTTATATAAGGCAGCTCTATTCACCCTTCTGCTCAATGTTATAACTTATTCGGTAATTTTATCACAGGAGATAACCCAAACCTTTCGGGGAAGGGTACTGGATGCATACACCGAATTACCATTGCCCGGTGCAACGGTGGTAATTCTGGACACAGATCCGCTAGAGGGGACTTCCACCAACATAAATGGCGAATTCCGGATTGACGAACTGGCACTGGGCAGGATTAATGTTCAGGTGAGCATGATCGGCTACCAGAGCTCAGTTCTTAACAGTCTTTTGCTAAGATCCGGCCGGGAGCTGGTAATGGAAATCAAACTTGAAGAACAGGTTTATTTGATGGATGATGCGGTAGTCCGCCCTGATCTGAGAAAGGACCAGGCCATTAATGAAATGGCTGTTGTAAGTGCACGTTCATTTACCATAGATGAGACCGAACGATATGCGGGAAGCCTTGGTGACCCCTCACGTATGGCAGCCAATTATGCCGGGGTGACATCGGTATCCGACCAGCGCAATGACATAGTGATAAGGGGCAATTCACCACTCGGACTTCTATGGAGGCTTGAAGGTATTGAGATTCCCAACCCGAACCATTTTGGTTCAATAGGGACTACCGGCGGACCCATTAGCATGCTCAATATAAACCACCTTACCAACTCCGACTTTTACACCGGCGCATTCCCGGCCGAATTCGGCAATGCCATAGCAGGCGCCTTCGATATAAAGATGCGCAACGGTAACAACCAGAAGCATGAATTTATTGGGCAGATGGGCTTTAACGGTTTTGAACTCGGTGCAGAGGGGCCTTTCTCAGAGAACAACCAGGCATCCTACATGGCTAACTTCCGCTACAGCACCATGGAGGTGCTGCATGCCGCAGGCATGGATTTCGGTACAGGCACAGCTATTCCCCGGTACAAGGACCTTTCCTTCAAGGTAAACCTGCCGCTTGAGCGGGGACGCATATCGGTATTCGGACTTGGAGGGGATAACAGCATTGCAATGCTTGCAAGTGAGGATGATGAATCCCAGTACGGATTTTCAGGACTAGACCTTTATAACAGCAACCGGATGGGGGTATTGGGAGTGAACCATGTGTATTACTTAAACGATGACGCGCGTTTTACAAATACACTGGCCATATCGGGAATAGAAAGCACTGCCGATATTTACGACCTAAGCTTTGATCCAGATAAGGAAAAGATAAAGGAAGTTCTCGGGGAGATCAAATATACATTTTCATCAAAATATTCACGCCGTTTCAATTCCCGTAATTACCTAAACACAGGTCTGGTATATGATTTTTATGATGTTAGCTACCAGGGAAGACAGCTTGACCCTGCCGGGGAAAAGTACCTGCATTACCTGGATAATTCGGGTACCATGGGTTTTGCACGGCTGTTCACCGAATGGCAGCACCGCTTCTCGGATGACCTGTCGGTATCAACCGGAGTGCATGCATCAAGGTTGTTCCTAAATAACAGTTACGCTGCAGAGCCGCGCATCGGACTTAAATGGGAATTCATCAGGGGTCAGGCCCTGAACCTGGGAGCGGGAATGCACAGCCAGACGCAGATGAAAGCAGTATATTTCAGCCAGCGTCTTACCGATACCCTGAACATGGTATACAAGAAGACAAACCGTGATCTGGACCTTTCACGCAGCATTCACCTGGTGGCAGGATATGACAGGCTGCTGGGTGAAGAGCACAGGATGAAGCTGGAAGTTTATTACCAGAGGCTCTACAACATACCAGTAGCATGGCGCAGGCCAGAGTTTTCACTAATGAATCAGGGCGGGGGATATTCTTTCAATCTGTATGACAATATGGAAAATTCAGGTACCGGCGAAAACAAAGGTGTTGAACTGACACTTGAAAAGTTCCTGAATCAGGGCTTCTATTACCTTGTTACAGCATCTGTCTTCGATGCGGGATATCGCGGATACGACGGTGTATGGCGAAATTCGGCCTTCAACAACAATTTTGTTTTAAATGCCCTCTCCGGTTATGAATGGAGAGTTGGCGGCAACTCCCTCCTATCGGTCGATCTTAAAATGGTTTACGCCGGGGGTCACCGAAAACTGCCCATCGATGAGGTGCAATCCCTGGCCGACAATGCCCTGCGATACCAGTGGAGTGAGGCCTATGAAAAGAGATTCCCCGATTACTTCAGGCTTAACGGACGAATAACTTTCAGGCTGAACCGAAGCAGCTTCGACCATGAGTGGGGACTTGACCTGCAAAACATGACCAACAGGGAAAATATATTCATCCAGAACTGGGACAGCAACAAAAAGCAAGCTGTCACACACTACCAGATGGGATTTATGCCGATGATGACTTACAGAATCTATTTTTAAATCTGCCAATTCATGCTTAAAAATCACATAGTAATAGCATTCCGGAACCTTTTCAGGCAAAAGGGGTATTCTGTTATTAACATTGCAGGACTTACCATAGGTATTGCAAGCTGTATACTGATCCTTCTTTTCGTGACAAGCGAACTCAGCTACGACCGGCATCATGATGAGTCGGGCCGCACTTACAGGATAGGTATTGAAGCAGTTTTTGGCGACAGCCATTTCTTTTCTGCTTACACATCGGGAGCAATGAAAGATGCCCTGGATTACGAATTAGGCGAAGTAGAGGAGGCATGCCGGTTGTATCACATTACAAGGCCGGTCATAAACCTTGAAGAGACCAGTTTTGTGGAGGATAATTTTTTCTTTGCTGATTCGAATTTTTTCAGAGTCTTTACAGTACCCATGATCAAAGGCGATCCTGCCACTGCGCTTTCAAGACCCAACACCGTGGTCCTGTCGCTGGAAACCTCGCAAAGGCTCTTTGGCAGTGATGACCCTCTCGGGAAGACAATAATGGTTAACGGAAGATACCTGCTTGAGATCACGGGAATTTCAGGTAATATGCCCTACAACTCGCATTTCAGGTATGATTTCCTGGCTTCAGTCGAGACTGTAATACCTGACCAGCAGGATGATTTCCGGTATTGGGTTAACAACAACCTTTATACATATATATTGCTGGAAGAAAATTCTGATATTGGCAGTTTTGATGAAAGGCTCCAGGAACTTGTTTACAAGTATGTTGGTCCCGAGGTTGAAATGGTTATGGGCATTGATATTGAGTCTTTTGAGAATGAAGGGGGCGTCTACAGGTTTTTTACAGAAAACATCGAGGATATTCACCTGTATTCCAGGGCTGACCACCAGATTAACAAAGGAGGCAGTATAACCACCGTTTATTTCTTTTCAGTAATTGCAGTTTTTATACTGATCATAGCCTGCATCAACTTTATGAACCTTGCCACAGCGCGTTTCTCGGCAAGGGCGAAAGAGATCGGGGTAAGGAAAACTCTGGGCGGCAGCAGGGGTAGTCTTGTACGTCAGTTCCTTGTTGAATCGGTGCTTGTCAGCTTAATTGCCATGATACTGGCAGTTACACTCCTGGAACTGACACTTCCCTTTTTCAATCAATTAACCTACAAGTCATTTGAATTAAACTACTTTTCGGATTGGTACATTGCTCCCGGACTGTTAATGTTCAGCCTGCTTACCGGAATCCTGGCCGGCAGCTACCCGGCATTTTTCCTGTCATCATTCAGGCCGGTGAAAGTGCTTAAAGGCGATACTGGTGCCGGCGACCGGAGCAGCGGGTTCAGGAAGATCCTTGTTGTTGCTCAGTTCACTATTACCATTGCGCTGTTTGTAGCTACATTCATTGTTTCAGAACAGCTAAGATTCATTTATTCAAAAGATCCGGGATATTCAAAAGAGGGTATACTGGTCCTGAAACGCACTCAGATCCTGGGAGATCAGCAGGAAGCCTTCAGGGATGAACTGCTGAAACATAAAAGCATTGTAAATGCAAGTTTTTGCAGTTCCCTGCCAGGGTATTCTACCTCCGGCACCTCTGTTCACGGATATGGCAAGCCTCCAGAAGAGCTGGTTCAGTTGATGGTTGTATGGGCTGATGAACATTATCTGGAGACTATGGGTATGAGTCTTGGCGAAGGCAGGTTTTTTTCGTCCGACTTCAGCACTGATCAGGAGACAACGATTATTAACAAGACCCTTGCAAGAATGCTGGGTTATGATGACCATCTTTCCGGGAGTATAGTCTATCCCGGTATAAACCTTGTAAGTCCCGTTATAGGTGTGCTCGAAGATACCAACTTCGAGTCGTTGCACCGCGAAATAAGACCTTTGGCGATAAGAAAGATTGGAAGTCCCGGCTGGCTCATGGCAATAAGGCTTGAAGGCAAAGACTTCCCCTCTGCCATAAACCATATTGAAGAACAGTGGACCGCGTTTACCGGATCCGATCTGTTTGTATGGTCTTTCCTTGAAGATGATCTAATGAAGCTCTACACAGAGGAGATCCGCACAAGAAGCATATTCGAAATATTTGCATTTCTTGCTGTCTTCATTGCGGCCCTTGGATTGCTGGGCATGGCATCATTCAACACTGAAAAACGTACTAAGGAGATTGGGATACGGAAAGCTATGGGAGCATCTCCCTCATCAGTCATACTGCTGCTGTCAAGGGAGATAAACATGCTTATCCTTATAGCAACGATACTGGCGTGGCCTGCAGCATGGTTTTTGATGAACAGGTGGCTGGACAATTTCGCCTACCGTATTGAACCCGGCATAATTACTTTTCTGGCCGCGACAGTGATAACATACATTATTGCATTGCTCACGGTCGGCCTCCAGTCCTGGCGTGCCGCAAATCTCAACCCGGTTGACATATTGCGTAATGAATAGTAATTCCATCAGGGAAAAAACTTTTGAAGAGTTTTCCCTGCAATGTATTATCATTTGACAATGAAAATCAACCCCTGCCTCCCCCAAATTATGTCAATTCAAATTGTATCAAAAATTTTTGGAAAATCAGTTTTTTTTGTATTTTTGACTGACCGTTCATTCAATGATATTTAATCCTGTTATTATTTTAATAACCGTTTAATATGTCACCCCGTACCCCCCAGCAATACAAACAGATAAGAATAGACAAGCGTGAGCTGCTGAAAAACAGTGCATTGATGCTGTTTGCCGGCAAGGGCTACCATGCCACCTCAATCAGCCAGATTGCGAAAGAGGCTGGCATTTCAAAAGGCCTTTTATATAACTATTATGAGAGCAAGGAAGATCTGCTTGTGGCACTGTTTTCCGACATGGTTGGCCTTATATCCTCACTGCTGAACCCTGACGATGAAAATGAGATCACAGAAAAAGAGATGTCGGAATTCTTTGAAAAGCTGTTGGTATCGCTTGACGAAAAAAGGGAATTCTGGATACTTTTCTACCAGTTGTCAGTTCAACCGGTGGTGCTTGAATTAATGCTTTCAAAAATTGAAAATGGCGCCCTGCTGGTCAATTATATGAAATTGCTGGAAAAATATTTCGATGAACGGTTTGATGATCCGGGGGAAGAATTTATTTTTTTCTCCGCCCTGACCAAAGGGTTTTTTACAATTTACCTTTTCAATCCTGAAAGTGTATCGGAAAGCGTCAAGAAAAAATTCAAGGCAAGGCTTAATAAACTGTTTATACGTGAAAAGAAAAACCATCATCACCATAGTTAAGGAAAAATGAACCAGCCATGATAAAATATTCAGCACACCCGCACCGGCATACTACATGGCAAGCTCCATCTGTCGATTGATTTGTAATATTTAAACAAATGAGAACATTTATAAAACTTGCATGGAGAAACATCTGGAGGAACAAGCGCCGCTCTTTTATCAGCATTGGAGCGGTACTTTTCGCTGTCCTTTTTGCTATTGCAGCCGATTCATTCGAGCGGGGATCATATGAATTAATGATACAAAACATGGTTAAATTCAGCACCGGCTACATCCAGATACAGGATGTTTTATATGATGATGAGCCCAGCATCGATAATTCCATGCTATATGATGAATCACTGCTTCGAGTCGTCGACGGGTTCGGCAACCAGATAAGTTATACCGTTCCCCGTATCCAGGGCTTTGCCCTGGCAGCTACCGATTCCAAAACCAGAGGAGTCAATGTAATGGGGATAGATCCCCGGAGCGAGGACCGGTTCAATAATCTTTCCGATAACATTACAGAAGGTTATTATCTTGAAGAAAACGATAATGCAGTACTGCTTGCCGGTGGACTTGCCGAAATACTCGGTCTGGGTGTGGGCGACACCCTGGTCATTATCGGCCAGGGATTCCAGGGAGCAAGTGCCGCAGGCATGTACCCGGTTAAGGGGGTTGTAAGGCTGTCCATTCCTGAAATGAACAATAACACGGTGTATATGCCCCTGAAGGCTGCCCAGTGGTTTTATGCTTCCGACGACCGGATCTCAGCGCTTATCATCATGCCCGAAAATCCCCGGCGCACCGGGCGGATTACCAGTGAGCTGAACGAGCAGCTGGATAGTGAATGGTATACTGCCCTGCCCTGGCAGCACATGCTCCAGGATCTGCTCAGGATGATGCAGGTGGACAGGGCCGGCGGCCAGCTGATAATATACATCCTGTACATAGTTATCGGCTTCGGGCTTTTCGGAACCATACTGACCATGATGCTTGAGCGCCTGAGGGAATTTGCAATGCTTATGGCGCTGGGCATGAAGCGGTTTCAACTGGCCATTATATGCCTGCTGGAGTCGTTCTTCATGAGTTTCACCGGAGTGATTGCAGGCATTTTGATCACCTTCCCATTTATTTACTATTTCAACCGTAACCCTATTCCACTTGGTGAAGAGCTGGCCGGCATGATGGACGATTACGGTTTTGAAGCTGTATTGCCAACTTCAGTCGAGCCTTCTATATTCATCACCCAGGCGGTCACAGTTTTTATAATTGCACTTTTAATCGGTTCATACCCAGCATATAAAGCATTCAAACTTGACCTGATTCACCATCCCAAATAAGCAAGATGAAGACTTTACTGAAAATATCATGGCGGAACGTATGGCGCAACAGGGCCCGCAGCATTGTGATCATCCTGGCCATCTGCTTCGGGTTATGGGGCGGAATTTTCGCCACCGGACTGATGAACGGAATGATCCGGCAGCAGTTCAATTCAAGCATCCGCAACCAGGTTTCCCATATACAGATCCATAATCCCGAATTCATAAAGGAAAGGGAAACCGGTTTTACCATTTCACGAAGCGATGAAATGGCCAGCCTGCTTGCTAACAGCGATAAAGTTGAGGCATATTCCAAACGGACCATTACCACCGGCATGCTTGCAAATGCAATTATGACTTCGGGAGTCGATATCTATGGCATTGATGAACTGCAGGAAAGCCTCACCACCGATTTTGAATCGAACATTATCGAGGGGGAATATTTAGGGCCGGTTTCCCGGAATCCGGTAATGGTCGGCAAGGCGCTGGCAGACAAAATGAAGATCTCAACGGGCAACCGGATCGTCATGACTTTTCAGGATCTGAACGGTGAGATTACCTCGGCAGTTTTCAGGGTCAGCGGCATATACCGAACCGCCAATACCGCCAACGACCAGCGCAACGTCTATGTGCGCCAGTCCGACCTGGCAGAGCTGCTTGACGGAGCCGGCATTGTAAACGAAATAGCCATTCTGCTGCATGATCTGGATGATGTAAACGACTTTCACTCCGGGCTTCAAACCCTGTTTCCCGAAAATGAGATCAGGACCTGGGGACAAATATCACCCGATCTGCGATTTTTAAATGAATTTTCGGGAATGATGCTGATGATAATTATTATCATTATTCTGTTTGCTCTTGCATTCGGACTTCTCAACACGATGTTGATGACAATTTTTGAACGCACCCAGGAACTCGGCGTACTGATGTCAATTGGCATGGCCAAAACCAGGGTTTTTTCCATGATCCTGCTTGAAACCACATTCCTGGTGATAACGGGTTCTGTTCTTGGCGTGCTTACAGGAGCACTAACTGTGGGATTAACAGGGAACACCGGCATCGATCTTACCCCTTTTGGGGCCGAAGCCTTATCTGACTTCGGATTCGATGCGGTAATTTACCCTACACTGGATCAGATGTTTTTTTTCAACCTGACGATACTTGTTTTACTCACTGCAATCCTTGCTTCGATTTATCCTGCATGGAAAGCATTGAGACTGAACCCCGCCGAGGCGGTGAGGAAGGAATGAGGATACCGGGAATAATATAAATAGATGCAGCTAAAACTTATTGTAAAAAACCGCCGGTTCAACATGATTTTCAGGCCATTCATCAGTAATTAATTGACAAAAAGCATGATTTTTATTAATTTGGTATTATTCTTAATTGCGATGCCTTAAAAAATATCATTAGAACACTGAAAATATTTCAAAAAAATATGATCCTGATTAAAAAATACACCCAAATAAAAAGACAGGTAGAATTTTGCATCTCATAAAATACAGACTGATGAAAAACTTAAAATTGAAAATTACAGCAATGATCCTGGCAATTTCCGGCACAGGTGCGTTTGCCCAGGATCCTGAAGATATTATCCGCCGCATGGAGGATAATATGAGAGGCGACGCTTCCTATACGGAGATGACCATGGAGGTGGTAAGGCCGCGCTATACAAGGGAGATCTCAATGAGATCATGGACTATGGGAGATGATTACGCCCTTATCTACATCACCGCACCTGCAAGGGATGAGGGAACCGGTTATCTTAAAAGGGGGAACGATATCTGGAACTATGTCCCAAACATCGACAGGACCATCAAGATGCCGCCATCCATGATGTCGCAGTCATGGATGGGATCGGACTTCACCAATGACGACCTTGTCCAGGGGACATCAAGGGTCGACGATTTCTCCCATGAACTGAAAGGAACGGAGAAGGTTGACGGGCGTGAATGTTATGTTATTGAAATGATACCCCATCCGGAAGCACCAATCGTGTATGAGAAGGTGATCGCCTGGGTTATCGCCGACCTGTATCTGCCTGCGAAGATCGAGAATTACGATGAGCATGATGACCTGGTGAGCACCATAAATTTCAGGGAGATACAGACACTGGACGGCAGGCAAATCCCTAC
>SLPB01000111.1 GCA_007132225.1 Bacteroidales bacterium | reverse complement strand
GGGTTTATCCATATCTCAAGATTATCCAGTAACCGTCTCACCTGATGATCATCAGGGTAGTTTTTAAGAAGATATTCAATCAGTCTCAGCATGAGGACAAATCCAACGGTCTCATCCCCGTGCATAGTAGAGGAGTACATAAAACGTGGCCTGGGTTCCAAAGAATGGTGGCCTCCTGCAATTTTCACAAACAGAATTCCTCTCCCCTCAACACTGTTGCCGGCATCAATATACTCACAAATATGGGGGTAATCAGCCGCCCATCCTTTCATCATATCCTCATATTGGGTGTATGTCGGATAGTAATCCCATTCGCCGTTAACGGGAATATCATCCGTTTCAGTCTCATTCTTAATGAGCGGAGCATCCCTGTACCATTCGCCGGGCGGCGGATATACCGTAAATTCAACTGACTCTTCAAGAAAAGTTTCAAATTCTACAAGGCTGGCATACGCATAAGCCTCTCCATCAGAATAATTATCCACAGATAAAATCCTGCTGAAACGACCAATATCCGATGGAGACACTTTAAAACTAAAATAAACCTCCCCCCTCTCCTGCAGATATTTAAAGGCCATAGAGGTATCAT
Organism: Bacteroidales bacterium; assembly: GCA_007132225.1. GTDB lineage: Bacteria > Bacteroidota > Bacteroidia > Bacteroidales > PUMT01 > PXAP01. The sequence goes on along the minus strand of SLPB01000111.1, from coordinate 19,890 downwards.
TCTCAAAACGTTCCTGAGCATTAACAACCAGTGGTACAAACAGGATAAAAAACAAACTTGCTGTCCTGTTGATTTTATAAACCTGCATATCTTATGAAATCAAATGCCTTAATGAATACCCCTTGGTTACCTAAACATTAAACCTTATATTTAAAATATCGCCGTCTTTGACAACATAATTTTTGCCTTCAATGGAAAGCTTGCCTTTATCCCTGCATGCAGATTCCGACCCAAGAGTTATAAAATCCTCATATTTTATAACTTCAGCCCGGATAAAACCCCTCTCCAGATCGCTGTGTATAACACCGGCTGCCTGGGGAGCTGTCATACCTTCAGATATGGTCCATGCTCTAATCTCTTTCGGACCCACTGTAAAAAACTGATTAAGTCTGAGCAACCTGTATGCAGCCTTAATCAGTTTGTTGACACCGGGTTCGTTCAGGCCTGCATCTTTAAGAAATTCCATTCTGTCCACCTCATTATCAAGCTCTGCTATCTCCGATTCAACATCGGCAGCAACTATCAATACCTCTGCTTCCTGATCTGAAAGGGCTTTTTCAACCTGTTGGGAATAACTGTTCCCCTCTGTGGCAAAACCTTCATTAACGTTGCAAACATAAATAACCGGCTTGGCAGAAAGCAAACAAAGATCGGCAACATGGTGCATGTCATTTTTGCTTATTTCAAGTGAACGCAGCGAGCGGAAGGATTCAAGATGCTCTTTATGCATTTGAAGAACCTCCAGTGTTTTTTTTGCATTTTTATCTCCAATCTTTACAAGCTTCTCAGTTTTAGATATTTTCTTTTCAACAGACTCAAGATCTTTAACCTGCAGTTCAAGATCAACAGTTTCCATATCCCTCACAGGATTAACAGAACCGTCAATATGAGGCAGGTTGTTATCATCAAAGCAACGCAGAACATGTATAAGTGCATCGGTATTTCTTATGTCGGCAAGAAATTTATTACCAACTCCCGCTCCTGTGCTTGCCCCTTTTGCCAGTCCGGGTATATCAACAAACTCAACCGTTGTATGTACAATTTTCTGAGTGGGCTGCAGCCGCGCAAGTTCATACAAACGGTTATCGGGCACATATACCATTCCAACATTTGATTTGGTGGCACTGAAGGCAGCTTTTGAAGATTGCGCCCTGGTATTTGACATACTGTTGAAAAGAGTTGTTTTACCTGAGTTGGTGATTCCTATTATTCCACACTGCAAAGCCATTATTTTGGGGTTTTAGATATTTTTATGATCAGCAAAATTAGCTTATTAAGCTGGATTATTTAGCCTTTTTATTTTAAAACACCCCGGTAAAATCAGAAATAGTTAAAAGACTTTTAAAACAAAAAACAACTAAAAGAGTATTAAAATACCCCTGAAAAAGTTATTTTTACAGCTTTATATTTTAATCCTGCAAAAAAGAACCGTAATGAACAAAGAACTAATTAACAAAGCATCTGATAATATTCGCATCCTATCAGCCGCCATGGTGGAAAAGGCTAAATCAGGACATCCCGGAGGAGCAATGGGGGGAGCGGATTTTATAAATATCCTCTATTCGGAATTTTTAAATTTTGATCCGGATGACATGTCATGGTTTTTAAGAGACAGATTCTTTCTTGACCCCGGACACATGTCCCCTATGCTATACTCGATACTTTGCCTTACAGGCCATTATAGCCCCAGGGAAATTGAAGCTTTCCGTCAGTGGGGCAGCCCCACTCCCGGGCATCCGGAAAGAGATCTGGCCAGGGGCGTGGAAAATACTTCAGGGCCACTGGGCCAGGGTCACACAAGTGCAGTGGGTGCAGCAATTGCAGAACGTTTTCTTGCTGCACATTTCGGTGAGTGGATGAGTCACAAGATATATACATTCATTTCCGATGGTGGCGTCCAGGAGGAGATATCGCAGGGTGCGGGGCGCATAGCCGGTCATTACGGATTAAATAACCTTATAATGTATTATGATGCAAATGACATCCAGCTATCCACTACAACACTACAGGTTACAACTGAAGATACCGCAAAAAAATATGAAGCCTGGGGCTGGAGGGTCATGGAGATCAATGGAAACGACCAGGATGAAATACGAAAAGCTCTTAAGTCTGCCAATGAAGAGAAAGAAAAGCCATTCCTTATAATAGGAAAAACCATAATGGGGAAAGGAGCCGTTAAAGAAGATGGTGAATCTTTCGAAAGACAACCTTCCACTCATGGTCAGCCCCTCTCTGGCGCAGGTGCTTCATTTGAGAAAACAATAATCAATCTGGGAGGTGACCCGGAAAACGCTTTCAGGGTTTTTGAAGATGTAAAGGAGCATTATCGAAAAGCTATGGACAATAAAAGATCCGGGGCTGCAAAAAGAAAGAAGGAACAGGAGGAATGGGAAAAGGCAAATCCCGAACAGGCACTTAAGCTAAAAAAGTTTTTAGCCGGGGAGGTACCTGATATAGATTACTCCTCAATTGAGCAAAAGCCAAATGTTGCCACAAGAGCAGCATCAGGAATTGTTCTTGGTCATTTCGCCAAAAACATTGAAAACATTATTGTAGCATCGGCCGATCTTGCCAACAGTGATAAGACTGACGGTTTTTTGAAAAATTCCAAACCATTTACCAGGGGAGACTTTACCGGTGCATTTTTACATGCAGGAGTATCTGAACTTACCATGGCAGCCATAGCTAATGGCATGGTGCTTCATGGAGGTGTTATTCCTGCCATAGGAACATTTTTTGTTTTTTCTGATTATATGAAACCCGCTGTCAGGCTTGCCGCACTGATGGAGCTCCCGGTTAAATATATCTGGACACATGATGCTTTCAGGGTTGGGGAAGACGGACCAACACACCAGCCGGTTGAACATGAGGCTCAGATAAGACTAATGGAGGAGCTGAAGAACCATTCAGGGAGGCCAAGCATGCTTGTGCTGCGACCAGCCGATGCTCATGAAACAACAGTTGCCTGGAAAATGGCCATGGAGAACACACAAACACCCACAGCCCTGATACTTTCCCGTCAAAATATAAAAGATTTGCCTGCACCCGATGGTAAAGACCGTTATACAGCAGCGCTCGAAGCACGCAAAGGTGCATACATTGTTCAGGATGATAAAGGAACTCCTGATATAGTGCTTATAGGAAGCGGATCGGAAGTGTCAACCCTGGTCGAAGGTGCGGCACTGCTAAGATCAGAAGAGAGTCTCAGGGTCAGGGTTGTTTCACTTATCTCTGAACAGCTGTTCCGTGAGCAAAGCAGCAATTACCAGGAACAGGTAATTCCCGGCAACCTTCCTGTTTTCGGCCTAACATCAGGCCTGCCATCAGGTCTGAAACAAATAGTGGGCTGCCGTGGCAAGGTATTTGGTCTCGACCATTTCGGGTATTCAGCTCCCGCCGGAATTCTGGATCAAAAATTCGGATTTACTCCCGAAAATGTAGCTGTCCATGTGAGTAATTATCTTAAGGAGTACCGGGAACAAGAATAGCCGGATGCATAACTGAAACACTTTAGATCGGGCCTTTATTATTTAAACAGGTTCATAAAAAATTGCCAGGGTTTGGCATATTTTTTATGACCTGGTAAATTTTGTTTTTGCCAGGCCTTAAAAATATTAATTAATGAAGGATTACAGCGACAAGGAGCTGTTAATACTATTTCGTAATCCGGACCATAAAAACTATGCATTCAGCGAAATAGTCAGAAAGTATCAGGAGAGACTTTACTGGCATATCAGAAAAATGGTGGTTATCCACGAAGATGCTGATGATCTGCTTCAGAACACTTTTTTAAAAGCATGGCAGGCACTTGAAAACTTCAGGGAAGAGTCTCAGTTATACACATGGCTTTACCGCATAGCAACCAATGAAGTCCTCTCCTTTCTGAAAGAGAAAAAGAGAAAGTATTTTCTTCCTCTTGTTGATATAGAAAAGGAACTGATTTCCGGTTTGGAAGGAAACACCTATTTCGATGGTGATGAATTGGAGCTGAAACTGCAAAAAGCCATTCTTAAACTTCCCGACAAGCAGCGTATAGTATTTAATATGCGATACTATGATGAAATGAAGTATGAAGAGATGGCAAAGATACTTGATACTTCAGTGGGAGCACTGAAGGCCTCATATCATCACGCTGCAAAAAAAATTGAATATATTCTGAAGAACAATTAAACCTATGAGTCCGTTATTAGTCAAAAGAATAACTGGTAAGAAAGATTTATAACTTAAGTTCAGTATTTTTATATCCGAACCAGGAATTAGTAAAATATTGTTAAGCAGATAGAGAACCATACTTTATATAAATGCAATCAAAAGATAAAAAAGCGACTGGAATAGAGCAGGCAGGGAAAAACAATCCGTTTTCCGTGCCGGCTAACTATTTTGAATCTTTTCCGGAAAAACTCAATAACCGCTTACAATCCAAACGGCCATCACCTGTTCCCTTCCCGGAAAGAGCCTGGCAGTTAATACGCCCGCGACTGGCACTTGCGGCAGTTATTACAGGTTTTGCACTTATAGGTTATCTCGGCCTCCGGACTTTTACCAGCACCGAACAGGACCTGGCAAACAGTGAAAATATTGCCATGTACATAGACTTTTACCAGGAGGATTTCAGCGATCAGTATTTTTTAAGCCAGCTTGAGGAGCATGACTATTATTTTGAGGATCCCGATCCGGACTACCGGCTTTATGGAGATGATCCTGATCTGTACATTGAATATCTTTACCAGGATGAAATAGCCATGGACCTTCTTTATGCTGAATTCTAAATAAAAAACCACAATAATGATAAAATATATTTTTACAATAGCAATCATAATTCTTCCGGTGCTTCATGTTTTTGGACAACCGGGACATGGACAAAGGAGACGTGGTGATTTTCAACAGGTTGAAGCGGAAAGAGTCGCCTTTATTACACGTTATCTTGAATTAACAAGTGAGGAGGCCAAGAAGTTCTGGCCGGTATACAACGATTTCCAGGAGAGAAAAAATAATCTTGTACAGGAAAGGCAGTCTGTCTCAACATACTTTTCCATGAATTACGATAATCTGTCCGAAGAAGAAGCAGTGAACCTGGCAGATCAGTATATCAATCTTCAGGCAAAGGAGAGCAACCTTACAACTGAGTTTCATGATAAATTCAAAGAGGTACTGCCCCTGAAAAAGGTTATGCAGCTCTACCAGGCAGAAAATGCCTTCAGGATGCAGCTGCTAAGAAGACTTCGCAGAGGCCAGGGAAGAGATCCCGGACTGCCCGGGCGTGATTGATTATTTAAACTCCGGGTTAATCACATTTCAGGTAATCCCTTTGCCCCGGAGACCGGCAATCAGGAAATCACATATTCAGGGATCGCAGAAATAATACTGATTCATTCATGTCATAATACATTATCCTGTCAGTATCAACAAAGGAGATTCTTTTACGGTAAGATTCAATAATTTTTTCAATAAAATCAGAAGACCTTGCCGGTCGCCGGAACTCCAGTGCCTGGGCCGCCACGTAAAACTCAATCGCCAGAACCCTTTCAGTATTTTCAATAACTTTTAAAGCTTTAAGTGCAGCATTGGCTCCCATGCTAACATGATCCTCCTGCCCCTGGGAAGATTCAATGGTGTCTGCCGATGCGGGGGTGCATAGCTGCTTGTTCTGGCTGACAATGGAAGCAGCAGTATACTGGGGAATCATAAATCCTGAATTCAGCCCGGGTTTGGCAACCAAAAAGACGGGAAGACCTCTTTTTCCAGAAAGAAGCCGGTAAATTCTTCTTTCCGAAATACTTGCTATTTCAGAAACTGCCAGGCACAAATAATCAAGTGCAAGTGCCAGGGGCTGGCCATGAAAATTACCGGCTGATATTATTTCATCCTCATTGGGAAATATCGTAGGGTTATCAGTCACTGAATTTATTTCAGTTTCAAATACCGAAACCACATAATTCAGTGCATCTTTTGATGCTCCGTGTACCTGGGGGATACACCTGAATGAATATGGATCCTGAACATGCATTTTAGTCCGCTTAATCAACTCACTCCCCCTGAGTATTTCAAGCATCCGTGCAGCAGTTTCCAACTGGCCGGGGTGAGGACGGACTTTATGAACAATTTCATTGAATGCTTCAGAGCGACCATCATATGCATCAAGCGATAAGGCACCGGTAATATCGGCTAACCTCATCAGCCTTTCTGCCTCAATGCAGCACCATGTTCCGTAAGCACTCATGAACTGGGTTCCGTTAAGTAAGGCAAGGCCTTCTTTGGATTTCAGCTCCAGGGGTTTCAAATTAAACTCATCCAGGGCCTTTGAGGCAGGAATAATTTCACCCTTGTGGTTCACTTCGCCCATTCCCATAAGAGGCAGACTCAGATGGGAAAGCGGTGCAAGATCGCCTGATGCACCAAGTGAACCCTGCTGGTAAACAACGGGGAGTATATCATGATTAAAAAAGTCGACAAGCCTTTTCACGGTGCTAAGTTGCACCCCCGAATGACCGTAGGAAAGGGATTTGATTTTAAGAAAAAGTATTAGCTTAACAATATGCTTAGGAACCTCGTCTCCCATCCCGCAGGCATGCGACATAACCAGGTTTTGCTGCAGCGTTCCGAGATCACGGGAAGAAATCTTCCGGTCGTACAGTGAACCAAAACCCGTATTAATGCCATAAACGGGATCATCTGAAGCTGCAAGCCTCCTGTCAAGATATTCCCTGCATTCCACAATAAGCCTGGAGGACTCATCCGAGAGAAACAATTTGAGATCCCCGGACAGAGCAAGCTCAATATCCTTAATTTTTACTCTTTCTGTTGTAATCTTAAAATAATCCTTCAACTTATATCAGTTAGGGATAACAACCCTGATTTACAGCTCTTTGATGTAAATGTTGCGAAACTGAACCAGTGATGGTGAACTTGTCCATTCACCGTCAACCATTCTGCCGTGATGCTGCAAAGCCAGGGGCCCCTTTTCAGGTACACCGGGAAGCTGGACATTTTCTATTACAGTGTGATCATTCAATACAACAGTAAGCCGGTCTCCCTTCATTGTTATTATAAAAGTGTTCCATTCACCGATATGGTTATCTGCCATAATATTCGGAGTAACACCAGCTCTTACCTCAGGGGGCATATCCCTGTCCATCCTGTATCCGTATACTTCACCAGATCCTACGGGCCATGTCCATATATTGATCTGCGCCTTAGAGGAGCCACGAAGATAAACACCTGAGTCGCTGTCCGGCACAGATATCCTTATTACTTCACCATTTTCGTTGAGCTTATGAGTTCCATCAGGCATTATTATAGGAACATTATGATTAATAAAAGGTGTTTCCTTGATCCTCCAGTCAATTTTAAGCATAAAATCACCATACTCATTCCTCGTCCAAAGATTCTTATCTCCGGGAGCCTCACTAAGCGCATCATAATCTATTACCCCGTCAACAACCCGCCAGTGTCCGCCATCACCTTCAGGAACGAGCCATCCTGTAAAATCACGTCCATTGAATATCTCATCCCATCCTGCTTGTTTTTCCCGGTGGCTGGAAGCGGTGGAAATAATTATAAAAAGCAGAAAAACAATTGATGTTTTCCTGGTTAAAACTCGATCTTTTCTCATAGCTGAAATTTTTAAATTTTATTATTTTATTATCCCTTAACATTATCCGCTAGTTCCGATGGCTATTTTGATTATTTATTCTATAAACAGCCCTTTTCAAACATCTAAATTACGAATTTAAATTATAAATTTTCTATTGATCCAAAAGATACTTTACCAGCTCTTTCTGATGGATGGTTGTCTGAGTGCCGGTTTGCATATTCTTTACTGTTGCCGATCCCTGGCGGGATTCAGTCTCCCCAATAATAGCAACAAATGGAATATTGCGGTTATTGGCGTACTGCATCTGCTTTTTAATTTTCACGCTGTCAGGATAGATTTCAGAGCTGATACCCGATTTGCGCAATCCGGCAAGCAAGCTGAGGCAAACCGATGATTCCGGCTGACCGAAATTGACAAACATAATCCTGGTTGCCGTTTCTAATGTTTCAGGAAAACTATCCGTTTGCTTAAGCACATCATAAATGCGGTCAGCCCCGAAAGAGATCCCAACTCCGGATAAACCTGCCAGTCCGAACACCCCGGTAAGATCATCATATCGTCCGCCACCGCAAATACTTCCAATTTCCACATCAGCCGATTTCACTTCAAAGATAGTCCCGGTGTAATAATTTAGTCCCCGTGCAAGTGCTATATCAAATTCAATACTGCTTCTCAGGTCAAACTTTTCAAGAGTGTCAAGCACCAGTTTCATCTCATCCATTCCTTGAAGGCCGGTTTTGCTTTCGCGCAAGAGAACGTAAAGGGTCTCCATCTTATCCCTATTGCAGCCCTTCAATTCAATTACCGGCTTTATCTTTTCAATGGCTCCCGGAGAAATACCCCTCTCCTTCATCTCGAGGCATACGGCATCAATACCGATCTTCTCCAGTTTATCAATGGCAACGGTCAATGATGTCAGCTGTTGGGGTTCGCCTATTATCTCAGCCAGGCCTGTCAGTATTTTCCTGTTGTTGAGTTTTATTATGGCATTAACTCCCAGCCTTTCAAAGGTATCATCAATAATCTGGGTAAGCTCCACCTCATTGAGCAGAGAGTCACTGCCTATCACATCAACATCACACTGAAAAAATTCACGGTAACGGCCTTTCTGCGGCCTGTCGGCCCTCCACACCGGCTGAATTTGATAGCGCTTAAAGGGGAAAGTCAATTCATTGCGGTGCTGCACAACATAGCGTGCAAAAGGTACAGTAAGATCATATCTCAGTCCCCGTTCACAAATCTTATTGGCCAGTCTGCTACTATCTCCTGCAAGAACATCTTCATGGCGAAGCTTGTTCATAAAATCCCCTGTATTGAGTATCCTGAAAAGCAGTTTATCCCCCTCCTCTCCATATTTTCCAAGAAGCGTGGACAGATTTTCCATTGCTGGAGTTTCAATGGGAACATAACCATAGAGATCAAAAACATTTCGTACAGTATCAAAAATATGATTCCTTCTTGCCGTCTCAACAGGCAGGAAGTCGCGTGTTCCTTTGGGTATTGAAGGTTTCCGGGACATCGGTCAGACATTTAAATTTCAGTGCCGGCAAAGATAGTATTAATTGATAAAAGCCTCAACTAATAAATCTTATGTTCAGAGGATACCTGTAGCGGACTCCCTCATGAGCCTTTATTGCAGCTACAACTGTTATGATAAGTTTAAAGAAGAACAGAGCGATAAGCAATGGAATACCCACAAGGATAAGTATCAGGGCCGCAGCAACCAAATAGTATATAAGCATGGATATCTGAAAATTTATTGATTCCTTGCCCTGATCATCAACCAGCGGATACTGATCCCGCTTTACAGCCCATACTACTATTGGCCCTATCAGGCTGCCAAAGGGTATTATAAATCCGGCAAAGGCACTCAAATGGCAAAACAATGCCCATGTCCGTTCACTTTGAGAATTTTCATCTATTCGTTCCATAAGAATTATTGTTTGGTTACCGGTAATTTAATAATCACAAGTTGTCTTCCCAAGGTCAACCGCCCGTGAGTTTTTTGTACCTGATCCGCTTAGGTCCCTCGTCGCCCAACCTTTTGCGACGGTTATCCTCATACTCTGAATAGCTGCCCTCAAACCAGTACACCTTAGAATCGCCTTCAAAAGCAAGTATATGAGTAGCCACCCGGTCAAGGAACCACCGGTCATGCGATATAATAACAGCACACCCTGCAAAGTACTCCAGGCCTTCCTCCAGTGCCCTGAGTGTATTAACATCAATATCATTGGTAGGCTCATCCAGCAATAACACATTGGCATTCTCCTTGAGGGTAAGTGCAAGATGAAGCCTGTTCCGTTCACCTCCTGAAAGAACCCCGCATTTCTTCTCCTGATCAGCACCTGTAAAGTTGAACTTGGCAACATAAGCTCGTGCATTCATCGACCGGCCACCGAGTTGAACAAACTCGCTGTTGTCAGATATTACCTGGTAAACCGTCTTTTCGGTATCAATTGCAGCATGAGCCTGATCAACATAGGCCACTTTAGCAGTTTCTCCTATAATGAAATTTCCCCTGTCAGGATTTTCAACACCTATTATCATCCGAAACAACGTGGTTTTGCCGGCTCCATTGGGACCAATTACACCGACTATGCCGGCAGGTGGCAACATAAAATCCAGGTCTTCAAAAAGCAGCTTGTCTCCGTAGGCCTTGGCTACGCTCCTTGCTTCAATTACTTTGTCGCCAAGCCTCGGTCCATTAGGAATGAATATCTCCAGCTTTTCCTCCTTTTGCTTAACATCTTCATTTAAAAGTTTGTCATAAGCTGACAGTCTTGCCTTTGCTTTTGCATGGCGGGCCTTAGGTGCCATACGCACCCAATCAAGCTCCCGTTCAAGAGTCTTTTGCCTCTTACTGGCGGTTTTCTCCTCCATGGCAAGGCGCCTTGATTTCTGTTCCAGCCATGATGAATAGTTGCCTTTCCAGGGTATACCCTCTCCCCTGTCAAGTTCCAGTATCCAACCAGCTACATTATCAAGAAAATAACGGTCATGCGTGATAGCTATTACTGTACCCTTATATTGCTTAAGGTGCTGTTCAAGCCAGTGAACAGATTCAGTATCCAGATGGTTGGTTGGCTCATCAAGCAGAAGGATATCCGGCTCTTCCAGCAGCAACCGGCATAACGCAACCCTGCGTGCCTCACCACCCGAAAGATTGGTTACGGGAAGGTCTTCCGGCGGACAACGAAGTGCATCCATAGCCCTCTCCAGCTTACTGTCCAGATCCCAGCCATTTAGATTGTCTATCTTTTCTGTAAGCTCACCCTGCCTTTCAATAAGCCGGTTCATTTCATCATCCTCCATTGGATCGGCAAATCGGTTATTAAGCTCTTCATATTCCTTTAACAATCCTGACACCTCCTTTGTGCCTTCCATAACATTTTCGCGGATGGTTGCAGACTGATCCAGGGTTGGTTCCTGCTCAAGCATTCCAACACTGTACCCGGGCGAAAAAATTACGTCGCCTTCAGTTGATTTCTCTTTACCCGCGATAATCTTCAACAGGGTGGATTTACCTGAACCGTTAAGGCCTATTATTCCAATCTTTGCCCCATAGAAAAAGGAGAGACTGATATCATTAAGAACCTTCCTTTGTGGAGGGTAGATTTTGCTGACCCCCACCATCGAAAAAATTATTTTTTTATCCTCACTCATAATAGGCAAACCTACATAATATTTGTGAAATTTTAATCAGCGGACCAAAGTCAAAAAATAAAATTTCTGATTATTATCGCCCCTGAAGTATCTTATTTACAATAATGCGTTTGACTGGTAAAAAAGATAAGGTGTCACGGTTTTTTTGTTATTTTTGTGTTATATATTAGTGACCACTAAGCCGGGGTCCATCATAAAATTCGGCAAAAATACCTCAAAAACCCCTTAAATGAGGCTTTTTAATAAATTGATCAGTTTCCTGAGCTTTGGATTGCAGGAAAAATTTAAAGAACAGGATTTAATCAGACTAATAAATTCAACCCTGCTCATTTTTACAGGATTTACATTTTTTGCAATTTATGGCATCCTGGCCCTGATCAGGGATGAGTTTATTCATGGAATAGTTGCCCTGATTACATCACTTATGATATTGGGCAGCATAGCAATTATTAAAAGGACTCTGAATTATTCCATTGCCGGAATGTTCAATCTCACACTGGTTATTTTCATCCTCCTGTTCTTATTTGTTTTTTCACCTGATGATGGCTATGTAATATTATGGTTTCCCCTTGTCCCGGTCCTGTCCATTCTTATTCTCGGGAATAAAAACGGCAATATAATCAGTCTTTCATTCCTTCTGATAATATTTTTTTATTTTCTTCTCCCGGAAAGTTATGCCGCGAAACCCGGATTTAGTGATGTCTTCATTATGAGATTATCCGGACTCTACATAGCCTTGCAAATAATTAGTTCAATAGCCGAGTATTACCGGGCAAGCTCCAACAAAGCAACTGAAATACAGCTGCTCGAAGAGGTTAATAAAACCAGGCTGAAAGAGTCTTTTATATCAAAAATATCCCACCAGATACGTACTCCCCTTAGTAACATTATGCTTGTTAGCCATATGGTTAACAAAGTAAATCTTACCGATGAACAAAGAGATATGATGGAAACCATAATCGCATCGGCAAATAACCTGGTAAATACAATTGAAAATATTGCAGAAATTACCGAAGTAGATATTGAAAGTAAAACAAACAGGCACCTCACAAGTTTCAATTTGCATAACACTATCAGCAGTGTTATCAAATTATTTACAGTGCAAAAGGAACCAATGGTGGAGTTTGCTTTCTCATTGGACGAGGATCTTAAAAAACAAGAACTTGAAGGAGATCCGGTGGGACTTAAACAGATCTTTTTAAACCTTATAGAAACTATTCTAAAGAATAAGCGATCCGGGAAAATTCAAATCACCATTCTTGCGAATATACACAGCCGGATTTCCGGCATTACTGAAATCAGGTTTGAAATAAAAACCAGCAGACCTGTAAATCTTCCTTCCTGGAATGAATCCCAAAAAAGGCCGGTCAATAAGCTTTCAGGTCAGAGTGATTCTAACCTCATCAACAATCTTGATCTGAATATTGCAAGAAAGGTTATACTTCATATGGGAGGAAAGCTTCATATTTTGCAGACACTGGAAAAAAACAGGGTTTTCCTTTTTTCACTTCCTTTCAAATCGGGACCCAAAAGTAAATTACCGGAAGAAAAAAAACTGCTTCCAGGAGAGATTACAACTGATTCACAAAGTTCCCTTGACAAACTAAAAGACATTAATGTATTACTTGTCGAGGATAATACGATAAATCAGAAAATTGTTGTCCTCAGCCTGAAAAAATACATCCCTAACATTAATGTTGCAAATAACGGTAAGGAAGCACTTGACAAATTCGGCACATCCAAGTATGATGTAATTTTAATGGACATCCAAATGCCTGTAATTGATGGCTTTGTGGCCACCAGAAAGATCCGGGAAATAGAGTCCACCACTAATTCACATACGCCGATCATTGCAATAACGGCAAATGCTCTTCATGGTGACAGGGAAAAATGCCTTGAAGCAGGAATGGACGATTACATAAGCAAGCCATTCCAGGTTGAGGTCCTTGTTGCAAAGATAAAGCATCTGTTATATCAATATTAAATTCAGGGTCTGACGCCTATTATTAGGATATCATCCACCTGCTCATTATCACCCATCCATTGAACAATGCTCTGTTCCAGCATTTTTTCCTGCTCATTAACAGGCAATGCGTGGATATTAAGCAGTAAGTGTCTGAATCTCCGGTATTTAAATTTCTTACCTTCCTCTCCGCCAAACTGGTCAGGATAACCATCGGAGAACAGATATATCATGTCGCCTTTCTTAAGTTTCATTGTATGGTTCTCAAAAGACTCATTAATAAGGTCGTCCATTATTCCAACCGAGAAGCGGTTCCCTTTTATCTCAATAATAGATTTATTTCTTACAAGGTACAATGGTGAGAAAGCTCCGGCAAACTCCAGCATATTATTTTTCCTGTCAATAACGCAAAAACCGATATCCATACCATCACGAAAAGAAAAATCCCTGTCTCCATCAGTTTCAAAAATACTGGAAAAATCCTCATTCAATTTATTTAATATATTCCCGGGCTTTTCGATCCCTTGCAAATTAATAATATTCCTTAATAACTCGTAGCCAATGATAGACATAAAAGCCCCAGGGACGCCATGGCCTGTGCAATCAATAACCGCCAGGAACACTTTGTCATTGCGTTGGTTAACCCAGTAGAAATCACCGCTTACTATATCTTTAGGCCGATAGTATACAAAAGAATCAGGAAACAAATACTGAAATTTTCTTGAATTGGGCATCATGGCCAGTTGAATTCTCCTGGCGTAATTAATGCTGTCGGTAATATTCCTGTTTTTTAACATTAACTCTTCCTTCTGACGAGATATTTCAGTTGATGCCATCTCCTTTTCTCTTAAGAGTTGATTGGCATTACGCAATCGTCTGGTACCATATAAAACGATTATATATATCATAAATAACAGGAACACCAAATAAAATAAATATGCATACAGAGTTCTCCACCAGGGTGTTAAAATCACAATACCCATGGAGTATCCCTCCTTATTCCAAACTCCATCATTGTTTGAACCTTTAATGTGGAAAACATAGGAACCCGAAGGTACCCGGTTAAAATTCGCAATGCGCCTGGTACCTGCATGTACCCAATTTTCATCCAGGCCTTCCATCCGGTAGGAGTATTGATTTCTCTCAGTCCGGGTAAAATCAAGAGCTGCAAATTCTATATTGAAAGAATTTTCATGTGGTTGCAGAATGATCTCTTTCCGATCTTCAATATTTATAATTCTATTTCCTTCCGGGTCAATAACTTCAAATGATGTAATTACTATTGGCGGAATGAGTCTGTTCATTTCCAAAGAATCGGGGTAAAAGGAATTTAGCCCATTAACACCTCCAAAAAACAATTCGCCTCTTTCACTCTTATACCTGGCGCCAAGATTATACTCATAACTCTGAAGGCCGTCGGCAACATCAAATTTTGAAACTTCATAGGTTTCCGGGTTAAAACTGGCCAGTCCATGATTGGTACTAAGCCACAAAATACCGTTATCATCCCCGAGAATCGCGTAAATAAGATTATTCGGGAGCCCCTCTACTTCAGAAAACACCATAAAAGATCCGGTGCCGGGAAAAAATCTGTTAAGTCCTGAAGCAGAGCCAATCCATAAATTGCCGTTCAGGTCCTCATGCAGGCAGGTAAGATCATTATGACTCAGACTGAAACGCCCCTTTTCAATATCTCTGCGATAAATTTTAAATTCTCCCGTAACCCGGTCAAGCTGGTTTAAACCTTCCGCCGTTGCTGCCCAGATAAACCCTTCACTGCATTCAATAACATCATGTACATGGTTTGAGGAAATACTCGTGCTGTCAACCGGGTCATGATAATAACTAACAAGGCTGCCGCCAGTTAATGAGTGAAGTCCGTACCTGCTTGCAATCCATAATACCTTTTCTGAATCTTCATAAATGCTATATATCCTGTTGGAATTAAACAACTGACAATCTCCACTATTGTAGGCAGGGCAAAAGAGTTCAAATCCCCTGTTATATCCCCGGAACAAATCCAGTCCATCACGGGTTCCAAGAATTATCCTACCCCTTGAATCTCTGAAAATCACCTGAACGAAGTCGTTTGAAATCCTTTTTGAATTATCTGAAGAACTGGTTGAATAATGATTTATATCCCCGGTATTTAAATTAAGCATAAAAAGTCCTCCGCCCCAGGTGCCAAGCCAGAGCTCTTCGTCACTTACGGCAAGCACAGATGCTACAAATTTAGCCGCCTGAGGTGCATCAGGCATGTAGTCATGTATCCGGTAGGTAGAAAACTTATTTTTGGTATCTATCATATATAAGCCTCCCAAGGTTCCTACCCAAAGATTATTTGACTGATCTTCCAAAATAGAGGAAACCTCCATATCAAAAAAGGGTTCGGAAGCAGAACTTTTCTTAAACGGTGTAAACCCTCCTTGTCCGGGGGAAAAAGAGAATAATCCGGCACCGGTCCCAATCCATATTGTGCCCTTATTGTCTTCAAATATTGAGTTTATCACGTTCATTCGTGAGGGAACGCGTCCGGTTTGTTCAACAAAAAACACACTAAAATAATCGTTTCCCTGATCAAATATATTCAACCCGTTTTCTGTGCCAACCAGCAACTGCCCCTTCGAAGTTTCAAATATGCATTTTATCTTGTCATCGCTAATAGAATTTATATTGGCAGGATCATGATAATACCTTTTAAACTGCTCCCGGTCGCGATCAAAACTGAACAGCCCGTCCTTTGAACCAACCCATAACCTGTTCCCCTTATCCTCAAAAATGGAAAAGTAATAAGATCCTGAAACGAAACTAAAAACATCGTTATAATGGTTATAAGTCCGGAAAACCTGTTTGTTTGGATCAAACATATCAAGACCCTCCTCTGTTTTAAGCCATATTATGCCTTCACGGTCCTGGTAAACATAATAGATATTATTATTGCTTATCGATCCGGGATCATCAGGATCGTGACGGTATATTGTAAAATTATTGTTAGCCCTGTCAAGCTTGTTAAGTCCGTCCTTTGTACCCACCCATATATCACCCTTATTGTCTTCTATAACAGACTGTATATTACTATTAGAAAGAGAAGAGGGATCAGAAGGCTGGTGCCGGTAAACAACAAATTCATAACCATCAAATCTGTTTAACCCGTCTTGTGTTCCAATCCACAGGAATCCCCGGGAATCCTGAATAATCGAATTAACTGATATTTGTGACAACCCATGTTCCAAACTGTAATTAATTATCCGCCAATTATCCTGTGAGCCCGACAGATGGGAAGCAGCAAACAGGATAATGAATAAGCCGGCACATAATCTTTTAATCAGGATATAACTCCTTGGCAGGGGCATAAAAGATTTCAGGTAATACGACATCTTTATTATTACAGAATACTGCATGAAACAATTCATGTCAAAATTTTGGGCACGCACAATATATGGCGAACTCCATATAACTATTAAAATTCAATTTAATAACATATGCTCTGCTAAACTAAACCAGGGATGCTATTAGTAATTTCGATGCTAATTTACAATTTCTTGAATACAGAGAGCTAACCATGAAAAAAAAACCGGCTAAATTAGCCGGTTTTTTTAGGATATATAATCATAACCCTGCCTTTTCTTTAAACCACTCCAAAGGATGAGAGGTAGGCCTTTCAATCGGTAACCCATATGCCCTGTCCCATAGTAGCTGGGAGAGAACTCCAAGTGCTCTGGATACCCCGAAAAGAACAGTATAAAATTCAAACTCCTTAATTCCGTAATGCATAAGAAGAACTCCTGATCCTGCATCAACATTTGGCCATGGATTCTTAATTTTACTGACACTTCCAAGAACCTCAGGAACAACTTCATAGAGGCAGGTCATGGTTATCAGCCATGGATCATCCGGCAGGTATTTCTGGCCAAATTCAATCTGAGCGGTAAATCTTGGATCAGTCTTTCTTAGTACGGCATGTCCATAGCCGGGAATAACATGCCCATCGTCAAGTGTTTTCTTAACATATTTACGGATCTTATCTTTGTCTTCACAGGCCGGCCCGATTTCTTCTATCATGCCGAACATCCAGCGCATAACCTCTTGATTTGCAAATCCATGCAGCGGACCGGCCAAGCCGGTCATACCAGCGGTGTAAGCATAATAAGGGTTGCTTAACGCCGACCCTACAAGATGAGTTGCATGTGCAGAAACATTCCCTCCTTCATGGTCGGCATGGAGAAACATATAAAGACGCAGGAGCCGGTGTACTTCATAATTGTCGTACCCCATCATATGAGCAAGGTTTGCTGCCCAGTCAAGTGATTTATCGGCTGATATCTGTTTATTATCATGGTACTTCCGGCGATATATATATGCAGCGATCCTGGGAAGTTTTGCTATTAAATCCATAATATCCTCATAGGTGGAATCCCAGTAATCGCTTTTTCCGGCACCCTCCATATAAGCTGCCTGGAATTTGGAAAGTGATGCCATAGAAAGAATAGCAGTAGAGAACTGCACCATTGGACGGGTATCTAAAGGTAATGCATCAATAACATTGTAAACATAGTCAGGAAGATCCGATCGTGAGGCCCATTCCTTGCTAAGGAAAGCAACATCTTCATCTTTGGGCATCTCACCAAGAAGCATTAAATAAAACAGGCCTTCGGGTAAAGGTTCACCTTCAGGGTTAACTTTTGGCAGATTTTTTCTCAGCTCAGGTATTGAATATCCCCTGAAACGAATGCCTTCTTCGGGATCCAGCTTGGAAGTATCAGTAAGGAGGCTTACCGTTCCTTTCATGCCACTAAGCACGCTTCCGATAGTGACCTTATCAACAGGCTTATCTCCGGATTCGGTTAATAATTTCCTGAATTCTTCAACCCTGGGCACGGCTATCTCTTTAAACTTTCTTTTAATTTGGTCCATAGCAAATTATTAAATATTGTTTTTTATAAAACTACTAAAAAACCGCAATTATACAAATTTTTGATTGACAGATCATACAGTTTAAAGTATAAAAAAGGGAGGTTGTCTATTACCTCCCTTTTCTTTATACATCAAGACCGTTTAGATTGGCTGTTATGAATTAATGACTGATTTTTCAGAACTTACCTGGCATATTTAAAACTTTTGCCCGGGAATCTGGCAAGATCACCAAGGCTCTCCTCAATCCGGAGTAATTGATTGTATTTAGAAATCCTGTCAGAACGGGAAGCTGAACCGGTTTTGATCTGACCGGTATTCAGGGCAACAGCCAGATCAGCAATAAAATTATCTTCAGTCTCACCTGAGCGATGGGAAATTATCGCAGTCATCTCATTTTGATTTGCCAGCTGAACAGCATTAATAGTTTCTGTTAATGTGCCAATCTGATTAACCTTGATCAGTATCGAATTGGCTGATTCTTCAGTAATACCTCTTTGCAGACGGTTGACATTAGTAACAAAAAGGTCGTCTCCGACAAGCTGTACTTTATCCCCAACAATTTTATATAATTCATTCCATCCGTCCCAGTCATCTTCATCAAAGCCATCTTCGATCGAAGCTATGGGATATTTGTTTACCCATTCCTTCCAAAAGTCCGCAAGCTGAGCACTTGTCAGGGTTTGTCCTGTTGATTCAAACTCATATACCTTCTTCTCCTTGTTATAAAACTCCGAAGCAGCAGCATCAAGCGCAATAACAATATCATCACCTGCTTTAAACCCGGCTTGTTCTATAGCCTCTATCACTACTTCAATGGCTTCTTCGTTAGAACCCAGATTAGGTGCAAAACCACCTTCATCTCCTACATTTGTGGAATGGCCACTTTTTTTAAGCACTGATTTAAGGTTATGGAATATTTCAGTTCCCATCCGCAGAGATTCGGAAAATGATGTAGCCCCAACAGGCATAATCATGAATTCCTGTATATCTATTTTATTGTCGGCATGAGATCCTCCGTTAAGGATATTCATCATGGGAATGGGGAGCGTATTTGCATTTACCCCTCCAATATAACGGAAAAGTTCCTGACCGGTTGAAGCAGCAGCAGCACGGGCTACGGCAAGTGAAACGCCCAAAATGGCATTGGCTCCCAGATGTCCTTTGTTATCAGTACCGTCCAGCTTAATCATAGCGGCATCAATACCATTCTGATCCTGAGCGTCATATCCTGTCAATTCATCATTTATAATTGTATTGACATTGTTAACCGCTTTCTCTACCCCTTTACCGAGATATTTTGATTTATCTCCGTCACGAAGTTCAACTGCTTCATGCACTCCGGTAGATGCACCTGAAGGCACAGCTGCCCGGCCGAAAAAGCCACTCTCTGTAATCACATCAACCTCAATAGTTGGATTCCCTCGGGAATCAAGAATTTGTCTGGCATGTATCCGGTTAATTTGTCCCATAGCATTAAATTTTAAATGTAAAAATATCAATTATTAATTTCTGAATAATCAGTCTGACAGTTATGCTTATACTATCACGGTCAGCATATAACAGATAATGTAGTTACTATAATTTAGTAATGGCCGGTCTAAATAATTTACTCGAACATTGCGAACTCATTTTCTGATGATGCAGCGTTTCGAATCAATGAAATCCGGGAAAGATTACTATATTAACTTTGGTGACCTAACAAATGCAGGATGAGTAAAAAATGGAAAAGAACCAAAATAATATATTATCCCGG
>SLPB01000162.1 GCA_007132225.1 Bacteroidales bacterium | reverse complement strand
TTGCTGAAAGGCGGGTGAGAACCACAGACGGAAAGGATATGCTGGTCTGGGTCATTTACCCACCCGATTTTGACCCAAATAAGAAATATCCGGCCCTGCTTTACTGCCAGGGAGGGCCACAGAGCGCAGTTAGCCAGTTTTTCTCCTACCGTTGGAACTTCCAGATCATGGCAGCAAATGATTATGTTGTAGTTGCTCCCAACAGGAGGGGGCTGCCTACATTCGGACAGGAATGGAACAGGCAGATATCGGGGGACTGGGGCGGACAGGCAATGCGTGACTACCTTTCTGCAATAGATGATATGAAAAATGAGCCCTATATTGACCAGGATAGGATTGGTGCTGTTGGTGCGAGCTTTGGAGGTTATTCGGTATTTCAGCTTGCCGGCACCCATGAGGGAAGGTTCAAGGCTTTCATCTCCCATAACGGAGTTTTCCATCTTGAAAGCATGTATGGCGCTACTGAAGAAACTTTCTTTGTAAATCACGATCTTGAAGGTGCATACTGGGAAAAACCCAGGCCGGTAAGCTACGGTGAATTTTCTCCCCATGCATATGTGCAGAACTGGGATACCCCAATCCTTATCTATACGGGCCAGAATGACTATAGGGTACCGTACAGCCAGGGGATACAGGCATTCAATATCGCCAGGCTAAAGGGAATACCCGCAAGATTGATACACTTCCCAAATGCCGGTCACTGGGTTCTTCAGCCTCAGAACAGCATTATGTGGCAAAGGGAGTTCTTTGCATGGCTGGACAGATGGCTGAAAGATTAAAACCAGGATATCTTCGGGTTATCACTTCCCAAGAATTGAAACAGCCATGTTTACTTTCTCATTATCACTCAAACCGGCATCCAGCCAATGAACTTTATAGCCTTTTTTTTCCATTCTTCTGAACCATGTCATCTGTCTTTTGGAAAACTGATGAATTGCAGTATTCAGGCGTACTTTCATTTCATCATAAGTCATCTCACCGGTTATGTACAAAGTAATATATTTGTATTCCAGTCCGTAAAATATAAGCTGCCCGGGAGTTAACCCGCTGGCCAGCAAATCTCTAACTTCATCAATGAGGCCTTCCTTCAGCCTGGCCTCCAGCCTCCTGGTTATAAGCTTCCTGCGCTGTTCTCTTTCGATGTCAATGCCAAAAATAACATTGTCAAATTCAGGGAAGGAGAATGTTACCTCCTGGTTTTTTTCGGAAAAACAGGCTATCTCAATTGCCCGGATGAGTCTTTTCCTGGAAGAGGTGTCAGATATATTATGCAGCTTACCAAAGGTTGATAAAATGCGGACCAGCTCGTTATCAGACTTCACTTCTAGACCACTCCTCAACCCCTGGTCATGAGGAACATTAACCAGCTTATAGGCATCGGTTACCGATTCAATATACATGCCGGAACCACCACAAAGGATTGCCTGTTTTCCCCTGGCTGAAATATCTTCCCATACCTTGATAAAATCGCGCTGATATTCAAATAAACTGTATTTGTAACCTGCATCAACAATGTCAATAAGGTGACAGGGAACCTGTTTCCCTTCAACATAATAATCTGAATAATCCTTGCCGGTACCCAGGTCCATCTTCCGGTATACCTGTCGTGAATCAGCACTTATGATCTCAGCGTCAAGACGATGAGCCAGCCTGGCAGAAAAAGATGTCTTGCCTGAAGCTGTAGGTCCAAGTACAGTTATAAGAAGGGGTCTGAACATATACTTTTATTTTCCGGGGTGAAACATTATCGGTTTTCCTGAAGTTCCGGCAGATCAGGGTTACGGCTGTAAATAACATGATTGGCTAAATTCTGTTTTTTTCACAATAAAATCAAAAAAAACGGATAATTTTGTCATATTAAGTTTTAACCTATAAAACTCACCATGCTTAGAACAAAGTTACTTTTTATAATTTTAATAGTTTCCCTGGCTGCATGCTCGCAAAAGCCAGGCAAAGAGGTGATGCCAACAATAACCGTCAGCATATTGCCACAGAAATATTTTACTGAAAGGATTGCAGGCGAAAATTTCAAAATAAATGTTCTGGTGCCACGCGGCAGCAGTCCTGAAACCTACGAACCTACACCAAGACAAATGCAGGATGTGGCAAACTCACTCCTCTATTTCAGGATTGGGTACATTGAATTTGAACGCACTGTTCTAAATAATATTAGGCAGCAAAACAGTGATGTTAAATTTGTTAATACTTCCGAAGGGATGGATATGATAGCTGCAGAAATTGTAGATCATGGCGACCACGTTCATCTTTATGGCGTAGACCCTCATACATGGATGACCATACCCGGTGTCAAGATACAACTGGAAAATATGCTTGCAGCAATTATCGAAACTGATCCCGGGAATGAGGATTATTATCTTGATAATTACAATAAATTCCTTGAAGAGCTTAACAGTCTGCATGAAAATTTTAAAGATAAATTCAGCAGCTCCCACGGTAATACCTTCCTGATTTTCCATCCTGTACTTGGCTATTTCGCCAGGGATTACCAGCTTACTCAACTGGCTATAGAACAGGATGGTAAAAGTCCTTCTCCTGCAAATATGAAACAGGTAATTGATCTTGCAGGAAAGGAGAATATAAAAACTGTTTTTATTCAGATGGAGTTTGAACGGGACAATGCAGTTGCCATAGCCAGGGAGATTGGAGGAGAGGTTGTTGAAATTGACCCTCTTGGTGAAAACTGGATGGAATCTATGAAAGATATTGCTGACAAATTATATGAGGCCTTAAGTAAGATGCAGATTCAATAATTATGTCTAAAATTCTTGAAATAAAAGATGTTTCGGCCGGATATGGCAATGAGATTGTGCTGAGTAAAATAAATCTTGTTATTAATGACCATGATTTTATTGGAATAATCGGTCCCAACGGAGGCGGAAAAACAACTCTTCTGAAGGTTATACTTGGCCTGATCAAACCATACAGGGGCAGTGTAATGTTTTTCGATGACAAGCAGGGAAAATCAGAGAACATAATCGGATACCTTCCGCAAATAAACCAAATTGACCTTCAATTCCCCATATCAGTTAAAGAAGTTGTATTATCCGGACTCATGAGTAAAGAGGGTGTTTTTAGTCGTTATGCGGGGAAACAGAAAAGACTCGCTGAAGATCTGTTAAACCAGATGGGAATCTATAACCTAAGAAAAAAAGCTATCGGAGAGCTTTCCGGGGGACAGTTGCAGCGTGTATACCTGTGCAGGGCAATAATCTCATCTCCGCGCCTGCTCATGCTTGATGAGCCAAATACTTTTGTAGATACCAGGTTTGAAACGGACTTTTATGAGATTCTTAAAGGCCTGAACACCAAAATGGCAATTATCGTTGTTTCCCATGATGTGGGGACAATAAGCTGGTATGTTAAAACAATTGCCTGCGTAAACAAAAATCTCCATTATCATCCAACTAATGTTATTACCCAAGAGCAACTTGCTTCCTATAATTGCCCGATACAGATCATTACCCATGGTGACATTCCCCATACCGTGCTTGAAATACATAAGCATTAAGACAGGCTATGGTGGTGTGAATTTCATTATGTAGCTAAAAATATAATATTAATAGATTATAATGATCGAACTATTTTCCGAACTGCTTAATTACAGGTTTTTCACGAATGCTCTCCTTGCATCACTCTTCACAAGCATTAATTGCGGGATAATAGGTAGCTATATAGTATCCAGAAGGCTGGTTTTTATAAGCGGTGGTATCACTCATGCCTCTTTCGGGGGGATAGGTATAGGATATTTTTTTGGTTTCAACCCGATTGTCTCAGCTGCAATATTTGCTGTACTCTCTGCACTTGGTATTGAATTTATTGCAAAAAAAGCAGAAATAAGGGAGGATTCCCTCATAGGTATTTTCTGGTCCTTCGGTATGGCCCTGGGAATTATTTTTATTTTTCTTGCCCCTGGATATGCCCCCAATCTTATGGGCTATCTTTTCGGCAGCCTTTTAACGGTATCTCCCGCCGACATCAGCTTAATGATAGCACTTACAGTTATTGTAGCTGTTTTCTTTATTTTTTTTTACAAAGTAATTCTCTTTATATCATTCGACCAGGAGTATGCAAAAACTCATAAATTCCCTGTTCAGATTGTTAACTACATACTTATAAGCCTGGTTGCTCTTACTATTGTTATGAGTATCAAAGTTGCAGGAATTATTTTGGTGATTTCCCTTCTGACTATTCCACAGACAATAGCAAACCTGTTTACAAAGAGTTTTAAAAACATAATTTTCCTGTCGGTGATAATTGCCTTTTTGGGTGCTTTTACCGGGTTGCTGCTGTCATACATCTATAATATTCCATCAGGGGCCTCGATAATAATGTCGCTGGTGTTTGCTTTTATTATTGTTAAATTGTTCAGTATACTTGTAAATTATATAAAAGTTAAAAGGATTGTGTCAACTTAATAATGTAACCCGGATAATTCGATGTGAACGTTAACCGGAATAGTTAGAAGCGTAGGATCTTCGGTTCAAAAACAAGCATTCCGGGATTAAATATTTATAATTAAAATAAAATATCATGCTATACGATCTGATAGTTATAGGAAGCGGACCCGGCGGTTATGTAGCCGCCATAAGGGCCAGTCAGCTGAAAATGAAAGTTGCTGTCATTGAAAAATCGGAACCTGGAGGTGTATGCCTCAACTGGGGATGCATACCAACTAAATCATTACTTAAAAGTGCAGCGGTTTACAATTACGTTAAACACTCATCTGATTATGGCATATCAATTAACGGAGAGGTTACTGCAGATCTTAAAAAAGTGGTCGAAAGAAGCCGGGAAGCGGCCGGAAATATGAGTAAGGGTATCCGGTATTTAATGAAAAAAAATAAGATTGAACATATTGAAGGCTTTGGAAAGCTTTCCGGCAACAACAGTGTTGAAGTAACATTGGCAGATAATAGCAAAAAAACTCTGACTGCAAACCATATAATAGTTGCAACAGGGGCAAGATCAAGGGAGTTGCCCGGACTGAAACAGGATGGTAAAAAGATAATCGGTTACCGTGAAGCCATGACTTTGGATAAGCTCCCTGAATCAATGATTGTTGTAGGATCAGGAGCAATTGGAAGCGAGTTTGCATGGTTTTATGCTTCCATGGGAACAAAAGTCACCCTGGTGGAATACATGCCATCAATTGTACCCCTGGAGGATACTGAGGTTTCTTCTCAACTGGGAAGGTCATTCAAAAAAATGGGTATCAGCATCATGACCGGGTCAACGGTAGAATCTGCTGAAACCAGCAGCAATATGTGCAAGGCCAGAGTGAATACCAAAAAAGGTGAAGAAACAATTGAGGCAGAAATAATACTCTCAGCCGTTGGAATCACACCTAATACTGAAAATATTGGCCTGCAGGAGTCTGGCGTGGAAATGGACAGGAACCTGGTTAAAGTTGATGAGTTTTACCGCACAAACATTGAAGGTGTATACGCAATCGGAGATATTGTTAAGGGACCTGCGCTTGCACATGTCGCTTCTGCTGAAGCAATAACTTGTGTGGAAAAAATCGGTGGACTAGAGCCCGAACCTCTTAAATACAATAATATACCTGCCTGTACCTATACTAACCCCGAGGTTGCCTCAGTGGGCATTACCGAACAGGCAGCAAAAGAGCAGGGACTGGACATCAGGATTGGCAAATTCCCGTTCACCGCATCAGGTAAGGCCAGCGCATCCGGGGAAAAGGATGGTTTTATCAAGTTAATATTTGATTCAAAATACGGAGAGCTCCTTGGAGCACACATGATAGGAGCCAATGTTACTGAGATGATAGCGGAAATCGTTGTGGCAAGAAATCTTGAAACAACAGCTCATGAGATCATTAAGTCCGTCCATCCTCATCCCACAATGTCTGAAGCCATTATGGAAGCAGCTGCAGCAGCTTTCGGGGAAGTTATACATCTGTAATTACCCGGTAATAGAACGTAAGATGATTTCATGGATAAAAATAAGCATTCCTTCCATGGGGTATATGACCTTATGAATTAGGGTAACTCGGATATAAAAATTTGTTTTATTTTCGTTATTTTTGAAGTCTTTATATTGATATATATTAATTGTTCCAGAAATATTTTTTTCAACCTTCACCAGACTGACAGACAATAATTTATTAACAAATATTTTTCAGCTTAATTCTCCTTATTGAATTGATACCAGATGTTGAACTCCAAAAACCGCTTCCCTTTGCTTATAAAAAACAGAATCCCCCGCCCCTTTGTGAAGTTTTTACTGCACTCATTTTCATTTTTGTCTTTCCTTGTTATTTTGGGTCTAGTAATTCAACTGTTTAGTTTTTTTAAAGTTAACACTGACCAGGCTCCTGTTGATAATGGTGCTTTTGCACAAAACTATGCTATTTATTCTCCTGAGTTTCCTGAACATCTTAAATTTGCAGGAGAAGATGTACCGATGGAATTTTTTGATGTCTATGAAAGCTTTGACAGGGAAATCCTGGTAAACACATTCTGGCAGTCCCAAACCTTGCTTTTTATAAAACGTGCCAATCGCTATTTCCCTGCCATTGAGCCAATTCTTGAGGAATATGGTGTTCCGGATGATTTTAAATATCTTGCCCTTGCAGAAAGCGGACTGACCAATGCAATCTCCCCTGCCAATGCAGTGGGATTCTGGCAATTTCTTGCAGGCACAGCAAAGGATTACGGACTGGAGGTTAACCGGGAGATAGATGAAAGATATCACCTTGAAAAATCAACTGTGGCGGCCTGCAGGTTTCTTTTGGAATCATACACTAAATATGAAAGCTGGACCATGGCTGCTGCCAGTTATAACGCTGGCCGCAGGGGTATGGATAACCAGATCAATATTCAAAAGGAAACCGATTATTATGACCTGCTTCTTAATGAAGAAACCCGGCGATATATATTCAGGATACTGGCCATCAAAACGATCCTGGAAGATCCATCTTCTTATGGTTTTCATCTGGATGAGTCTGAACTCTACCATCCTGTAAAATGGTTTGAAGTAGAGGTGGATACCAAAGTTGAAGATTTTGCAGATTTTGCAAAGGAGTTTAATACCAACTACAAAATGCTCAAGTACTTTAACCCCTGGTTACGCAGGCCTCATCTGACCAATAGTAGCGGAAAGACATATTTTATACGTCTGCCCCTTGAAGGTGCCCGCCTTAGACCGGGTTATAACGGAAACAACTTGTCTGATAAGGGATTAATTGAGGAATAAATTATAATAATCACACCGTTAGCTGGGGAAATAAGTGAACCGAAAAAACGATAAGAGATCAGACTGCATAGAGGTTCTGGGAGCCAGAGTACATAATCTGAAGAACATTGATGTAAATATTCCCAGGAACAATCTGGTTGTTATTACCGGCCTTAGTGGCAGCGGAAAGTCATCCCTGGCCTTTGATACCATTTATGCAGAGGGGCAAAGAAGATACATGGAAACAATGTCTGCATATGCCCGGCAATTCATAGGCAACATGGAAAGGCCGGATGTGGATAAAATTTCCGGGTTAAGCCCCGTTATTGCTATTGAACAAAAAACGGGCAGCAAAAATCCCCGCTCCACAGTGGGGACAATTACAGAGATATACGATTTCCTGAGATTGTTATATGCACGCGCAGCCATTGCCTACTCTTCAGAAACGGGAGAGGAAATGGTCAGGTATACTGATGAGCAGATAATCAATCTTATAATTGAAAAATACAGGAATAAGAAAACAATTGTTCTGGCACCAGTTGTTAAGGGACGCAAGGGCCATTACAAGGAACTTTTTGAACAGATACTTAAAAAAGGGTTCCTGCATGTAAGAATAAACGGAGAGATACGGGAGATAAAGCATGGTCTCCGGCTGGACAGGTACAAGACACATAACATTGAAATAGTTATTGATAAGCTCAAAGTAAACGATACGGACAAAAATCGTCTGAACAGTACCATTCAAACAGCCATGGCACATGGCGGGAATATCTTAATGATACTAGATGCAGAAACCGGAGATACAAGATATTTCAGCAAAAAACTGATGTGCCCGACCTCCGGCATTTCATACAATGAACCGGCTCCCCACAGCTTCTCTTTCAACTCTCCCCGGGGAGCCTGTCCCCGGTGTAACGGACTGGGTACCGTCAGTGAAATTGACGTGGACAAGATAATCCCCAACCCGGATGCATCAATCAGAAAAGGGGGTCTTGAACCACTGGGCAATTATAAAAACTCACTTATATTCTGGCAACTGGAAGCGATAGCCGCCAAATATAAGTTTACCCTGAATACACCAGTTAGAGATATCCCCGAGAATGCACTTAATATAATACTTTACGGTTCTGAAGAATCTTTTAAATTACTGCATTCTCCCCTGGGGTCAGCATCAAACTATTTTATGAGCTTTGAGGGGGTAATAAATTACATTGCCAACCTTAGTGATAATGGAAATAATAAAGGAGAAAAATGGGCGCAACAGTATCTTAAAAAAATTAACTGTCCCGCCTGTAATGGCACAAGGCTGCAGCAGGAAGCGCTGTATTTCAGGATAAACAAACAGAATATAGCACAGCTTGCTCAAATGGATATTGATCTGCTGGCTGAATGGTTTTCATCACTTGAAAGTAAACTTACAGGTAAGCAGAAGCAAATTGCAACAGAAATAATAAAGGAGATCCGTACCAGGCTTGATTTTTTGATTAGTGTAGGGTTAAATTACCTTTCACTTAGCCGCAGTGCAACAAGCTTATCGGGTGGAGAGAGCCAGCGCATCCGCCTTGCAACCCAAATAGGTTCCCAGCTGGTAAATGTGCTTTACATCCTGGATGAACCAAGTATAGGACTGCATCAGAGGGACAATCTGAAATTGATAGATTCACTCAAAAAACTAAGGGACAAAGGAAACTCCATAATAGTAGTTGAGCATGACCGGGACATGATACTTTCGGCCGATCATGTAATTGATATGGGCCCAAGAGCCGGCAGGAAAGGAGGAGAAGTGACTGCAAGCGGTACCCCGGCTGAAATAAGCATGACCCATACCCTTACCGGATGTTACCTTTCGGGCAGGAGAGAAATTGAGATCCCTCCGCGGCACCGGGAAGGGAACGGACTGTTTGTAAAGCTCAGGGGAGCAAACGGGAATAACCTGAAAAATATTGATATTGACTTTCCCCTTGGAAAGTTTATCTGTATAACAGGTGTTTCGGGGAGTGGCAAATCCAGCCTTGTCAAGGATACCCTGCAGCCAATATTAAGCCGTTATTTTTACAGGGCGATGAAAGAACCCCTTTCCTACAAGAGTATAAATGGTACAGAAAATATAGATAAAATTATTGAAGTTGACCAGTCCCCTATAGGACGAACCCCCAGATCCAACCCGGCAACCTATACAGGTATTTTTTCTGATATAAGAAAAATTTTTGAACAAACCCCTGAGTCTAAGATCAGGGCCTATAAGGCAGGACGTTTTTCATTTAACATAAAGGGAGGACGTTGTGAGAGCTGCAGGGGAGCAGGATTGGAGACAATTGAGATGAATTTTTTACCCGATGTCTACGTGCTGTGCAAAAATTGCAATGGCAAACGGTATAACAGGGAAACCCTGGAAGTAAAATATAAAGGCAAGTCAATCAGTGATGTTCTGGATATGACCATTAACCAGTCGGCCGAACTATTTGAAAAAATACCTTCCATCTCCCGCAAATTAAAGATCCTTCAAAAAGTGGGAATGGGATACGTAAAACTCGGACAGGCCTCTACAACTCTTTCAGGCGGGGAATCACAAAGAGTTAAGCTTGCAACCGAACTGGCCAAGAAAGATACAGGCAAGACAATGTATATACTGGATGAACCAACTACCGGTCTTCATTTTGAAGATATCAGGGTTTTGCTGCAGGTTCTCAACTCTCTTGCTGATAAAGGCAATACAGTGATTGTCATTGAACACAATATGGATGTTATCAAAGTTGCCGATCATATTATTGATCTCGGACCCTCTGGTGGCGCGGGTGGCGGTAAAATTCTTGCTTTTGGTACACCTGAAGAGGTTGCAGAAAATCCTCAAAGCTTCACAGGAAAATATCTTAGTCAGATTTTTGATGTCAGAAAACAGGAAATAAACTAAATACTATTATCTTTAAAATTATGATGGAAGAAGAAAGAATAAAAAGTGCATTTGAAGAAAAAGACTGGAATGAGATAAAAACTTTTGATTCATGGGCGGTATTTAAAATTGTTGCTGAGTTTGTCGAAGGATTTGAAAAAATGAGCAGGATAGGCCCTTGCGTGTCAATATTCGGTTCCGCCAGGACTCCGGCTGACAACAGTTTTTTTGCCCTGGCAGAAGATATTGCCTATAAATTAACACAATCCGGCTATGGTGTTATTACCGGTGGCGGCCCGGGGGTCATGGAAGCAGCCAATAAGGGTGCAAAAAAAGGAGGTGGAAGGTCAGTCGGACTGAATATTGACCTGCCTCATGAACAGGGAGCAAATCAGTATATTGACCGGGATAAATTAATTACTTTCAGCCATTTTTTTGTACGCAAAGTAATGTTCGTTAAATATGCACAGGGTTTTATTGTGCTTCCGGGAGGCTTTGGCACCCTTGATGAGTTATTTGAAGCCATTACCCTTATACAGACTGAAAAAATTGGTAAATTCCCGATAATTCTGGTGGGTAAAAACTATTGGCAGGGTTTGCTGAATTGGATAAAAAATGTAATGGTAGAAAAAGACAGCTATATAAATCCTCTTGATATGGACCTTTTTTCTGTTGTGGATACATCTGCTGAGGCGGTAGAGAAAATTAATGTATTTTATTCCAAATACCTGCTCAGTCCAAACTTTTAATGCTTTATCAGATGTTTTAAACTGTGCAGTTGACATGCCTGCAAAATAATAATCTGATAAGTAATATATCTGCCTCCAGGGATTGATCATGATGTTGGTAAATTAATTTATATTTATGCTCAAATATATCATCCTTGCAATAGTTATGAACGCAGCGCTTATAATTGGCAGTTTAACAGGCCAGGATGTGTTTTTGCAAATCAATGCACCTCCCCGGGTGGAAGCCGGAAGCACTGTGAATATTGAAATTGAATTAAACAAGGCAAATGCTGCAGGATTTGCACGTTTCCACCAGGAATTACCCCCGGGGGTAACAGCATCCCCGGTTTACCCGGCAGAAATGAGTTTCTCGTATGAGGACAATACAGTGAAAATGATATGGCTTAATCTTCCAGGGGAAGAAAAGATTACCCTTAATTATAAGATTCATGTAGATGAACGGCTCAAAGGTGATCTTAACCTGACAGGAACCTTCAGCTATATAGAAAATAACCAGCGCAAGTCAGTCACGGCTTCCGGAGCATTGCTGGCTATCAGTCCCTCTCCCGCTATTGAAGAGAGATTTATTACAGAAATCAAAGATGCAGATAAAGGATTCCTTGCTTCTCCCCCATTTGCTGGTTCTGCTGAAAATATCCTCGCGATCCGGCAGGATCCTGTTCCGGACAATGACTTGGGTTTTATTGTAAACATCCTGGTTAACAAGGAGGGCGGAAGCCATTTTGCAAAAATTGAAGAAGAAATTCCCAGGGGCTATACAGCGGTTGAAATGGAAAGTCAGGGCGGTATATTCTCGTTTACCGGCCAAAAAGCAAAAATTATCTGGAAGAATTTGCCCGCTGAGGAACTTTTTACAGTATCATACCGCCTTATCCCTGATAGTGAAACTGATGACACTCCGGATGTAAAGGGTGAGTTCTCATTCATGCATAATGAAATAACAACGACACGCAGAGTATTTCAAAAAGATACTGACCTGAAATCATTAACTGAAAGTGAAAAAACAGAACTGGTTGCTCTTGTATCGTCTGAACTGCCAGTACCCGAAATTGCCACGGTACCGGCTGAAAGACTCTCCGGGGCAGGAAGAGAGACACGCATCAACCCTGAAACTGCCCCTGGGACAACAGTTTCAAATTCCCTCAGGGAAATAAGCAACCCGCTAAAAGCTGAACCAGGAGTATATTACAGGGTGCAATTGGCTGCAGGACGCAGTCCGGTTTATAATAACAGGTATTTCAGCAGACTGAATGTTACTGATGATGTTTATACCGAGTTACATGAAGGCTGGTTCAAATATTCAATCGGGTCATTCCGGACTTACAGTTCGGCAAGAAATCACAGAGTGCACATATGGAATACAACCCCTGTGGACGATGCTTTTGTTACGGCATATAATGAGGGATTAAGAATAACTGTACAGGAAGCTCTAATGATATCAAACCAGCGATGGTACCGCTAAAATATCTGTGAAATCAAAGTAGAAGTTTATTTACCAGGCAACATTTTTTTTTATTTTTCGTAGGACAAAATACAATAACGTTAAGTTTAACCATTAAAACGAGCCATTTCAAAATTACGGCATATATAAAGATGAATAACATGGCGAGTTCCATGTAGCAATAAAAAACAAATTATGAACACATGAAGCTCCTGCCTTACTACTATATTCTGCCATTTATTATATTCATCCTTACCCCTTATGATATATCAGGACAAATTGACGAGGAAGATGAATTTGAACGCATGCTCCTTGAAGAGGTAGAAGTGGAAAACCCGGTTTATAAGCCCGTGCTGGCTTTCGGTGTTGGGGCGTTTAACTTTATGGGAGATGTAAATGACTTCTATTCCAGCGCTTTGGGAACTCAGCCGGGTTTAAAATTTAATGTGTCAACCTCTATCGATAACCGCAGATATTACAAACTTAATTTCTTCCTTTTATATGGATCGCTGTCAGGGAATGAACGTTCATACCTTCAACCGGAGCGAAACCTGAATTTTAAATCAGAGTTAATTAATTTCGGGATAAATTTTGAATATGCCTTTGATCATTTCTTAAGTTCTGACCGGCGTCTGACTCCTTTCATTTCAGCCGGGGCCGAATCCTTTCAATTCAACTCCAAGGCCGATCTGTACGATTCAGATGGAAACCGGTATAATTACTGGTCGGACGGTACAATTAGGAATATAGCCGAAAGTTCTCCAAATTCCCATGAAAGTGTTGTAATTCAGCGTAATTATATTTATGAAACAGATCTAAGAAGTGCTAACCTTTATGGCATGGGAAATTACCCGCAATTATCATTTGCCATTCCGGTAGATTACGGACTTGACTTTAAAATATCTGAAAGGGTGAATATGAGAGTTGGCAGTTCCATGCATTTCACCTTCACAGAGCTTATTGACAATGTCAGTTCAAAAGGCAGCGAGATAAAGGGAAGGGGCAGGAACAACCGGTTTTCGTACTCATATGTCACCTTTCACCTTGATCTCTTCTCAGATGCCAAAACAATTATAGTGGAAAGGCTCTATGCTGATATTGATTTTGATTATACACTGATTGAGGATGAAGATGGTGATGGTGTATTTGATTTTTGGGATGAATGTCCCAACACCCCACCGGGAGTGGAAGTGGATGAATATGGCTGTCCGATTGACAGCGATGGTGACGGGGTACCTGATTATCTGGACCTTGAACCAAATACCCGCCCGGGAGCTTTTGTAGATGAATATGGAAGAGAAATAACTCCCGATCAGCTGGCAGAATTGCTGGGAAAAAGTGAAGAAGCTCTTTCCAGGAATGAAATAGAGCTGCTCAGTACCTCGTCGTCATACAGTCATCCGGAATTTGCATATCAGAGATATTCAGAAATACCTGAGAAGTTTCGTTTCCTGGACAGGGACAGGGATGGCTTTATCTCATTTGAGGAGCTTATAAGAGCCATAGACATGTTTTTTGATGAAGAATCTGCTCTTACAGTAGAGGATATATATGAACTTAATAATTTTTTCTTCTCCCAGTAGATCAGTATTTTTTTAATCTTTCAATCTCCATCTGGCTATCCCGTTTGCGTATATCCTGTCGTTTATCGTATTCTCTTTTGCCTTTTGCCAGAGCAATTTCCAGTTTAGCCAATCCTTTTTTGTTTAAAAAAAGACGGGTGGCAACAATGGTAAAACCTTTTTCCTGAGATTTTTTTTTCAACCTGTTTAGCTCACGCCGGTTCAGAAGTAATTTCCGGTCCTGCTTAGGGTCATGATTATTATAGCTGCCAAAAGAGTATTCAGCTATATGCATACCGCTTATCCATAGCTCATCCCCGTGAAAATAACAGTAGGCATCAACAAGGTTTGCCTTTCCCAGCCGTATTGATTTGATTTCTGTGCCGCCCAGTACTATACCTGCAATAAACTTTTCGACAAGCTCAAAATTAAATGATGCCTTTTTGTTTTTAATATTAATATCGTTCATGTCCGGTTTTTTAATAATCAATCTCTTCTTCTTCCAATATAACTATCAATAAGTTTTTTCGCAGCCATAAAACTTGAAATCCTTCCTTCAACAACGTCCTTTCTGACTACCTCAAGATTGCGGGCAACAAGGGTATCCCTGTAGAAACCCTCTCTTAGCTGCCGGTCAATACTTTCGTTCATCCAGTAAAGTGACTGATCTTTTCGATTTTTTTTGAAATAGCCTGAATTCATGGTTAGTTTAACATACTCATTCAGTGCCTGATTTATTTCATCCAATCCCTCATTTTTCAGGGAGGAACAAGCCCCAACCCTTGGTATCCATCCCGAGGCGGGGGGTGGAAACAGATGTAAGGCATCCTGGTACCTGGTTCTTGCAAGCTCGGCACTGATAATATTATTCCCATCCGATTTGGTAATAGCAATAAGGTCTGCCATTTCCATAATACCTCTTTTTATTCCCTGTAATTCATCTCCTGCGCCGGCTAACATCAAAAGAAGAAAAAAATCAACCATATATTTAACCGCAGTCTCCGATTGTCCAACACCAACTGTTTCAACAATAATAGTATCAAAGCCCGCGGCTTCACAAAGAATAATGCTTTCACGGGTTTTTTTCGCAACACCGCCTATCGATCCTCCCGAAGGAGAAGGTCGTATAAAAGCAGAGGGACTGGACGATAAATCTTCCATCCTGGTCTTGTCGCCAAGTATACTTCCCCCGGAAAGCTCACTGCTCGGATCAACAGCCAGCACAGCTAACCTGCGGCCAGCCTGTATAAGCATCTGTCCGAAGCTTTCGATAAAAGAACTCTTGCCAACCCCGGGAACTCCGGTAATTCCAATTCTGACCGAGTTACCGCTTTTATCCAGCAGTTCGTCAATAAGTTCCAGGGCCATATCCTGATGTTCGGGAAGAGAGCTTTCAACAAGGGTTATGGCACGGCTCAGAATGCTTATGTCCCCTTCCAGTACACCATCCCTGTATCGGGCAAGTGATATCTTGTTCCTGCGTCTTGTTTTAAAAGATTTCATAGAGGCAGCATTTACAGAGAGAGGTTGATTTACTCCCCTGTTAACCGATAACGTACTTTTTTTATTACCTTCTTTCTTTTTTTTCATTCTGTTAGCACCTCACCTGTGACACGAAGAACAATATTGGGACTAAAGGGATCATTGCTAATAACGGTAATTCCCTTACTTTGCCTTCCACTGAAACCACCGGAATTAAAAACAGTTTTAATACTGCTGGTTTCACCGGGTTTAAGTAATGTTTTTTGCGGTTCTATTGCGGTACACCCGCATCCCGATCTTATTCGGCGTATTATAAGATCAGACTCTCCGGTATTGGAAAAAACAAAATCATGGTCAATGCTTTCTCCCTGCTTGATTTTTCCAAAATTAAAAACCGTTTCTTCAAAACTTATGACGGGAGCCCTTTCCTTTGCTTCATTACTAAGGGTTGAAAAGTCCTCCTGAATGTTTGCACTGATATAAATTATGTTACGGTCTTCAGATAATCCATTGATCAGTATCCTGAAATGGTTCGTAACAACCCCCCATTCATTTAGCTGTCCGGCATCATATGAAGTCATCAACAAGCCCTTTTCGCCCGGCTTCAGTTTTTGTGGAACGGCGCTTATTGTTACGTGTTCGGGTATATTGGAAAATGAAAGGTGCAGGTGGTCATCTGAGAGATTAATAACTTCCAGTGAATCGGAGTTGAAGGAGCCGGGGATAACGGATCCAAAGGAGATATGACCTGACCTCAGTCTGAGTGAGCCTATCTCCCTGGGATAAAGTTCCACAGGTCTCTTTTCCCTGGGTATGATTTCTCCAAGCAGCCTTATAACCTTGGAGGAAGGATTTCCAGTGGCACTGACTACAATACTGCGGTTAAACCGCCCCGGTTTATTCTCAGGATTGAATTGCAACTTTATGGTTCCTGAATCACCTGGCAAAACCGGACTCCTGGTCCACCGGACCACTGATATTCCACCCCCGGCTTGAACATCTGTTACAATCAATGGCTGACCGCCTTTATTGGTAAAAATGAAATTATGCTCAAGTATTCCGTCTGATTCATTCACAGAACCAAAATTATGCTGGACGTTTTCAAAATGTATTGACGCATCTTTTTGCTGGGAATGTGTCAAAAACCCGATAAAAAACATGAGGGAAACAAGAGTAAAAGATTTTACTGACCACATAATAACTGCTATATAATTTTATATAAAATGAAGGTAACCTGATTAATTATCTTCGCTGGTCTTCGGTTTGGAAATAATCCGGCCAAATCCCTCCCGGCACTCCGGATTATTGCTAAAATTATGATAATATATGTACTATATTGAAATCATACACCGGTAAAGCTTTAAGATTTCGTATTTTTACTTAATATTTATTTAGTTTACAGCAAAATTACTCTGATTTTATTAAATGACAATAGATCTGCAGATATCAAGGCAGTTAATAACTGGAAATGTGCCTCCGGATATCTGTGTTATTATTAACTTAATTAACCTGATTTAGACCAATGTATCTTGCAGAAAAAATCAAAGAAAAGGCAGGGCTTTTTCACAATGACGTATTAACGGTTAGAAGACATATTCATAAAAATCCCGAGCTCTCATTCCGGGAGTACGAAACATCCGGGTTTATTTCAGAAAAGCTAAAAGAATATGGTATTGCCCACAAACCGGTTGCAGAAACAGGAATTGTTGCCAAAATAACTGGTAAAAAAGGACAAAACATAAAATGCATAGCACTAAGGGCCGAGCTGGATGCTCTGCCTGTTGAGGAGGAAACTGACCTCTCATTTAAATCTGTTAACCCCGGGATAATGCATGCCTGCGGACATGATGTCCATTCCGCCTGCCTTCTTGGAAGTGCCAGGATAATAAAATCATTGGAAAATGAGTTTTCCGGTACGGTTTATTTTATATTCCAGCCCGGAGAAGAGAGCCTGCCGGGAGGAGCAATAAAAATGATGGATGAAAACATGTTTGATGGTGATGATCCTGATATAATAATTGCTCAGCATGTTTTGCCAGAAATGGAAGCTGGTAATTTTGGTATCAAACAGGGCACCTACATGGCTTCGGCTGATGAAATATATATAACAATAACAGGAGAAGGCGGACACGGGGCCATGCCTCATACTACCGTCGATACGGTAGTGGCCATGTCACATGTTGTTGTAGCTCTTCAGCAGATATCAAGCAGGTTTGCTCCTCCGGATATACCCACGGTTCTCAGTTTTGGAAAAATGATAGCAAATGGAGCTACCAATGTAATACCCAAAGAGGTTACCCTTGAAGGTACATTTCGCACAATGGATGAGACCTGGCGGGCAAAAGCACATGAAATAATCACAAGGATTGCAACCAAAACATCCAGCAGCCTTGGAGCTTCATGCAAGGTTGATATTAAACGAGGTTATCCGGTTCTTTACAACAATCCGCAAAAAACCGGAATGATAAAACAACTGATGGAAGATTTTCTTGGAGCAGAGAAAGTAAGTGATCTACCCATACGAATGACATCGGAAGATTTTGCCTGGTTTGCCATGAAATATCCCGCTGTTTTTTACAGGCTGGGCACAGGAAAACCCGATAATAAACTACACACTCCGGTTTTTGATATAGACGAAAATGCCATGCTGGCCGGTACCGGACTATTTGCCTGGCTTGCGCTCTCTTACCTGGCGAATCCTTCTGAATCAATAAACTGCACTTAATTTACTTGCAGGTTATTAATAACGGATTACTAACTGGTTAGCACTGATTACAAACTAATTAGTATTGGTTGTCAACTGACTGGGACTGATTACCAGATTACTGGCATTGATTACCAGATGTTTATTAACTGGTTGCTGCTGATCATTAACCTGGTTTGCCTGTTTTATAACGATAAAGCGCGATGGCCCCCGGTACAAAAAAAACCTGAATTACATCAGTTTTTTTATATCTCCTTTGTGTTACTTTTGCAATAAGTATCTTTATAGTAATTTTAAATCAAATTCAAATTACTATTTACTGTCAAAAATTATTTTTAAGTTATAAATAAGAAAATATATTTGCATTAAATTTCAGTTTTAATTATTTTAACCTTAAATCAGTAAAAAATGGCTTATGTAATTACAGATGATTGTACAGCTTGCGGGAGCTGCATAGATGAATGTCCCGTGGATGCAATATCAGAAGGAGATATCTACAAAATAGACCCCGAAGTATGTACGGATTGCGGTGCATGTGTAGATGTATGCCCGGTGGAAGCAATCCATCCGGAATAATTATCATGATTTAAACAAAAATGTTCCGTGTAAAAATTCACGGGCCTTTTTTTATTTAAAATGGCAACCGCATACCTTTATTCTGCAGATTCGAATGAGCCTGGTATAATTCAAAAAGAGCTTCAGATCATTCCCGAGATGTTTCCCTCATCATCTATATCAATATTCTCTGCTGCCGGGATTGCGGGTAAGCCCGGCATACGCATAATATCTCCTGTAATTGGTATAACAAAGCCGGCACCGGCAGCAATTTCTATCTCCCTGACAGTTACAACAAAGTCTTTGGGCCTTCCGAGCAATTCGGGATTATCTGAGAGTGACTTCTGGGTTTTGGCAATGCATACGGGCAATTTATCCAGCCCCAGATCTTGAATATTTTTAAGATCTGACAGTGCTTTTTTTGTAAAATCAATTGCAACAGCTCCGTAGATATTCTTTGCAATGGTCTCTATCTTCCTGGGTATATCCCAGTTCCAGTCATACATGGGTGTGAATTTGCTGCTACACTGAGTGACAATTTTGCTGACTTTCCTGGCCAGTTCAACAGCTCCCTCCCCCCCCTTGGCCCATACATCTGCTACAACAGCCTCCACACCCTTTTTATGACAGTGCTGGCTTACAATTTCAATTTCCTCGTCTGTGTCGGTAGTAAATTTATTTATAGCAATCACTGCACATACATTAAATGCCTGGATATTCTCTATATGTTTTGAAAGATTGGATAATCCCCTTTTCAAAGCTTCTGTATCGGGTTCTTTTAGCCTGGCAAGATCAACTCCTCCATGATATTTCAATGCCCTTATTGTGACCACCAGCACCACGGCCTTGGGAGACAATCCTGAATATCCGCACTTTATATCGAAAAACTTTTCAGCACCCAGGTCAAAGCCAAACCCTGCTTCCGTGACAACAAAATCTGTAAGGGAAAGTCCCATTCTCGTCGCTATAACAGAATTGGTTCCCTGCGCTATATTGGCAAAAGGGCCGCCATGTATAATGGCAGGGGTATTATCCATGGTCTGAACCAAATTGGGTTTGACAGCATCTTTTAATAATACTGTCATGGCACCATGAGCTTTGATATCCCTTGCATAAACAGGTTGCCGGTCATTGGTAAAACCAATAAATATATTCCCCATTCTTTTTTTCAGATCAGGAAGGTCGTCAGCAAGACAAAGGGCCGCCATAATTTCAGAAGCAGCAGTGATATTAAATCCGCCTTCCCTCGGAATGCCGCTTTTTCTGCCCCCCAGGCCCACAATAACATTGCGAAGGGAACGGTCATTCATATCTATGGCACGTTTCCATATTACTGTCCGCGCATCTATCTCGATCTTCCGGCTATTACTGTGCAGATTGTTGTCAATTAATGCTGCCAGTAAATTATTGGCCTTTTCAATGGCAGCAAAATCACCTGTGAAATGCAAATTTATATCTTCCATCGGAAGAACCTGGGAATATCCGCCTCCGGTAGCACCTCCCTTAATCCCAAACACAGGCCCAAGGGATGGCTCACGCAACACTACGGTACACTTGTTGCCTATGCGGTTAAGACCCTGAGAAAGACCGATAGATACGGTTGTTTTTCCTTCGCCGGCAGGTGTTGGGGAAATTGCTGACACCAGTATAAGATTGCCTTGTTCAACCTTGTTCATATCTATGTATTTAAGAGGGATCTTAGCCTTGTATTTACCATACAATTCAAGATC
Source organism: Bacteroidales bacterium (assembly GCA_007132225.1). Lineage (GTDB taxonomy): Bacteria > Bacteroidota > Bacteroidia > Bacteroidales > PUMT01 > PXAP01. The sequence continues at coordinate 199 of SLPB01000162.1, read as the reverse complement.
ATCCTCCTTTATCCCCATCTCTGCAGCAATTGCAGAAATATGTTTAATTTCAGATTTCCGGGCAATTTCAATATCAGATTTCATAAGTAAATATTAATATTAAATCATTGGTCTTATGGATCTTACCATGACAATATTTTCATTGTATTTTGTGAAGATATTGAAAATATCGTCATGGACGATTCATACGTATAAAGTA
>SLPB01000116.1 GCA_007132225.1 Bacteroidales bacterium | reverse complement strand
GAGGATAATGCACTTGAAATACATGTTATCTTGTTGCAACCCCGCCAGGTAAAATTTGTTGCACAACGCATCAAGGATATTCTGGGGCAGGCTGTCTCCTCCCAAACTTAGCTTCCATGAATTTATTTGTGATTTTCCGGGAAATGATTTTGACAAGGTTTTAATTTATGAAAATTAAGTGGATTTCATGAACCGGATTAAAATATTGTTAGATTTGAAGTGTTTTTTTAATTTTCATATGTTTCCCCGGAAATGCAACATTAATTAATAAATCACAATGGTTCATAAACCCAGGAATTTCAGTCGTCGTAAATTTATCGGTGATGCTGCCGCAGCCAGTGCAATTGGAGCTTTAGGAATAGGAGCAATAGTATCTTCATGCAACAGAAAGCCTAAATTCAGTGCACCGGCCTTTTTGGACAGGGCCCCTGATGGTCCTGTTCTGAAAGCAGGATTGATTGGTTGCGGAAGCCGTGGCACAGGTGCCGCTGTTAATTTCATTGATGCCGGGCCAAATCTTGAGATAACCAGTCTGGGCGATATATTTGAGCACAGGATGGAAAGGTGCAGGAATGAGCTTAAAGAAAACAGGGGGATAGTGGTTTCTGATCAGAATTGTTTCCTGGGTTTCGATGCTTACCAAAAGGTGATAGACTCAGGTGTGGATGTAGTCCTGTTGTGTACTCCGACTCATTTCCGGCCGGCACATTTTGAATATGCCATTCAGGCCCGCAAACATGTCTTTGCCGAAAAGCCGATTGCCGTAGACCCTGTGGGGGTGCGGACTGTTATGGCTGCGGGCAGGATGGCAGAATCGGCCGGTCTTAATGTTATTGCAGGAACCCAGAGGAGACACCAGCGGGATTATGTTGAAACTTTTGAGATGGTAAAAAACGGTGCCATTGGGGATCTTGTTTCTGCCAGTTGTTACTGGAATCAGGGAAGGATGTGGCATGTTGATGCTCCCCGGCAGGAGGGATGGAGTGATATGGAGGCAATGCTTCGTGACTGGGTAAACTGGAACTGGTTATGTGGTGATCACATACTGGATCTGCATATACATAACCTGGATATTATTAACTGGTTCTTTGAGGATCATCCTGTCAAAGCTGTTGGTTTTGGAGGAAGGCACAGGCTGCAAAGAGGCAATCATTATGATTTTTTCAGCACCGATTTTCAGTTTGGGGATGGAAGGCATATCCACAGTATGACCCGCCAGATTGATGGTTGCACCAATAATGTATCAGAAATAATTTTTGGCACTAAAGGCATTACCAATTCCCGTAACAGGATCGTCGATTATAACGGCAATCTTATATGGCAGTACCAGTATCCTCCTGGTCCTGAAGGACAGCCCACCAGTTCAGTTAAGATAAATCCCTATGTCCAGGAACATATAAACCTTGTTACAGCAATTCGAACCGGTGATTACATAAACGAGACCCGGAACATTTGTGAATCCAACATGATTGCCATAATGGGACGTGAATCTGCTTATACCGGGAAAGAGGTAACCTGGGACCAGATGATGAATTCAACCATGAAGCTTGGCCCCGTGGAGTATAAAATGGGCCCCGTCGATACACCCAGGATGCCCCCCTTACCTGGCATTGCCCCTGAATAAAAGTTTTCTGCGAAATGATTTCTTAAACCTGGATGAGAACTAATTAAATAATTATGCAAACCAACAGAAGAGAGTTTTTACGAAAGGCGGGTGCCGTGTCGGCAGGCCTCGGCCTTTTTCCTTTTATTGTTAAAGCCTCGGTTCTTGGGGGGGAGAGGCATATATCACCCAGTGATCAGATTAACATGATTTTAATCGGTTGTGGTAGCATGGGAAGAGGAAACCTGAACAGCTTTTTAAACTTCAATGATATCCGGGTGGTTGCTCTTTGTGATGTGGATGATAACCAGTTAGCCACAGCGAAGAAAATGGTTGATGAAAAATACGGTAATTATGACTGCCGGGTTTATAAAGATTTTCGTGAGATTCTGGAAAAAGAGAAGGCAGACATTGCTGTACTGGCATTGCCTGATCACTGGCATGCTCTTATTTCCTGTGCGGCTGCTGATAAGAAAATTGATATATACGGAGAAAAACCTGTGGCCCGTTCCCTTGCTGAGAGCAGGGCAGTTGTAAACGCGGTGAACCGGAATAATATTATTTGGCAGACAGGGAGTCAGCAACGATCAGATGCCCGTTTTCATCAGGCAGCCGAGCTGGCAAGAAATGGCAGGATAGGGAAGATTGATTATGTTGAAGTGGGTTTGCCCGGTGGTGGTCATTATATAGGGAACCCTCCACAGAGACCAGTACCCGATGGCGTGGACTGGGATATGTGGCTGGGGCCTGCTCCTGAAGTGCCCTTCAGGGGTGTCCTTCACTGGGACTGGCGCTGGATCATGGATTATTCAGGGGGACAGATGACCGACTGGGCCGGACATCATATCGACATTGCCCATTGGGGATTAGGGTTTGACCGTACCGGACCCGTTACTGTTGAAGGGACAGGAAGATCTAATAATGATGGTATCTATAATGTGCCGGTTGAATATGATTTTGCCTGTATTTATTCCAATGGGCTAAAAATACGAGTTGCAAACTCATCCAGATTGGAACATGGAATGGGAACCCTGTGGAAAGGAACAAATGGCTGGATACATGTAACCAGGGGCAAAATAAGTGCTTCTGATGATAATATACTGAATGAAAGGATTGGTAAAAATGAAATATCGCTGTATAAAAGTGATAACCACCGGCAAAATTTTATCGATTGCGTAAAGTCAAGGAAAGAAACCATTGCCCCGGCTGAAACAGGCCATCGCTCCATAAGTGTGGCTCACCTTGGGGAGATTGCTATGATTACAAGACAAAAACTTTACTGGGATCCTCAAAAGGAAAAGTTTGCCGATAACAATATTTACGCAACAAGATTATTGAAGAAACCTTACCGGCAACCCTGGGTATTTCCGGAATAATATGATGAACAGCTTGTTATAGTATTCACACAAATCATGTATGAATATATGACATGAGGGAGGGTTATAAACAATTTTGCTAACTATAATTTACCGGACTAAATATTCTAAACTGGTTAAAACATGGAAAAATGCAAGTGAGAATAAAAATTTTCGCAATACTGGCTGTTTTTTCAGTGACGCTGTTTAATTTTTCCTGCACACGAAAGGGGAGTATGACAGCGATAATAGTTACCGGCCAAAACAGTCACAACTGGCAAAGAAGCAGCATTGCCCTGAGGTCTATTCTCGAAAAATCGGGAATGTTTACCGTCGGGATAACTGTTTCCCCGGAAGCCGGGGAGGATATGTCCGGGTTTATCATTGATTTTAGTCCATATGATCTGGTTGTTTTGAATTATACCGGCGATGACTGGCCTGCTGAAACACAGAGCAATTTTGTGGATTACGTCCAAAACGGCGGGGGAGTGGTTGTTTATCATAATGCCAACAACTCGTTCAGCGACTGGAAAGAATATAACGAAATAATTGGGGTGGGCGGATGGAACGGACGGGATGAAAATGCCGGGCCCTATATATATATCAGCGGCAATGAGGTTATACGCGACAATGCTCCCGGAAGAGGAGGTTCACATGGCAGTCAGCATGAGTTTTTAATAGAAACATATAAACCCTCGCACCCCATACTTGAAGGATTGCCCGAAAGATGGATGCATGCCCAGGATGAACTCTATTCTGAACTGCGCGGGCCTGCAAAAAATATGGAGATACTGGCTTATGCTTATTCAGAAGAAAGGTTAGGCGGTTCAGGCCGTGATGAGCCTTTGCTGATGACTATCACTTATGGAAAAGGGCGTGTTTTCCATACAGCTTTAGGACATTTCGGAGGTGGTAGCTTATTTTCTCCTGCAATTGAGTGTGCCGGCTTTGTAACTACTTTTCAACGTGGAGCTGAATGGGCAGCAACCGGGAAGGTAACCCAGGAAGTACCTGCTGTTTTCCCCACCGAAACAGAAAGTCTGCAGTGGCCGTTTTTTGAGGATATCTATTCCGATATTACTCCAATTATAAGTGCAATGCAGCAATACGAGACAGGTAAATCCAACGATTGTTTCAATATCTTCATGAAGCTCATCAGGGAGAATATAGATAATCAGCAAATAATTGACGAATACCACAGCCTGATTCGTCAATTATTAAAATCCCGGAAAACCTCCGTCGAATGCAAAAAGATATTATTGAAAGATTTTTCCTGGATTGCTGATGATTCTTACAGAGATATTTATGAGGAATTAAAACAATATCCTGAACTCTCCGGTGAAGCTCAGTATGCCATTGACAGGACAGGTGAATAGATTTGTGTCAAATTCCTGCTTATGATTTAAGTTATTATTTAGTTGCAGTCATCTGAGCGGGTTGTAGAACTTAATTCTTTAAATTATGGTTATTATTTCGGTTGTTATTCCTTTACTAAATGAGGAACAACTGGTGGAGAGGTTCCTGGATCAACTTTTCCGGGAGCTTGAATTAATGGGCGAGAGCTTTGAGGTGGTTTGTGTTGACGATGGAAGTATTGATTCCACTCTGGGTAAGCTTATCGAATTCCGGGAGAAACACAGTGAGCTTAAAATCCTCTCTCTTTCCCGGAATTTCGGACTGCAGTCCGCGTTAACAGCCGGGCTGGACTATGCAACGGGTGAGTACGTTGTGATTATGGATGGTGATTTCCAGGATCCTCCCCGGGTGGTGCCGGTTCTTTTTGAAAAAATAAAATCTGCCGGTGCTGACATTGTAACTGCTGTAAGGGAATCACGCAACGAGAAGTTTATTAAAAAACTTTACATTAATCTTTTTCACCGTATTTTTGACAAACTTACCAGGGGCCAGCAAGTAGCACAGACAGGCAATTTTTGCATTCTTGGGAAAAAGGCTCACCATGCAATGCTTCGGTTTTCGGAGAGAAACCGTTATTTACCCGGAATTCGCAATTTTATTGGCTTTAAACACGAATATATTTTATATGAGCGCCCCGACAGGCTGGAAGGCAAAGCCAGGATGAGTTTACCTATGTTATTTTCACTGGCTGCCGATGCCATATACTCCTTCACAAAATGGCCTGTCAGGGTTTGTTTGTATATTGGAATGCTGGGAGTGCTTACCTTTTCAGCAGCTATTGTATATACTTTGGTCTCTAAGATTTTGGGACTTGCACCCACTGGATGGTCATCCATGTTTTTAGCTGTTAGTTTTTTCGGATCGGTTCAGCTTACCTTTTTAGGATTAATTGGTGAGTATATTTACCGGATCTTCAAGGAGGTCCAGGCTCGTCCGCTCTATTTTGTAAGGAAAATTTATGATTAAACCCTCGCAAATATTGACTTCCCGAAACGCTTTTTATTCCGTATTGTTTTTTATTGCTGTTATCCTTGCTGTTCTTGCCCCAAAGGCCGCCGTTAATGTGGATGAACAACTTCATTATCCGCATGCTAAAAAGGTTGTGAACTGGTATTTTACCTTTGGGCAGGACACCTCCTGTCTTGATACCCCTGAAACAAACCTTAAATATTACGGGCAGTCGGTTGATAATTTAACAGCCCTTATTAACCGGGTCTTCAGTGTGGAGAATGAATTTTTAGTAAGGCATTACACCGGTGCATTCTTTTTTGTAATTCTGCTCCTGTTTACCGGGATCATTACTAAACATCTCACCGGGTCGTGGCTGGCGGCAATTTTCAGCATGCTGGCACTGGTTTTCATGCCGAGGGTTTCAGGACAGGCATTTGGGAACCTGAAGGACATTCCTTTTGCTGCCGGTTATATGGCAGGGCTGCTGATGATTATACGGTTTTTAAAGGAGTTGCCCCGGCCACAATGGCGAACAGTGGTTTTGCTTGGTCTGGCCATTGCTTTCACAGTATCTGTAAGGGCCGGAGGTTTCATTCTTTTTGCCTATCTGGGCTTTTCCCTTGTTGTTTTCTTTATATCCAACCCTTCTTGTTATAAACAGATAACATCTGCCAGATCTCTTTTAATAAGGCTTTTAAGTCAGGGGTTGACCATAGTTTTTATCGGGTATTTTTGCGGATTGATCTTCTGGCCGTATGCCCTGCAGAACATATTTGTGAATCCACTGGAAAGTCTTGCTGTGATGGAGCATTATAAGATAAGTATTCGTCAGTTGTTTGAAGGTGAATTGATATGGAGCACCGGGTTACCGTGGCATTATTTGCCAAAGTGGCTTTTTAT
>SLPB01000045.1 GCA_007132225.1 Bacteroidales bacterium | reverse complement strand
GGAACTATTCTGTTTTGTTTCCCCGTCACTCCTATTTCAATTCCTGCGTAAGGCGAATTCAGGATACCTGCTTTTTCGGGTGAATATTTAAGATTCAGCAGTACTGAGAGGGGAGGGGAAAAGGGAATGGTAAAACCTTTTTTATTGCCTGAAAGCTGTTCTGAATAAACGTAATCTCCTGTAAGATCTGCAATCAGGTTCCCTACAGGCTTCCAGGAAAACCTTATCTCTCCTCCAAACCTCATAACCTCGTTTTGTGTGTACTGAAATATTTGATTGCCTGCTCCATACAAATAGTCGTGCCTGTATGAAGGATCAAGGTAAATATATCCGGAAAAATAGTTGTAGAAAGGGCTCAGCTGCAAGCGGATGTTTTCATAGTTATATTCTAGACCAGTATCCAGTTGCCATGAATTCTCAGCCTCAAGTGACGGGTCTCCCATCTCATACCTGAAATAATGGTAATTCACCCCGCTGGCAGCCAGTTCCTTGGCGGTTGGCACTCGAAACCCTTTGCCGATGTTGGCTTTGAATAAGATATTATCTCCGGCGTAAATAATGCCCATTGACATACTTAAACTATTGAAAGATTTATCAATTTCTTCAGCTCTTGTCAAAAACACCTCTTCCTCTTCACTGCTCTCTTCATTAAACACTGGTGTGGGGAACCAATCCCTGTACTCGTCCGTCTTCAGGGATCCCCGGTCAAACCGGATCCCGGCATGCAGGCTGGTCCGGTTGTTCAGAATGATTTTGTCATAAAGATAGCTTCCAAGTCTCATCTGCTTAAAACCAGGAATAATGAAAGCATATCCACCGATACTGTTATCCTGGTATTCAGCATTCATTCCAAGTGACAGCTCATGCCTGTCGCCTGCGACCAGGAAGTTCCTGATATTAAGCGAAAAGATATCCTTTGTGAATTCCCTCTCCAGGAATGAAGGGTTATCAATGCTTTCTGGGAATCTGGCCGGCATATAGCCATGATTGACATAATGGTTTTTTTCCTGCCGGAAATTGTGCTGATAGCCCAACTCCGTTTCAAGCCTGTATAGACCCTGTTCATACCTGGCCTGACCAGCAAGCTTAAAATGATTTACATGCTGTGAAGGGAAAAGTATGTCCCTGTTGGATTTGTCGTAAAGATCAGTATCGACCCTTCTTGGTTCCAGTCCGTGTGCGTTGGCAAAAAATCCGCTGTTACTTTTTACAAGGCTGGCAGACAATCTGGCAAATAATCCTGACTTTATTATGCCTGCCGAAACGTGCATGTTCATCTCATTTCCGGCGGTATTCCTTAGTCTGCGCTGATGAAGGGGAACCAGGAATGAATAGATCTCAACACTATCGGCCGGAATCCTGTAATCAGCATAATCAAGCATTGTAAAACGTGAGGTAAAAAACATATTTTCTCCTCTTCCCGAAAGATAGCCTGACCCTCCCATCAGGTTGTTATTGCTCTTGCCTGTAACCTCCAAATTACCTGAGAGGGTGCCGGAAGCAGGAACAGGATCCTGATGAATACGTATTACCCCCCCGATGGCATCCGATCCATATTTAATTGCAGCCGGGCCCTTAAGTATTTCCAGCGTTTCAACAGCGTACTGGTCAATCTCCAGTCCGTGATCAGCACCCCATTGCTGTCCCTCGTGCCTTATACCGTTTTCAGTAACCACAACGCGGTTAAAACCCAGTCCGCGAATTAGGGGTTTGGAGTGTCCCGAGCCAATTTCCATTGCACTTACACCGGGGATGCTGGTTATGGAAGATGCCAGGCTTCCTCCGCGGTTAAGGGTTATAAAACCGCGATTCGCAGTTTCCAAGGGAAGCGTCTCCTCTCTTTTTCTTTCATCACTCCTGTTTTTTACAACAGACACACCCTCCATGAGCCTGATCTGTGGTTTAATCTTTATAATAACCGGCCTGCTCTGATGGAGAGCATCAACTTTTCTCTCATACCTTTCATAACCAATAAAAGAGACTGTAATTTTCAGGCTGTCTTTCCCTTTTCCGGGAATTGCAAAATAACCGTCACTGTCCGATACACCAATGTACCAGCCATGGTCCGCGTTAACGGTGGCTCCCTCCAGAGGCTCATTATTCTCATTAATAATTCTGCCGGTTACAATTAAATTTTCCTGTGCACCGGCAAATATGAAAATCATATTTACAAGCAGTAAACAGAGAGTCTTCTTCATTACAAGAGAAGATTAATCTTATCAGTGATCGGCTACTGAGTAAAAGGTAAAAATTAAGAATACGGGTGATCTTGTTGTTTTAACGTTGTATGATAAGCTGATGAATTACCGGGGCTCCGGAAATAAATCCGCAAAAAAGTAATCAGCCAGTTAAAAAACCAACGGGGCGGGTCAGGTGCCGGAAACGGGTGGAGGAGCCCTCAGGGAGACATTATTCCCGTTAAACGAAACCAGGGGATTCCGGTAAGGAAATGGTGTCAGGGCAGAGAATATTTCTGAAGTGAAACAGATATTAAATATTTTGCTGATGCTGAATTTGGCAAATTCATGTTCACAGATTGCGCAATGATCTGCTTCACCGGCAAACTGGTCATGGATATTTACATAATGCTGCTCCGGATGATTAGAACCGGCAGCATGATTGGTGTTTTTGGATGAATGTCCGCAGCCATTAACCGAAGAGCAAAATTTTATATAGCTATGCTGATCTGCCCGGCAATGTGAATGAGTATGCCCGTGATCATTGTACAGAATATGAAGTGTTTGAAAAATAAAGGGGTATGCTATAAACAGCAGCAGCAGGTATGCGATATGTTGAACGTGCTTTTTCATTTTTTCCGGATAGCAAATTTACAAAATAATTGTCAGGTTTGATTGTATCTCATATAATCTTTTTACCGGTTTCTTACTTTACCCCGGAGTAAACATTCGGGAAACTCCCGGAAAGGTAAATGCAAATATTTGGATAAGTAACAGGTAATCATACTTTACAGCTTTATTGGGGTATTTAAAAAACATAAATATCTTAATAGGGAGTGAAGATTCAAATTTCAGGAAATGCAGAATGTGAATAAATAACAAGATAGCTATATAAAGATTTGTGTAAATTTGTAATTGACTTTATATATATATATATATTGAGCTTTCAAGCAATTATAATTTTCATGGTGATTTTGCAACTATTGCTGTTCCGGCCTCGTTTAATCTTATTAGGAATTAGTTCGGGGAAAACTGCCGGGGAGGTCACGGCCTTGTAAACAAGGATGTTGCGTGAGAAGGCAGAACAGGTTATTGTTTTATGGAAACAAATTTATTCAGAGGTAATGAGAGAGGCAAATGATACCAACCCGGAAAAGCAGGATGTTCAAAAAAGTGATAAGAGGTGGCACAGTCTGCTTCGCATTCTTCAGCATCAGTGTGAAAAAACACAGGATTTCCTGGATTATTCCCTTGATGAGGCTATAGCCCTTACAGGAAGTAAAATTGGTTATATATATTATTACCATGATCAGCGACGCGAGTTTGTTTTGAACTCCTGGTCAAAAGATGTGATGAACGAGTGCCGTATTGTTAACCCGCAGACTTGCTATGCTCTTGATAATACCGGTATATGGGGTGAAGCTGTGCGGCAGGGCAAGCCTATTATTGTCAATAATTACCAGTCCCCTAACCCCCTGAAAAAGGGTTATCCGGAAGGTCATGCCAGGCTGCTTAAATATATGACAATCCCGGTTTTCTCGGATGGAAGGATTGTAGCTGTTGTTGGTGTGGCAAACAAGGAAACTGATTATGACTCTACAGATGTTCTTCAGGTGCAGTTGCTTATGGAGGCTGTGTGGAAAGTTCTGCAACAAAGGAGGGCAGAGGAAAGTGAACGTCAGTCCCGGGTAGCTCTGCAGGAGAGGGTAAAGGAACTAAAATGCATTTCTTTAATAGGCGAAGATATGCAAATGGATTTGCCCCTCGAGGATTTTTGTAACAGAATTGCAGGGCATCTTAAAAATGCAATGGAAAACCCTGAGCAGGTTACTCCGGTTATTGAAATAGAGGGCATGAATTTTAGTGCTGGCAGAATGAAGGGTTTGACTGAAAACTACCTGGAATCTGAAATTCTCACCGGAGGCAGGGAATTTGGAAATATAAGGATCTATGCCTCCCCTGATAAATCATTTTATCTTCCCGAAGAACAGAACCTGGTCGACCAGGTTGCGAGGCTTACAGGATTGTGGTACAGTAAAAGGCAGGCGGAATTGCAGCTTAAACAAAACCAGGAGGATCTTTATATCACCCTCCAGTCCATTGGCGATGGATTTATCGCAACTGACATAAATGGCAGGGTTATAAGAATGAACCCGGTTGCAGAAAGGATGACCGGATCCAGTTTTTCGGAGGCTTTTGAGAAACCCGTGGAGGAGTTGTTTTCGCTGGTCAATGCCCATTCGCGTAAAATAATAGATAATCCTGTAACCATGGTACTTCAATCCGGTGAGGCCATGGGACTGGCAAATCACACCGTTTTGATAAGTAAGAAAGGCAGGGAGCTTCATGTGGCTGACAGTGCCGCACCAATAAGGGATAACGAAGGGCATATCAGGGGAGTTGTGTTTATTTTTTCTGATGTAACCGAGAAGTACCTGGTTGAAGAAAAGTTGAGAAAAAGTGAAGAAAAATATCGTGTGCTGGCTGAGAATACAGAAACAATTCTGTGGGAGTTTGATATAGAGACTGACCGGTGGACCTATGTGGCTCCCCAGGTTGAAAGGATACTTGGCTATGAACCTTCTGAATGGAGCGGCCTGCAGTTCTGGGCTGACCATCTGCATCCTGATGACAGGGACTGGGCCCAAAAATATTGCACTGAGTGTACAAAGAAGGGTAAAGATCATATTTTTGAATACAGGTTCAGGAAAAAGGATGGCAGTTACGCCTGGCTGCTGGATGAGGTTAAGGTTGGTATGAATGATGATAAACCGGTCAGGATGTGGGGATCGTTCAGAGATATAACCCGTCGCAAAACAGCCGATAATGCTTTAAGGGATAGTGAGATAAGATACAGAACCATATTTGAAACCAGTCCGGATGCAATTATCATAAATAATACCAGCGGAGAGATCGTTGATGTTAATGATAGCTTTACAAGACTTACAGGCTATACCCGTGATGAGATACTTGGAAAATCATCACTGGATGTTGGTTTGTGGACAGAGACGGGTGAAAGGGACAAATTTATTGAAAGCCTCGAAAAAACAGGATACACCCGCGCCCGTGAAGTATCTTTCAGAAGCAATGACGGCACACTAAAAACCGGCCTGATCTCTGCAAGGATGGTTAATATTAATAATGAACCTCTTGTTTTCACCTTTGCCAGGGATATCAGTCTGAGCAAGCGCCTGAAGGTTTTTAGAAAAATCCAGTACAAAATAGCTGATGCCGTATTGACATCGGAGAATATTTATTACCTTTTCAAAAGAGTCAGGGAAGAGCTGGGCAATGTTTTCGACACTTCCAATTTTATTATAGCATTTTATGATAAGGAAAGCGGGATGTTGACCAGTTCGTATAATACCGGTGAAACGAAGCCTTATAAATGGCCGGCCGAAAATTCGCTTGCCGGTAAGGTGATTAAGGAGAACAGGCCATTGATTATTGGAAGGGAAGGAATAGGAAAGCTTGCAGAGTCGGGAAGGATTAACCCCTGCTGTTCTGAAGCTGAACAATGGATGGGAGTGCCAATAAGAGAGGGCACAACTGTAAAAGGTATAATTATAGTTAAAAGCTATGATGATCCTGATGCTTATAATGACCATAACATTGAGCTTCTTGAGCTTGTTGCAAATCAGCTGTCTGTCTATATTGAAAGAAATAGTAATCTTGAGACAACCCTTAAACTATCCAGGGCAATTGAACAGAGCCCTGTAAGCATAATGATTACCGATACTAACAGCAGGATTGAATATGTCAATCCCAAATTTCTGGAAATTACGGGCTATGATTACCGGGAAGTTATAGGGCAAAACCCCCGGATATTGCAATCCGGCAGACACGACAGGAAATTTTACAAAGAGCTGTATGATACAGTACTTTCCGGGAAAAACTTCTACGGAGAGATGCTGAACAAGAAAAAAAGCGGAGAGCTTTACTGGGAAAAGGCTGTCATATCTCCCGTGTTTGATAAAAAGGGGGATATCATAAACTACATTGGCATCAAGGAAGATATTACAGATATCAAAAGGCTTATTAAAGAGCTTCTTGTTGCCAAAGAACGAGCCGAGGAGAGTGACCGGCTGAAATCTGCCTTTCTTGCCAATATGAGTCACGAGATACGAACACCCATGAACAGTATAGTGGGTTTTTCAGGATTGCTCAAAAAGAACAAGCTCACCGAGGGTAAAAAGGATAAGTTTATTGAGATTATCAATTCAAATGCCGAGCATCTTCTTGGACTGATTGAAGGCATAATAGATTTGTCAAAAATAGAATCCGGCAATGTTGAGATATCCAGCGAAACTGTAGATATAGAAGAGCTGTTCGGTGAGCTTGAGGAAAGATTTTCGCCGCTTAAGCCCCAATTGGATATGAGATTTGATAATGGGGCGGTAAAAAAGTTTTTGGGTGACCGGGTAAAACTTGATCAAATCCTGTCCAACCTTATTGGAAATGCAGTTAAATTCACAGTCAGGGGGTTTATTAAATGCTCCGTGACAAGGGAGGGTGATATGCTGGTTTTTAAAGTTCATGATTCGGGGACAGGCATCAGGAAAAAGGATCAGAAGAAAATATTCGACCGGTTTGTTCAGGGTGAACATTCAATATGGATGAGCCGGAGCGGTACAGGTCTCGGGCTCTCACTTGTCAGGGCCTATTTAGACAAAATGGGTGGAAAGATATGGCTGGACTCTATATGGCAGGAGGGCTCAATCTTTTGGTTCAGTATTCCTTTTTCAGAGGTTGAGGATATTAATGCAGGTGAACAGGGCTCTGACCAGGAAGGTTTAATGGCATCGGGAAGAAAAATAAATATGTTGGTAGCTGAAGATGATATGCCGGGCTTTTTTCTGATCGAGGAGATATTCAAATGGACGGGAGCCAAGATTGTGCATGCTGTTAATGGCAGGGAAGCTGTTGATCTGGCCGGGCAGTTTGAATTTGACATTATTCTTATGGATATCAAAATGCCGGTAATGAATGGAATAGAAGCCACACGCATAATCAAAGCCATCAATCCCCGCACCCCTGTTATTGCTGTTTCTGCACATGCTTTTATAAGCGAACAAAAGAAAGCATTACAGGCAGGGTGTGACCAGTACATCACCAAACCTCTGCAATCAAAGGAACTGCTTGAGACGGTCAGGCAATTACTTGAGAGCCCGGCAAAAGGGCATTAGCACTGTTTTGCCATGGGTTAAAACATCGGGGAGCTCATTCCTTGTAATTACTGCTGAACGCACCACCAGTGCCATGACAAGGGGCATTATCATCCAGGGAAGAGCCTGGGGCAGCAGAGGCCAGGATAAAATAAGCAGAACAAGCAAAACTAAGTTAATCATGAAATAATAACCGGGCAGCCTGCCCCTCTTCTTTTCAGACAGGAAGAAGATTATTAACAGGTGAAAAGGATGAGCCCACAGTATATTCAGGTTCCTTACGGTAACCTGATGGTCTGTGCCAAACCAGAGGAAGGCTATTAGCAGTCCAAGCAGACCCACCGAGCCAAACAGTATCCTGTCATACCACCAGGAGACCCTGCCCTTTTTAAGGTCAAAATGGGAGAGGATTAAAGTTGCCAGCAGTACCATCATGAAAACCCAGAGGGGTGCATACCTGAAAAGGGCTCCCGGCAACTCACGGCCCTCGAGTATCACCTCACTTCCCGGGGTGAAAGCGGAAATGTCATTATTTGCGTTAAACTTTGCATTTTCAAATACTACCATCATATGATCGGGAAGGAACATATATTCCCATGGAGTGGCTGTTTTATCTGCCGGCATTCCAAGTGCAAGGTTTATTCCCAGTCTTGCCCACGGTTTTTCAGAGAGATAGGGCATCAGTAGATCCCTGAAACTTTTATCATCTTCCAGGACCTGATAGTCAAAGTGTATTTCCCTTTCTATGGCTTCGACAAAAATGTCACGTATCCGTGTGGCACAATTATCAAAAAAGAAGTCATACAAGTAGTAACGATTTTCGGGCAAAAAGTTGATAAGAAGGGAATCGAACAGGTGTTGTTTTTCACTGGTATTAATATTGAGTTCCTGCTCCCAGATGTAGCGTCCTTCTGTTTTGTAATCAGCCTCGAAATGCTGGTATTCAGACAATGACAGGATATAGTTTAATTTACCCCTTGCAAAATTTGTATAGAAATTAGGATCAGAAAAATCAAATGTCCCGTAATTGAAGACCCAGTCCAGTTCCAGGGCAGGATCTTTTACCCGGATGGCACTGTGCCCGAATACCGAATATAATTCATCTCCCGGGGAACAGGTAAGAAGGCTGATTTTAGAATGATCCGTGAGGCTTATTCCGGGTACTTGAGCTGAAGTACTTATTGGTGCCAGTAATGAAACAGCAACTAAAAATATAATAATAGATCTTTTTCTCATGAAACAAATTTACATAACCAGTTTAAATCCTTTCCCATGAACATTTATTATCTCCACAGAATCATCTTCCTTAAGATACTTTCTTAATTTGGTTATATAAACATCCATGCTCCTTGCATTAAAATAATTATCGTCCAGCCATATAGTTTTTAGCGCAAAATTACGGTCAAGTATTTTGTTCTGGTGATTGCAAAGCAGCTTTAAAAGTTCTGATTCTTTGGTAGTCAGACGGATAGTTTTATCTCCTGTCTGAAGTGTTTGTTTTTTTGTATCAAAAACATATTTACCTATTTTGTATTGCTCGGGGGCGGGGGTTTTAAAATCGGGGCTTGTTCGCTTGAGAATTGCCTCAATCCTGAAAAGCAACTCTTCCATGCTGAAGGGCTTGGTTATATAGTCATCAGCACCTATTGAAAAACCTTCTATCACATCCTCCTTCATCGACTTGGCGGTAAGAAAAATAATAGGTATATCCTCGTCAATTTGCCTTATCTCTTTTGCAAGGGTGTATCCGTCTTTTACCGGCATCATAATATCAAGAATGCAGATATCATACTGGGTTTTTACAAAATCCCTGAATGCAAGTTCGCCGTTGGCGAAGAGATTTGTTTCAAAGCCTTTTGCTTTGAGGTATTCCTTCAGCAGTAACCCGAGATTCTCGTCATCTTCGGCAAGTAAAATCTTAGTTTTGGTTGTTGTCATCTTGATAATTGTTTAATGGCAGGGCAATTTCGAACCTGGTGCCTTTATTTTTCTCACTTTGCATGATGATTTGACCCTCATGCTCCTCTACTATTTTTTTAACATAACTGAGGCCAAGGCCGAATCCTTTTACATTGTGAATATTTCCGGTTGGCACCCTGTAAAACTGCTCGAATATCCTTTTTTGATTTTCCTTGCTTATTCCTACCCCCTTATCTTCAATATTTATATAGAAATGGTTGTTGGTGCTTCTGGTTCCGATAGTTATATGTGTAACTCCATTGCTGTATTTGACCGCATTATCCAGCAGGTTAAAAAGAATATTGGTGAAATGTACCTCGTCAAGCTTAAGAACGGGATTCTTTGCATCCAGGTGCTGTATGATCTCTCCATTCTGGTTTCTGACCTGGATAATGAAATTATTGACTACATTGCTTATCAGTTCATGAACATCGATCTCCTGAGGTTTGATTTTTAATTTCCCTTTTTCGAAAATTGCCATCTGTAAGACTTTTTCTACCTGAAATCCGAGCCGCTTACTTTCATCATAAATAACATTTGAAATATTTTCAAAATTTTTATCCTGAAGAGGTATGCTTTTATCCTGGAGCATTTGTGAAGCCAGTGAAATGGTCGATATGGGTGTTTTAAGCTCATGGGTCATATTGTTCACAAAGTCCGTTTTTATTTCAGAGAGCTTTTTTTGTTTTATAATGATGTAGATGGTGAATGCAAAGGTAGCCAGGATTACAAGGGTAAGAAAACTTGAAGATCCGACCATGAATCCTACTGACTGCATAATGTATGACTTTTGTTCAGGAAAATACAAAACAAGATTGTTTGGAAGGGCAAAGGCATCATTTGGGAATAGCTTCCTGGAGAACATGCGGGGCTGCTCCTCGAAATTATCAGATGCCATTACATATTGGCCATTTTGATTGCGCACCGCAAATTCAAAGTCAAGATTGATTCCTGCATTGTGCATCTCCTTTCTTATTACACTATCAAGAAGTTCGACATCAAGGCGTTCCTTGATAGGTTTGTTAAAATTCATCATTTCGTCAATGATTCTTTCAACCATCACAGTTCTGTTCGAAATAGTATGGCCCAGCCCGGAGGTCCGTCCAAGTATTTTTTTGGGTCTGCTGAATATCCTTATGGAATCAACATCGGTGAGGCTGATATTAGGGGATGAATTTTGTATAAAATTACTTTGCTGTCGGTGCATTATGTTTCCACTGCTTTTCTCAGAGTAGAAATAACTTCCTTGTTGCTGCGTTACCCGATTATTTAAAAGGGATTGATGATTAAAATTAATTACCAGTCCGGATGAATAGGTTACACTGTCAACTGCAGGATTAAACTCACTAAGCACCATAGAGAGCGCCTCCTGCTTTTCTATTTCATGTGTTACGGTTCCCAGGGTGCGGTATGCAACAAACCTGAACTGCTGTTCTTTAACTGTTACGGCATTATTTATCCAGTAGCTCTGCACAACGATAAGTCCGATAGTGGCTACGGACATAACTCCGATCAAGATCCAGATAATCTTTCTGCTCATACTCTTTTATTTTCTTTTCCCGTAACAAAGATAGTTTAGACAAAATATCAAAAGATATTCTTTAACACTTTTTAACTTCCATTTAGCCTTGTTTAACAGTAAAATACAAACCCTTTATTCCGATGGCAGATATTCAGGTTTTTTAAAATTGTCAGGTATTATTTCGAATACAGTCGATACCAGGTTTATGGTTTTTAGTTTTGCAGCAATTGTGTCCAGTTCGTCCTGATCTATATCACCAAAAATCTGAAGAATAAAATCAATGTTTTTCATCTCCCTTATCAGGAATCCATCTGCGCATCTATTTGATATGAGGTTCAATTTCAGTAAATTGCCATTGCCGTCAGACTGGAATACTGAAAACTCCTTATCTCCTTCATTAGCAGACCGGATCAGCAGATTATCGGTTTTCCGGAATTGCAGGTCCAGCTTTCTGTTTAATGCCCAGCTCAGGCGATAATCATTTTCATGAGAAGATATGCCGAGCACTTTATAGGGATTAATACTTGAAACTATCAGTTTATGAACTTTTTTCTTCAACTTTTTTAAGTTAACATAGTTACCTAAGAGATAAACCAATAATGAAGATTTTTATTGTTTGTAGATTATTTGTATTAATCAATTGAACTCAAAGGACCAAGCTAATTAATGAAATTTTATTGAACAGGCAAAACGGGAATTGTTATGTAAGCGGTTATTTTTTTAACCGGTATGATGTCAGGAGGGGAGATTATTTAACGCCTGTCTTGAAGCTTGTTGCTGCGCTTCTTTTTTTGTCTTCCCGCGTCCCTCTCCTGCCAGGATATTCATAATATGGATGGTTGAAATAAATAGTGGTTGTTGAATATCTTCTTCCTGACACTGATGACTTTCAAAACTTATCTTTTGCCTGTTCTTTTGGCCCCACTGAATAATAAGGCTCTTGAAATCCTCATCTTTATATTCGAGCTGATCAAGATCAAGATAGGGGGTTATTATTCTATCAACTATGAACTCTTTCGAGCTGTTAAATCCCTTATCAATATATACAGCACCAATAAATGCCTCCAGGGCATTTCCGTAGATATATTTTTTGGTAGGGATTGCATTTTTAGGGAAAATCATAAAATTATCGAACCCCATCATTACAGCAATCTTATTAAGATTATTCCGGTTGACAAGCTTTGCTCTCATTTTGGTCAGAAAACCCTCTTTGCAATCTGGATAAACTGAAAAAAGATAATCGGCAATAACAGCACTTAATACTGCATCTCCCAGATACTCAAGCCTTTCGTTATTGGTGCTGTGATTGTCGCCGGAATAGTTGGTAAGAGATTTGTGTGTCAGGGCACATTTGTATAAATCTATATTACCAGGTCTGAAACCTGTCAGTTCAACTGTTATTCTGTAAAGGGGGTTGTTCCTGGCATGATTTACCCCTAATAGATCTGCAAGCCTGGTTAACACGGGGCTATATAAATTTTTTAAAAATCACGGATGAATTATGTCCGCCAAAGCCAAAAGTATTACTTAGAGATATCCGGATATCTCTTTTTTGTGCTTTGTTAAAAGTGAAGTTCATCTTGTTGTCAAGGTCGGGATCCTCATGTTCAAAATTTATAGTCGGAGGTATTAGGCCATGCTTAATAGCCAGAATGGCGGTAATCGCCTCAACAGCACCTGCTGCACCGAGCAAATGTCCGGTCATGGATTTGGTGGCGCTGATATTCATTTTGTAGGAGTGTTCTCCGAATACCTTTTTAATGCCTTTAATTTCTGCAATATCTCCCAGCGGTGTGGCGGTACCATGAACATTTATATAATCAATGTCTTCGGGTTTTATCCCGGCATCTTCAATGGCGTTTTCCATTACCCTGGCCGCACCATTTCCCTCGGGATGCGGGGCAGTCAGATGATAGGCATCCGCGCTCATGCCTCCGCCCACTATCTCTGCATATATGGTTGCTCCCCGTCGGGTAGCATGTTCATACTCTTCAAGAATAAGGGCTCCACCTCCTTCACCCATAACAAAACCGTCTCTGGTAACGTCAAAAGGTCTTGAAGCGGTTTTGTAATTATCATTATTGGTTGACAATGCCTGCATTGAATTAAATCCTCCCAAACCTGCCGCATTAATGGCTGCTTCAGAACCCCCGGTGATAAAAACATCGGCTTTGCCCAGCCGGATATATGTGAGAGCATCTATGAGGGCATTTGTTGAGGATGCGCAGGCAGAAACGGTGCTGAAATTGGGCCCACGGAAACCATATTTAATAGAAATATGTCCCGATGCTATATCAGAAATCATTTTTGGAATGAAAAAGGGGCTGAATCTTGGTGTGTAGCCTCCTTTGACAAACCCTTCTATCTCCTCAAAAAAAGTCTGTAATCCGCCAATTCCGGAAGACCAGATAACACCGGCCTTATCGAGATTTAAAGCAGACAGGTCAAGCCTGGAATCCTTTACCGCCTCACTGGCGGCTATTAGGGCAAACTGGGCATAAAGGTCCAGTTTTCTTGACTCTTTCCTGTCAAAATGATCTTTGGCATCGTAGTTCTTAACTTCACAAGCGAACTTGGTTTTAAATTTTTCGGTATCGAAACGAGTGATCAGGTCTGAACCACTTACTCCGTTTTTCAGATTTTCCCATAACCCATTTACAGTATTACCTAATGGTGTAATTGCTCCAAGACCTGTTATAACAACTCGTTTCAACTCCATAAATTACAATTTAAAACTGGTTAAGTATTAACTGATTTAAGTCCGTAATGTCCCCTTTCCTGGAAATGCTTGTCAAAACGGTGCAGTTTTACAACTGGTAGCTATTGATTTTACTGACTTCGCAGTGCATGAAACCGAACATTCTGAACTAATCACTGACTTAATTAACAGACTTCAATTTACTTTGCGTTCTCCTCAAGGAATTTAATTGCGTCTCCTACAGTACCTATAGCTTCGGCTTTGTCGTCGGGTATAGACATGTTGAATTCCTTTTCAAATTCCATTATTAACTCAACCGTATCCAGGGAGTCTGCACCCAAATCGTTTGTAAAGCTAGCCTCAGGCGTAACTTCGCTTTCATCAACGCCAAGCTTATCAACAATGATCGCTTTTACTCTTGATGCAATGTCTGACATAACATTTAAATTTTAATTAGTAATAAATTTTAACTTTGCAAAGAAAGATAATCTGGCAATATTAACAAACATTTTTTACTGTTTTTTGACCGGTTAGTTAATGATAATCCTAATAAATAGATATTTACTGATTTATAATTCGAACGGATTTTAAATCCGGACGAGTTAGTGTTAGGTTTGTCGTAATAAATTGAATTCATTGTATTGAATGTTGTAAAACTAAAATGTTAATTTGTGGTCAATATTTCTGTATTTGCTTCCGGCTCTGGCACCAATTTTCAGTCAATAGTAAACTATTTTTCCGGTCATGAGCATATTCGTATCAATCTTCTGCTTTCTAACCGCAGCGGAGCTGCGGTGCTTGAACGTGCTAAAAAAGCAAATATAGACAGGATTGTTTTTACCAGGGATGATCTGTTTAGTACCGGGAAGGTTCTTGATATATTAAAGTCTTATAATACTCATTTTATTGTCCTGGCGGGATTTTTATGGAAGATACCCGACAATATTATAAAAGCCTATCCGGACAAAATAGTGAATATTCACCCTGCACTCCTTCCCAAATACGGCGGCAAGGGGATGTATGGAATGCGTGTTCATGAAGCTGTCATTTCATCAGGTGAAAAGTATTCGGGAATAACCATTCATATAGTCAATGAAGAATATGACAGAGGCAGTATTGTGTCACAGCATACATGTGATGTTGATCCGGATGATACTCCGCAGTCCCTGGCTGAACGAATACACAAACTTGAGCATTACTGGTATCCGCGGGTAATTGAGAAATTAGTTGAGTTTGATTCATAAGCTGTCTAACCTTTTGGTCCACACCTCCTTTATCCTGCTGAAGTCTGCAATATTTTCTTCCTTCACAGGTTCCACCGGCGGAGATTCAATACTTAAGGGATCTACCGGTTGCCCGTTTCTCCATATCCTGAAATCAAGGTGAGGACCTGTAGATGTACCTGTGCTGCCGACATATCCTATAACATCTCCCTGCTCAACCCATACGTTTGGCCTGATACCTGATGCGAAATTTCTCAGATGCATATATGCAGTGGTGTAAACACTGTTGTGCCTTATTTTCACCATATTGCCGGGTCCCCGGGAGTAAGAGGTTTCTGTTACTCTGCCATCGCCGATGGCATAAACAGGTGTTCCTGCCGGAGCTGCATAATCCACCCCATGATGCGGACGCCGTACCCTGTGGATAGGGTGCATTCTTGAATGGGAAAATCCGGAGCTTATTCTGCTATAACGAAGGGGAGCTTTCAGAAAGGTTCGCCGCAGACTGTTTCCGTACTGGTCATAAAAACTCAGGGTACTGTCCTGTTCAAAAGGAATGGCATATATCTCCTTTCCTCTGTGACTGAAACGGGCTGCTTTTATCCTGTCAACACCAACTGAAGTTGTGTCAATAAAGTTTTCATAGTAAAATATGCTGAAGCTGTCTCCTTCACGAAGCCCAAAAAAATCTATTGTCCATGCATATATCTCCGACAATTCCAATGCCAGTACCGGGGGTATATCATTACCTGTCATAGCATTCCATAAAGAGGAGTTTATGGTTCCGGAAGCTTTTTGCAATATCTGATTCAACTCTTTGGAATCCTTTTCTATCAGAATTGTATCATTCAGCCTGATCCTTACATACTCCACCGGGTTGAACTGATATACGAAATAATGCGGTATATTAAGGCTGTCATTTGAGAGAAATACGCTGAAGCTATTCCCCTGCCGTATCCTTCTTACATCGAACAATTCTCTTGAAAAGACTGATATTTCATGGATAACTGAAGCACTTATGTTATAGGCAGATAATATTTGCGATAAGGTCTGGTTCCTTTGCACCCTCCCTTCCAGGACCCGGAAAGAATCAACTGCAATGCCAAACTGGAGCCTCACTTTTAAGTCCGCATCACTCTCCTCCTCTGAGGTGTTTGTATCATTGACTTCCTCAGTGTCAATAAAAGATGACCGGGTTAAAAAAGTGTCCACTGTAATTAAAAGGGCTGAGCTGATAATCAGGGCGATAATAAGTTGTTTTATCTGCATAATTTCCAAAAGAACAGGTGCTGTAAGTCAGTTATATGGCAAAGTTGATTCTGGTCAATATCATCATGTAAAATAATTTATTTTGCAAATATAATCAGGTTAGGTCAATTATTACCAATTGCAAAAAAATGCTCATTTACCCCTTGTAAACTCCGCTTTTTTTAACTTCGCAAGCCTTGCATACGAAGATTATGATCCAGACACTGACTTTATAGACAGGCTCTAATTAACCTGAATATTTTTTGGTAAACATCAGGGTCTGATGGTCTCAAACCCCTTGCCATAGGTACCCATTACATTGTTTTGTGAAATAAAGGCATCCGGATCTATATCTTTAATTATGCGCATTATCTGACTGGTCTCCTGTCTTCTTATCATCACCATTACAATTTTTGATTTTTTCCTGGAATACCAACCCTCTGCGTCAATAAGTGTAATACCTCTTTTGACCTCCTTATCTATGCGGTCGGCTATTTCCATATATTTTGGTGAAAAAATAAATAACTGAAAGGTTTGTTTTGATCCTGATAATACCATATCAATGGAATACGAAATGACAGCCATTGTAACATAACCATAAACCATTTTTTCGAGTGAAAAGAAAATAAGATAGGAGGATGAAATAATTACCAGGTCTAAATAGAGTATAATGCGGCCCGGACTGATATTCCGGTATTTATTGATCATCATGGCAATAATGTCTGTGCCTCCTGTGCTGCTGCCCTGGACAAAAACAATGCCTACTCCTGTTCCGGCAAGTATTCCCCCAATAATAGCCGACATAAATGTGTCATCGACTATAGGTTCTGTTATAAGTGCCTGGAGCAGGCTCAAAAAAGCTCCAAGTATTGCAACTGCAAAAACCGTTTTTAACCCAAAGGCAAAACCCAGCACCTTTATTGCAATAATTACCAAAAAAGAGCTGATAATTAAATAGGATATGCCTACCGGAAATCCACTGGCATAATAAATAATGGTGGATATCCCGGTAATGCCTCCTCCCGTTATTTCTGCAGGAATTAAAAAGGCGGTCCACCCAAGGGCCGTAATAAACAACCCAAAAGCCAGAAGGAAATATGATTGTATAAAACGCCAGCCTTCTTTAATGCTTATTTTTTTTGACATAAAAACGTGCTGTGTTATCAAACTACAATATTTACAATTCTTCCTTTTACAACTATGATCTTCCTGGGTGTACCATCCTTTAAATATTTCAAAACATTCTCATTTTTCAACAACTCTTTTTCTATGTCTTCCTTTTCATAATCTGCAGGAAAATCAATTTTCAGCCGCGTCTTACCATTAAATGAGACAGGGTATTGAATAGTATCGTCAGATAAAAATACGGGGTTTACTTCAGGGAAACTGGCTCCGGTAACACTTGGGTTATTCCCGAGAAGTTGCCACAGCTCTTCAGAGATGTGGGGGGCAAAAGGAGATACAATAACCACAAGCCGGGAGAGAATCTCCCTTTTGTTACATTTCATGGCTCCAAGTTCATTCACACATATCATAAATGCGCTTACTGAGGTATTTAAAGAGAGCCGCTCAATATCTTCTTCAATTTTCTTTATTGTTTTATGGAGAATTTTTAATTCACCTGTTGTGGGTTTTTCATCGGAAATATCCAATTCGTTTTTCTCGTTGAAGAAAAGCTTCCAGAGTTTTCGTAAAAACTTATAAACACCCTCTATACCATTAGTGTCCCAAGGCTTTGACTGTTCGAGCGGACCCAGAAACATTTCGTATAACCTGAGGGTGTCTGCTCCATATTGTTCTATTATTTCATCCGGGTTAACAACATTGTAAAGAGATTTGGACATTTTCTCGACGGCATATCCGCATCTGTATGTTCCATCTTCTTCCAGGATAAATTCTGCATCTGAATATTCCGGATTCCATTTACGAAAACTTTCAATGTCCAGTATATCATTGTGCACTATGTTAACATCAACATGCAGGGGAGTTACATTGTAACTGTCCTTTAGTCTATGGCTAACAAATTTATTGCTGCCTTTAATCCGGTAGACAAAATTTGAACGTCCCTGGATCATTCCCTGGTTCACAAGTTTTTTAAAAGGTTCATCCTTACAGACTACTCCTGTGTCATAGAGGAACTTATTCCAGAATCTTGAATAGATAAGATGGCCTGTAGCATGTTCGGTGCCTCCTATATAAAGATCTACATTTTCCCAGTAACGGTTTGCTTTTTTGGAAACCAGCTCCTGATCATTGTCAGGATCCATATATCTTAAATAATATGCAGATGAACCTGCAAATCCGGGCATTGTGCTTAACTCAAGCGGATAGCCTTCCGGGGTATTCCAGTTCTTAGCGCGACCCAGCGGTGGTTCCCCCTTTTGGGTTGGAAGATAGGACTCCACTTCAGGAAGCACCAGGGGCAGCTCATCTTCATCAAGCACATATGGGATTCCGTCCTTGTAATAGACCGGGAAAGGTTCTCCCCAGTACCTTTGGCGGCTGAATATTGCGTCCCTTAAGCGGTAGTTAATCTTTTTATAACCATTTCCACATTTTTCAAGCTCTGCTATGGCCTTTTTTATCGCACCCTCAACCTCCAGTCCATTGAGAAATTCTGAATTTATAAGTATACCCGACTTTGCATCATAGGAACCCTGTGATATATCACCACCGCTTACCACCTCCCTGACGGGCAGGTCAAAATGCTTTGCAAAAGCGTAATCCCTGCCATCGTGTGCCGGCACAGCCATGATTGCTCCTGTTCCGTATCCGGCAAGTACATAATCACTTATCCATACAGGCAGTTTCTCATCCGAAAAGGGGTGTTTGGCATGAGCTCCGGTGAACTGGCCTGTAATAGTTTTGGTGTCGGCCATCCTTTCCCGTTCGGTACGCTTTTTTGTTTCTTCAAGATATGATCTTACCTGGTTTTTGTACTGTGGAGTTGTAATTTTTTCAACAAGCTCATGTTCAGGGGCAAGTACCATATAGGTGCAGCCGAAAATGGTATCAGGCCGGGTAGTGAAAACTTCAATTATTGGGGTATCTTCCGGTGTGCCGGCTGAGGGGTAAAGGTTAAAACGTATCACAGCTCCTTCTGACCGGCCGATCCAGTTTCTCTGCATTTCCTTCAGTGAATCATTCCATTCCAGTTTATCCAGGCCATCAACCAGCCGGTCGGCATAGGCGGTGACCCTCAAAAGCCACTGTTTCATTTCTTTTTGTTCAACCGGATATCCGCCTCTTTCAGAGTAACCATCTTTTACCTCATCGTTGGCCAGAACCGTACCCAGTTTGGGACACCAGTTGACCATTGTGTCTGCAAGATAGGCAAGCCTGTATTTAAGCAAAACAAGTTGCTGATCTTTTTCACTCATCTTTTCCCATTGTGCAGCAGAAAACTTTTCACAGCTATCCTGTGCTGCATCCACATTGGAATTGCCGTTTTTTTCAAATTCCCAAACAAGTGCTTCTATTGGTTCAGCTTTACCTGACCTGTTGTTGAACCAATGCCTGAAAAGCTGAATAAATACCCACTGGGTCCATTTATAATAATCCGGATCACACGTTCTTACCTCTCTGCTCCAGTCATAGGAAAAACCTATTTTGTCCATTTGTTCACGATAGCGACGGATATTATTTTCCGTGGTAATTGAAGGATGCTGGCCGGTCTGTATTGCATATTGTTCGGCAGGTAATCCGAATGCATCATAACCCATTGGATGCAGG
Source organism: Bacteroidales bacterium (assembly GCA_007132225.1). Taxonomy (GTDB): domain Bacteria; phylum Bacteroidota; class Bacteroidia; order Bacteroidales; family PUMT01; genus PXAP01. The sequence continues at coordinate 84,039 of SLPB01000045.1, read as the reverse complement.
ACGTTGAATCCCTTCAGCTTTTTGAAGCGTGAGTAGATATCCGAGGCAATATATCCCAGTGGATGTCCCACATGAAGTCCCGCACCGGAGGGATAAGGAAACATATCCAGTACATAGTATTTAGGCTTTGAGGGATCTTCAGTTACTTTAAAAGTATGGTTTTCTCTCCAGTACTCCTGCCATTTTTTTTCAATCTCCGAAAAAATGTATTCCATGCTGAAAACTTAGAATTTATAGTTGAATTAATATCTGCGAAATTATGAAATCTTTACCATTTTTTTTAGACTTATAAACCAACGGTTTTGCAATTCTGCTTTTGAAAGGTGTGTAGTTTTAAAGCCTGATTAAATTATTTGATTTGCAATTAAAGGTTTTTCGTGGAGGTTAATATTGTAAAATTTTATAAATTCGCATTTCATAAAAGTGCCGGCCCCGTAGTTCAGTTGAATAGAACGTCAGATTCCGGTTCTGAAGGTCGGGGGTTTGAATCCCTCCGGGGTCACAATTTTAAGGGCTGCAAATCAAAGAGTTCCGCATAGCTGCGGAACTCTTTGATTTTGGGATGTGGAGATAGCAGGGTGCAGATCCCTTCCGGAACCCGGAATTTCAGAAAATGGCCCTGCGTTTGTTTATTGCCTGGGGCAGAATTAAAATATAAGCAGGGGCACCCTTTGGGGTGCCCCTGCTTATATTTTACCGATCAAAGTTATTTAATCGAATATATCTTCAACCGTATAAGTTGAATAGTTTATCTTCAGGGCATTTGCGCGCCTCAGAGCCCGTTTGACATCATCAACGATACCCATTCTTGCTTCATTATCCACTTTCAGTGAGGTAGTCATAAACGGAATTTCCGATTCATCACGTGCTTCCCGCTCACTGGCAATAAAAGCAAATATATCCTCAGTTGTTGCAAACTGATCATTAAGCTGAATTCGGGGTTCTGTTCCATAGAGGCTCTGGAATGCGGATCTGGGCGTTCCAATATAAATATAACTGACCAGAGATTTTCTTTCCAGCTTTCTTACCTCGGTAGCTGATGGCAGACGCTGCAGCACATTTACGGTTACCTCACGCATTGTGGTGCTAACCATAAAAAAGAATAGCAGCATGAAAACAATGTCGGGAAGGGAAGCAGTACTGATTCCCGGCATTTTACCTTTGTCTTTTCTTTGAAATTTTGACATAATTAATTTCCTCCTACTTGTCTTGGTTCGGCTTCTGAAATTCTCATGGGGAACACCTTACGAACGGCAGCCTGCTGATCCGTGTCGAGCCGGTCGAAAATCCGGCCAAACTGATCCATAGCCAGCTCATCCCTGAGTTCATTGTAAGCTGCGGTAAGTTCATTCTGTACCTTGATATACATTCCGTAAGATGTACCACGAGCATTCTGAAGAGATATCACCTGTCTAGAAACCGGAATTTCTCCAAAATATTCTATGTCCTCAATTTCTTTGTCAGGCAGGTGTGGTTCGTCATTCGGATTAGCAATGAATTCTTTTGCTCTATCCCTTAAGTTTCGAAGATCTTCAAGATCACCTTCCACTAACAACCTGTCAAGCGCATCTACTCTTACTGTGAAAATATTGCGCTCCCGGATCTGGGAATCATCTTCCTGTTCTTCATCTTCTGGCATAGGCGGCAGAGTTCTTGATAATCCAGAGTCCACATCCATAGTGGTTGCCACCAGGAAAAATATCAGCAGCATAAATGCGATATCCGCCAGGGATGCAGATGGTATTTCCGGAGTTATTCTTGCCATAATGTTATTTTCATTTTTTACCGCTAATGCGGCAAAGATTTAACTTAGAGTCTGTCTGTAAAGTTAGTGCCGTAAACATGCACTACTTAAAAAGTGTCCTGATCTCGGTATAAAAGATCGACAGTATTGCCACCACCAGCAAAATATACATTGTGCCCAGCTGGGCTCCTGCAAGCTTTAAAACATGCGGAACATTATCCGGATGTTCTGTGGCCAGAGGCAATACTTCATCTGATGAAAATTGCCAGGCGACAAAAACCACTACAGCTATTCCTAAAAGCCCAAAAAGTGTTTTTTTGGCATTTTTGGGATTCATTATCATCCTGATTGCCGGGAATATAATCGCTGATAATGCTGAAAGGCCCACCAGGATATATGCCCATATAAGGATTGTTTCAGTAACAACCGGCTCTTTCATCGGGGTGTCAGCTGTACCTGGAACATCGGCACCGAAGTAGAAAAACAGCATCAGTGCAACTGATACCCCCATGAGGACATACAGGGAAATTGTTATTGTTTTTGTAATAATATTGGACATGGTACTTATTTTTTGAGGTTATGCTTAACCAGGATATCGATAAGAGATATGGAAGCATCTTCCATAGTGTTTACCAACGAATCAACTTTCGAAGCAATATAATTATAAAAGACCTGGAGAATGATAGCTACAACAAGACCTGATACGGTTGTGATAAGAGCTACTTTAATACCCCCGGCTACCAGTGAGGGAGATATATCGCCGGCTGCTTCAATAGAGTCAAATGCAGCGATCATACCTATTACTGTACCCATAAACCCGAGCATAGGAGCAATTGAAATAAACAATGATATCCAGGTCATGTTTTTCTCCAGCAGTCCGGTCTGAACTCCACCATATGCAACCACTGATTTTTCTACAACATCGATACCTTCATCGAATTTACTAAGGCCCTGGTAAAATATGCTTGCTACCGGTCCCCTGGTGTTGCGGCAGACTTCCTTTGCTTCTTCGACACCACCATTTGCAAGGGCTTCTTCAACCTCTGATAAAAGCTTTTCAGTGTTGGTCGTAGCAAAATTCAGGTAAAGAATTCTTTCAATAGCAATTGCAAGACCAAATATTAATGCCAGCAGTACAACGCCCATAAACCCGGCACCACCTTCGATAAATATCCTCTTTATCTCCTGATGCAAAGGCTGTGCCTCTTCGGGCTCCAGAACCTGGGCAGGTGTTACAGGAGTTTCAGGCACTGCCTCTTCAGTAACAACATCTACATCATCCTGGGCAATTGCAATTCCTGATGTTCCAAATGACAGTATTGCTAATACTGCTAAAAACGCAAATAAATTTTTCATGGTTAGTCTAGAATTTAATTATTAAAGTGATTCAATTATACTTATAACTGCAAAAAAATAATTTTATTTTATGCGGAGAAGGTGGGATTCGAACCCACGATACCCTTGTGAGGTATACACACTTTCCAGGCGTGCGCCTTCGACCACTCGGCCACCTCTCCGGCAAAAACAAAACATATTTTCGAAAAATTTCAGGCTGCCAAGTTACAAAAAAAACGATAATAAAAACAAAATGTTATTTTATTTCTCCTCTTAATGAATTATTTATAAGTTTTGCAATTTCTTTAGGATCTGTCGTTTGAGCAAGAATAAACATGATTTTTGCAATTGCAGCTTCTGTGGTAATATCATGACCGCTTAATACACCTGCATTCAGGAGCCACTTGCCTGTACTGTACTGATTCATGTCCACACTGCCCGTTGAGCACTGAGTAACGTTAATAATAATGATACCCTTTTTAACTGCTTCCCCTATTTCGGAAATAAACCAGGGAGCAGTTGGGGCGTTTCCTGACCCATAGGTTTCCATAACCACTGCCTTTAGTCCACCGACATTGAAAACAGCGTGAAGGAACTTTTTGGGTATTCCAGGAAATATTTTGAGGATAGCAATATTGTTATCCATACCGGCATGCACCTTCAATTTGCTATCCTTTTTATTTTTGATTATTGCATTGTGATTATACTTAATATTTATTCCTGTTTCTGCAAGGGGAGGGTAGTTTTCGGAGCGAAAGGCATTGAAATATTCAACATTATGTTTGGTTGTCCTGTTCCCCCTGAATAGTTTGTTCTGAAAAAAGATGCATACTTCCGGGACTGCCGGTTGACCGTTAATTTTTGCCGCTGCTATTTCTATTGAACTTATAAGATTTTCCTTTCCGTCTGTTCTAAGCATTCCTATAGGCAGCTGAGAACCCGTAAAAATTACCGGCTTTCCCAGTTCTTCAAGAAGAAAACTTAGTGCAGACGCTGAATATGCCATGGTATCGGTTCCATGAAGAACCACAAATCCGTCAAAATCATCATAATGCTTTCCAATCATTTTTGCAAGCCTTATCCACATTTCCGGCTCAATTTCAGAGGAATCTGCCGGTGGGGAAAAGGATATGGATTTTATTTTCAAGTCAAACCTTACGAGTTCAGGCAGCTGTTTTGATATCTCAACAAAATTAACGGGTTTGAGGTCACCAGTAGTCGGATCCAGGGCCATTCCAATTGTCCCTCCTGTATAGATGATAAGTATCGAAGATTTTTTTTGCATTACTGAGATTTGAGGTTGAACAGCTCAGTTGCAGTATTACTTGTTATCTCTGCAACATTTTCAATCGGTATATTTTTGAACTCAGCTATTTTTTTTGCAATATAAATCAGGTTGGCACTTTCGTTGCGCCTTCCTCGGTAAGGAACGGGTGTCAGATAGGGAGCGTCAGTTTCCAGAACGATATGTTTCAAATCGACTGCTTTAATTACTTCTTCTAATCCGGAATTATTAAATGTCGCAACGCCCCCCACGCCCAGCTTAAATCCCATATCGATAACTTCCATGGCCTGATTAACTGTTCCTGAAAAAGCATGAAAAACTCCTCTTACCTGACCTTTTCCTGATGATCTTATTATTTCCAGGATATTATCCATTGTCTCCCTGGAATGTATTACAACCGGGAGATCCTTGTTTTTTGACAATTCAATATGCCAGATTAATGAATCCTCCTGCTGACTTAAAAAACTGGTATCCCAGTAAGCATCCATTCCAGTTTCTCCTATGGCCACAAATATTTTGTTATCAGCCATTGATTCCATTAAGGAAAGTTTTTCCCTGAAATCCTCTTTAACCGAGGTGGGGTGCAGGCCCAGCATGGGATGACAATGAAGGGGAAACCTGTTGCAGAGATTCATCATAGGTGCAAGAGATTCATTGTCAATGTTGGGGAGCAGAATTTTCTCCACATGTGATTTTGTGGCATTTATAAGAACCTGTTCTATATCATCATAAAACTGAGGCAAGTATAAATGGGCATGTGTATCAATCAGAACCATTGATTGTCCTGTTATTGGAAAGATAAAAAATAATTTTTCTTAAAATTTGTATTTGAGCCCTGCATGATCAGACAGCCCCCTGGGCAATCATTGCATCGGCAACCTTAACAAAACCTCCGATATTTGATCCTCTGACATAATTAATATAACCGTCATTTTCACGGCCATACTTAATGCATGTTTCATGAATATCTGTCATTATCTGCTGCAGCTTCTGATCAATCTCCTCGCGATGCCAGCTTAGTCTCATTGAGTTCTGTGTCATCTCCAGTCCGCTTACAGCAACTCCGCCTGCATTTGCCGCTTTTCCCGGTCCATAGAGTATTTTGTTTTTCAAATATATTTCCACTGCCTCTTGTGTTGATGGCATGTTTGCACCTTCTGAAACCAGGAAGCAACCGTTTTTAACAAGAGTTTCTGCATCTTCCGCCGAGATCTCATTTTCTGTGGCGCAGGGGAGGGCAATGTCACATTTGACAGTCCAGGGACGTTGACCTTCATAATAATCGACTCCGAATTTTTCCGCATACTCTTTTATACGTCCCCTTCGAATGTTCTTAAGGTCCATAACCCAGCCCAGTTTTTCCTTATCAATCCCTTCCGGGTCATAAATATAACCTGCACTATCTGAAAGAGTAACAACTTTGGCTCCAAGTTCTGTGGCTTTTTCTGTTGCATATTGTGAAACATTCCCGGATCCGGATACTGCAATTGTTTTATCAGCCAGGGTATCCCTGCGGGTTTGCAGCATTGCCTGTGCAAAATAGACACAACCATAGCCGGTCGCCTCGGGCCTGATCAGGCTGCCTCCCCATTCCCTTCCTTTACCGGTAAGCACCCCGGTAAATTCATTTCTAAGTCTTTTATACTGTCCGAACATGAATCCAATTTCCCTTCCACCTACACCTATATCTCCGGCGGGGATATCAGTGTCGGGACCAATGTGACGACTTAATTCGGTCATAAAGCTCTGGCAGAATTTCATGACTTCATTGTCTGTTTTGCCTTTGGGGTCAAAATCAGAGCCTCCCTTTCCGCCCCCCATAGGCAGAGTAGTAAGGGAATTTTTAAATACCTGTTCAAAGGCCAGGAATTTCAATACACCAAGAGTCACTGTTGGGTGAAAACGCAAACCTCCTTTATAGGGGCCTATTGCCGAATTCATTTCAATACGGTACCCCTTGTTGATCTGAATTTCACCTCTGTCATCCAGCCACGGTACCCGGAACATTACTATTCTTTCAGGTTCTGCAATTCGTTCAAGTATTTTTGCATGTTTGTACTTTGGATTTTCTTCTATGAAAGGAATAATTGATTCTGCCACCTCCTCCACCGCCTGATGAAACTCAGGTTCACCGGGATTGCTATTGATAATTTTCGACATGAATGCTTCTACTCTTGAGTCCATCATATATATGCTTTAATAAGTAAATATTTTTTTCAGCTGACAAACTTAAAAAAAAAACAATTAATAATGTTGTTACTGCCAGGATAAACAGGTTTTTTAATTTTAATTGATCATACTCTTATTCCCGAAAGCTCCAACATGTTAATTAACCGTGTTGTGCTTAGCATTTCCATTCAAAGGTTAAACCTGATATTCCCCGGGATTATTGGCTGAACTTTTCCGGCAACCGGTAAATTTTTCCGGGGAGGCTTGTTATATATCCCGAAAATTCAAGGTTTAGAAGTAGCCCCGATGTTTTACTTGTGCTAAAACCTGTTTCATTTGAAATGTAATCGGCCGACAATTCTCTTTCAGCCTCAAGCAGGCGCAGGATTGATTTTTCCTCCTCATTTATATTCTCTGTCTGTGGAGGATCATTTTTTTTCTCTGTTCTTTCCGGTGGGGGCCATCCCAGCAAATATTCAATATCTTTAACTCCTTCAATAAGGGCAGCTTTATTTGTTTTTATTAGATTATTGCATCCCTGTGACCGTTCGTCACTGATCCTGCCCGGAAGGGCAAAAACATCACGGTTATATGAACTGGCAAGGTCGGCTGTTATAAGGGACCCTCCTTTTTTTGATGACTCGATCACAATTACTGCTTCTGCAAGACCTGCTATTATGCGGTTTCGCCTGATGAAACTGCCCCTTTCGGGAAGCGCACTGCTGGCGAAGTCAGTCACCAGTGCTCCCTGGCCTATGATTTTTTGGGCAATATTACGGTGTGCGGACGGATAGATTGTAGATAGGCCGTGTGCCAGTGCTGCTACTGTTTGCAATCCCTGATCCAGTGCTGCCTTGTGCGCGCAAATGTCTATTCCGTAAGCCAATCCGCTAATAATAAGTGGATTGTGGCCCCGGGCAGCAATTTCTGATACAAGATTGCGACAGTAATCCAATCCGTAGCTGCTCGCATTTCTTGTTCCTACAATGCTCAGAGCTTTTGCACTGTCAAGCTCAGTATTTCCTTTAAAGTACAAAATAACAGGAGAATCAGGACACTCTTTTAATCTCTGAGGGTAGTCATCATCAAGATAGTACAGTGCTTTGATCCCATATTTTGACAAAAAACCAATCTCCTTTTCCGCCTTAATAATTATTGTGTGGTTTGTAATGCTCTCTGCCAGTGTTTTTCCTATGCCCGGAATTTTTTCCAGCAGATACTTGCCTGATTTAAATACTTCTTCCGGGCTTCCTGTATATTCAATAAGTTTTTTAGCAAGTACCCCGCCTACACCCGGAATCAGATTGATTGCTATTTTATATTTAAGAGCCGGATCGTTAAAGTTTGCCATTTGTTATTTATTAATGACTTTAACTAAATATACAAAAATTCTGAATATGTATTTCCCCTGAAATTGTTTTTTCTGGGGTATATCTGTCAGCTTTTTTGCGGACCTGAAAGTTAAGGTAGGTGGAACATCTTGTTTAGGAGGGTTTTATGATGAAAGTAACATTGAAAAAGGGGGCATAGCCCCCTTTAATTTTGCACTCATTTACAGCTAATTATTTTAAATAACTCCCTGATCCAGCATGGCATTTGCCACTTTCATAAAACCGGCGATATTTGCCCCTTTCATATAATTTACATATCCATCAGGCTCTTTACCATATTTTACGCAGGACTCATGAATGTTTTTCATTATAAGGTTGAGCTTCTCTTCAACTTCCTCTGCTGTCCAGCTCAGCTTCATTGCATTCTGTGTTTGTTCAAGTCCCGAAGTAGATACACCTCCGGCGTTTGCGGCTTTACCCGGACCGTAAAGAATTTTGTTTTCAAGAAATATTTCAATTGCTTCGGGTGTTGAAGGCATGTTGGCTCCTTCAGAAATGCAGATACATCCATTTTGAACAAGCATTTTTGCATCTGTCTCATCAAGCTCATTTTGTGTGGCGCATGGAAGAGCTATATCACACTTTGCCTCCCAGGGGCGTTTACCTTCATGGAACTGGGCATCAGGGAACTCATATGAATATGGTTTTGCAATATCCTGATTTGATGCCCTTAATTCCATCAGGTAATCTATTTTTTCCCCGGAAATACCATCCGGATCATATATATAACCATCGGGGCCGGAGATGGTCATAACCCTGGCTCCCAGTTCGGTTGCCTTTTTTATTGCTCCCCAGGCCACATTCCCAAATCCTGAAACGTTCACAATTTTGCCTTTAAATGATTCATTTTTGGTTTTTAGCATCTCTTCAGCAAAAAAAACAGTACCAAAACCGGTTGCTTCCGGCCTGATCAGGCTGCCTCCCCAGTTTCTCCCTTTACCTGTGAGAACGCCGTTATGTTCGCTGGAAAGTTTTTTATATATTCCGTACATGTAACCTATCTCCTTGCCTCCAACTCCTATGTCGCCTGCAGGTATATCAGTGTCGGGGCCAATTATTTTCCATAATTCAAGCATATAAGCCTGGCAGAACCGCATTATCTCTGCATTTGATTTACCTTTCGGATTAAAATCTGATCCCCCCTTTGCTCCACCCATGGGGAGTGTTGTCAGTGAATTTTTAAAGGTCTGTTCAAACCCTAGAAATTTTAAGATACTCAGGTTCACGCTGGGGTGAAAGCGAAGTCCTCCTTTATACGGACCAATAGCATTGTTGAACTGTACCCTGTAGCCAATATTGACATGTGCCTGACCCTGATCATCCACCCAGGCAACCTTAAAGGTAAGAACCCTGTCAGGTTCAATGAGCCGTTCAATTATGGCTGCCGATTCAAACTGAGGATTCTGATTATATATATCCTCAATTGATTCAAGTACTTCGCCAACTGCCTGAAGGTATTCAGATTCACCGGAATGCTTTTTTTCGAGCTCAATCAATAATTTGTCTACATTCATGATGGTATGTTTTAAATGATCTTTGGGTTTATGTGCAAAACCTTTAAGGTATATACAAAAATAAATTAAAACTATTCCCCTGGCTTATGATTTTCCTCATGGAGATCAATGACTTTTCTCATGGGTGATCCATTTACCAAAACACACAAAAAGACCCGGATAGAGAATGGCTATGTAATATTTTTTTATGCCCCTGCCTGGTTTGCCATGATCAGCCTTTGCAGTGAGGCCATCATTTTTTCCTGATCAGTCTTACTGAGTGCTGTAAGGCTTACAGGAGGATATTTGGCTATCCCCTTGGTTGTTTTTCTGTAAATAATTATGCTTTTATTGATACCGGGCATAGTTTTTTTTATTTCAAAATTGTGCAATTCATTCTTATTGAATTCAATGGCATTTTTTTTTTCTTCAAACGGGCGAAGTGAAAAATATCGCAATATCAATTTATTGCCGGTATCTGAGTAATATATATAATTATGATTTCTAAGGTAATGTAAAATGAAAAACGAAACAAATATTACCAGGATTAAAACCGCAATCTCATTTCTGTTTAATCCGTATATGCTGTGAGGCAATATATTTGCAAAATATATTAATCCCAATGCAATTATCAATATCAGAAGTGCGATGGATTTCTGTATTCTTAGATTAACTGCCTGTTTTTGATTGTCTATTGTCATTGTTTTTTGTTTATTAATGATTTCCTTCTTATGATTTCTCTGCTGATAAATTGCAGTTCCCTTCCTGCCTGACCCGTAACCGATTTGTTTTCCTCAACTCTTCTGATAAGATAAGGAAGCAGGTATTGGAACGGACCATACGGAAGATATTTGGCCACATTGTATGACTCATGTGCCATATTAAAACTGATATGATCACTCATACCCTGCAATTGAGAGATGTATATGCGCTGATCATCTTTTTTCAGATTATATTCATTCATTTTGTCTGTCAGAAACAGAAGACTTTCCTCGTTGTGAGTGCCAACAAAAAGACTTGTATTGCCAATGTTTTCAAGACAAAGTGATATAGCCGAGTTAAAGGCATTGTCCGTGCTTTGTTTGTCCGCGTAAACAGGAGAGGGATATCCCATTTTACGGGCACGTGCCCTTTCCTGATCCATATAGGCACCCCTGACTATTTTTAAACCAAGATGATAATTCTTCTGTTGAGAAAATCCCAGGCAATCTTTAAGAAAATTCAGCCTGTCGTGTCTGTACATTTGTATTGTATTGAAAACAATTGCTTTCTCTTTGTTATACAACTCCATCATTTCAATGGCAACTTTGTCTACAATATCCTGATAATGGCTTTCTTCCGCATCAATCATAACCGGTATCCCTCTTTCAAAGGCAGCCTGGCAAAGTGTTTTAACATTGTTCCTGAATTTTTCTATTTCCGGTAAATGCCGGGTTGCAGAGATTTCGCCTGAACCGGCATTTGCCAGAATCTGAACCGGTGCAAGAGCTGAAGGCTTGAATACGGAAAAGGGAACAGAAGGATTATTTACAGCAAAATCCATGGTTCTGATTATTTCATTTATAACAGCTTGTATTTCATCTTCCGATTTCTGGTTTTCAGCTGCATAGTCAAGTACGCAGCGGACATTGAATTTTGCCATAAAATTAATCAGTTCCCGGGATTCTTCAAGCCTTTCTCCACCGCAGAAATGATCGAATATTGTTGGTTTAACCAGCCATTTAACCGGCAAATTGAACCGGATGCCCAAATTTGCCAATATTCCGGCTATTTTTACAATGACCGGATTTTTCATATATCTGAAAAGTATAGCGGCTTTTTTCAGTTCTTTATCACTTCTGTGTTTAAAAGCGATTTCTGTATTTTCAAAGATTTGCATTTAGGTTGTTCGTAATGATTTATTATTTTTGACACATTATGAGCATCTTTTGGCCCTGATTATTTTTAATAGTTTTAATAACTTCCACAACAATGTATGAATATATCTCCGGTAATATTATTGAGCTCACTCCGGCGCATCTTGTAATAGATAACGAAGGTAAGGGTTATTTTGTAAATATATCGCTTAATACTTATTCCCTGCTTAGCGGCAAACCCTCTTCACGTATATTTATATGCCAGGTTATCAGAGAAGATGCACATTTGCTTTTTGGTTTTGCAGATAAGCAAGAGAGAGAGCTTTTCAGGTTACTGATCACTGTCTCAGGTATAGGCGCCAACACTGCAAGGGTTATGTTATCATCATTATCACCCGTTGAAATACATAAAGCCATTGCAGGAGGCAATGCCGAAGTTTTGCAAAGTGTAAAAGGTATCGGTCTCAAATCTGCTCAGAGGATAATTCTGGATCTTAAAGAGAAAGTAAGTAAACTTTACGGAAGTGAAGAAATATTTACTGCTTCAGGCAATACTATAAGGGAAGAATCGTTATCTGCTTTAATAATGCTCGGATTCCCCAAGAATGCAGTTGAGAAGGTAATAAGCCAATTACTATCTGAGGAAGAGGATACGACGGTAGAGGATCTGATAAAGAAAGCCTTAAAGAAACTCTAGATACTTAACTTATTGGTTTTTCTATTGGATAACGCATCAAAATATTCCAGCGCATCTTATTGGGGATTATTGTTTTGGGTATTTATTTTAACTCCGGGCAGTGCAACCAGATCTCAGGATTTTGATCAATTTTCGGAGATATTCCAGATTGAAAATGAAACCACACCTTATACTGAGAACCCAGCAATAGCTGACCCCCCTTCCGGCAACTCTTTCAAAACAAGCGCCTCATCACCATTATCAATACATCTTTTACCTCATAATTTCAGGCTGACAACTGAGTATGATGGTAATACAAATTCTTACCTTTTTCGCCAAAAGTTTGGTCAGATTGAAATCGGGCATCCCGGGATTATGACTTTTCAGGAATACCGTTCCTACAAAATGGAGAGGTCTATGAGTGAATACTGGCAGCAGCGGTCCCGGGGGCAGGCGGAGGATGCGAGAACTGAATTCCTACCAGGACTGACAATAGGGGGAGATGCTATTGATATGATTTTTGGGAGCGATGTTGTTAATATTCAGCCGCAGGGATCGGCTGAACTTATTTTTGGTATTAATACAGTGAAAAATGAAAGACCCGATATACAGGAGGAGTTAAGAAGTGTAACGACATTTGATTTCCAGGAAAAGATACAGATGAATGTTGCCGGTACAATAGGCGACCGGGTCAGGCTGGGGATTAATTATAACACTGAGGCCATGTTTGAATTTGAGAATCAGACAAAACTTGAATATTCCGGGAGCGAGGATGAGATTATTAAAAGGATAGAGGCAGGAAATGTTACATTGCCCCTGCCAGGGTCACTTATTACAGGAAGCCAGAGCCTGTTTGGCCTGAAAACTGAATTGCAGTTTGGAAACCTGACGGTTACCAGCGTCTTTTCTCAGCAGAAAGGAAAATCTTCAGTCATTGAAGTACGGGGAGGTGCCCAGACACAGGAATTTAATGTTTATGCTGATGAGTACGATGCCAACAGGCATTTCTTTCTTTCGCATTATTTCAGGGATACTTATGAGGCTTCACTGCGTAACCTGCCTGTGATCAGTTCAGGTATTAATATTACAAGAGTTGAAGTGTGGGTAACCAATAAGACGAATAATTTTGATAACTCCAGAAACATCATTGCTTTTATGGATCTGGCAGAGAATCGTGATAATATATTTTCAGGAGATTTGTTCACACAAGATCCATTACAACGTGGGAATCAGCCGAGGAACTCACTTAACAACCTGTATGAATTAATGACAACCAGCTACGGGGGGATAAGAAATATAAACCAGGTGAATACAACACTTCAGCCTCTTGCCCCTGATTTTATGGTAGGACAGGATTATGAAGAAATTGAGAATGCGAGAAAACTTTCTTCCCGTGATTACAGGGTTAATACAAGGCTTGGATATATATCACTTAATACAGCACTAAATGCTGATGAGGTTTTGGCAGTAGCATTTGAATATACGATGGGAGGGGAGACATTCAGGGTTGGTGAGTTTTCCAGTGAGGGTATAACGGCACCCGAAGCTCTTATTGTTAAACTTGTAAAAGGCACAAATCTTACCCCCAGAATGCCGACTTGGGATCTTATGATGAAAAATATTTACTCAATCGGGGCATGGCAGGTAAACCGGAGTAATTTTGTATTGGATATACTGTATAACGATGATCAGACAGGTAGTGCTTTAAATTATATTCCCGCAGGACAGATACAGGACCAGCAGCTGTTACGGGTCATGAATCTGGATAATCTGAACTCACAGCTTGATCCTTATCCTGACGGTTCATTTGACTTTATTGAAGGTGTAACTATCAATTCAGATAACGGGCGCATTATTTTTCCCGTGCTGGAGCCTTTTGGTTCTCACCTGAGAAGAAAATTTGGTGATGATGCCCTGGCTGAAAGATTTGTATTCCAGGAACTTTATGATTCCACCAGGACCAGGGCACGGCAGGTTGCAGAAAAGAACAAATTTATGCTTTCCGGCACGTACCAGTCCTCAACAGGTTCTGAGATCCCCTTGAATGCAATGAACGTTCCAAGGGGGTCTGTAAATGTTACTGCCGGTGGTGTACAGTTAACGGAGAATGTAGACTATACGGTTGATTATTCTTTAGGGAGAGTACAGATAATTAACGAGGGCCTGCTCGAATCCGGCACGCCAATAAGGATATCACTTGAAAGTCAGGAGCTTTTTGATATACAGACAAAAACCCTTGTGGGAACACATCTTGATTACCGTGTCACCGACAATTTCAATGTGGGGGCTACTATTCTCAATCTTACAGAGCGACCACTCACCCAAAAGGTAAGTTTTGGTAACGAACCTATATCCAATACGATCTGGGGCGTGAACACCTCCTACCACAGAGAGTCCAGGTTTTTGACCAGTATGGTCGACAGGTTACCGTTTATACAAACAAACGAAGTTTCCAGTATATCATTCCAGGGTGAATTTGCACACCTGGTACCAGGACATTCCCGGGCATTAGGCAGGGCAGGGGTATCCTATATTGACGATTTTGAGGCAACAACTACCACTATAGATCTTAAAACTCCCAGTGCATGGGTTATTTCAAGCACTCCGGAGGGACAGCCTCTTTTTCCTGAAGCAGCCCTCTCCAATGATCTCGCATATGGATTTAACCGGGCCCTTATGGCCTGGTACGTGATTGATCCGCTCTTTTTACGGAATACTTCTGCTACACCTGATCATATAAAGAATAACCCTGAGTTGCAATCCAGTCATTTTGTCAGGGAGGTTTTTGAAAGGGAACTTTTTCCTGCAAGGGAGACCCCCAGCGGCATTCCGACGAATATTCCCGTTTTGAATTTAAACTATTATCCCTGGGAGAAGGGCCCGTATAACTATGATGTAGCGCCTACCGAATACTCTGCAGGCATCGATGCCAGCGGCAGGTTGATGAATCCCGGCAGCCGCTGGGGAGGTATAATGCGGGCGCTTTCAACTACAGACTTCGAGGCAGCAAATATTGAGTATGTAGAGTTTTGGCTTATGGATCCTTTTATTGAGCATGCAGCTGAATACGGCGGCGGGGACTTTTACATTAACCTTGGGAATGTTTCGGAAGATATTCTGAAAGACGGCCGCAAGAGCTTTGAAAATGGTTTGCCAATCAGTGAAGAGGTTACAGATGTTGACACAACCGTCTGGGGGCGGGTACCAACCCAGCAGTCGCTTGTAAATGCCTTTGACAATAATCCGCAGGCCCGTGAATTTCAGGATGTCGGACTGAATGGTTTACGCACTGTTGATGAACGTTCCTTTTTTTCAGACTATCTTGATGAGATTGCCCAGCTTTTTGGACAGGATTCACCTGCATGGCTTAGTTCTTGGGAAGATCCCTCCAGTGATAATTACAGATATTTCAGGGGCAGGGAATGGGATGATCAGGAGGCTGATATTCTGGAGAGGTATAAATATTATAATGGTATGGAAGGGAACTCGCCTACATCAGAACAGTCGCCCGAAAGGTTTCCAACATCTGCTACTACTCTGCCAAATACCGAAGATCTTAACCGGGACAATACACTCAATAAGTCAGAAGCATATTATCAGTACAGGGTAAGTATTAGACCGGAAGATATGCGTGTGGGGCATAACTATGTTGTAGATTCAGTTCGTACTACAGTAAATTTCCCCAATGGTGAACAATCTTCTGTAAACTGGTACCAGTTCAAAATACCGTTATCTGAATATGAAAGGTCAGTGGGTCCTATACAGGATTTCAAATCAATACGTTTTATGCGCATGTTCCTTAAAGGTTTTGAAGAACCTGTAATTATGAGATTTGCCAAACTTGATCTTGTAAGAAGTGAGTGGAGAAAATACAATCTTTCACTGATGGAAGGGCAGGAAGGCCTGGCACATCCGGAACCGGAGGGTGGATTATTTGATATTTCTTCTGTAAATATAGAAGAAAATGCAAGCAAGACACCCGTTAATTATGTCCTGCCACCAGGCATTGACAGGGTTATTGATCCTACCAATCCACAGCTGCAGCAGCTCAATGAGCAATCCATGCTGCTGAAGGTTGAAAACCTTGAGGATGGGGATGCAAGAGCTGCTTTTAAAAATCTTAATCTTGACATCAGGCAATATAAGAGAATTCAGATGGAAGTACATGCGGCTGCCCTGACCGGGGAAAATCTCGGTGATGGTGATCTTACCATGTTTATCAGGCTTGGGACAGATTACAGAAATAACTATTATGAATATGAGATACCTTTAAAAGTTACCCCTTCAGGACGTTACGACAACAACAGGGAGAGCGACAGGCTTATAGTGTGGCCCGATGAAAACAGGCTGGATATTGAACTTGATATTTTTCAGCAGTTAAAGCAGGAAAGGAATCTGCAAATGCAAAATCCCGGAACTGGTATTAACGTTTCAACTGTTTTTTCGCAGATGGACGGTGATAATCGAATGTCGGTAGTCGGTAATCCCAACCTGAGTTATGTGCGTACCATGATGATAGGTATACGTAATCCCGGCCGCCAATCCAACCCACGGCCGGGTGATGACGGGTTAACCAAATCAGGTGAGATATGGGTAAATGAGCTTCGCCTCTCCAATTTTAATGATGAAAGTGGATGGGCTGCCAACGCCCGGTTCAGTGCAAGGCTGGCTGATCTTGGTAATTTTACTTTTGCAGGAGCTACCAGTCAGTCCGGATTTGGGAGTATCGAGAAAAAAGTAAACGAAAGAATGCAGGAGCAGATTAATCAATATGATATTTCATCCAACCTTGAACTCGGTAAATTTTTTCCTGAAGATTCAGGTGTCCGGATTCCTTTGTATTTAGGATATTCAGAGGGTTTTATAAATCCAAAATATAATCCCCTTGATCCGGATGTTCCCCTCAGGGATGCCCTTGATGCTGCTCAGACCAGAAGAGAGAGAGATTCAATTAGGGATATCGCACAGGATTATACCCGGAGGAGGAGTCTGAATTTTACAAATGTGCAGTTTGCCAGAGATACTGATAAACCAAGGTTTTACAATATCAGCAACTGGTCTCTGAACTATTCATTTAGTGAGATGTATGGAAGAAATATAAATACGGACTACCGGGTTCAACGTAATTTCCGTGGCGGGCTCAATTACAGCTATACTGCCCAGCCCCAGAATGTAACACCATTTAGTAACTGGAATATTTTTAGTTCTCCCGCATTAAGACTGCTGAGGGATTTTAATTTTTATTATTCTCCCTCCTACCTTTCCTTCAGAACAGATCTGGACCGGTATTATCATGCCACCCAGCTCAGAAATGTTAATAATCCCGGTTTTATTATCACACCAACCCACCAAAAGGATTTTCGCTGGAACAGGTTTTATGATCTCAGGTTTGATCTTACCAGGCAACTGCGTTTTGAGTTTTCCGCCACTAACACCGCCCGCATAGATGAGCCCGAAGGTATAGTAGACCGGTACAGGGATCCCGGTGGTTACCAGCAGTGGAAAGATTCAGTTTTAATAAATCTGCGTAACCTGGGACGCACCACTCAGTACTATCATTCTGCCAATTTAACATACAACGTCCCTATTAATAAGATACCGGTTTTTAACTGGGTCAATATTACTGCAAGGTATAATGCCTCTTATGGCTGGGATGCAGGTATGATATTGCCTGATTCAGTAAACATCAATCTGGGCAATGTTATTGAAAACAGTAATACTACACAGTTGAACTCACAGTTTAATCTGGTTAATCTTTATAATAAAATCGGATACCTGGAAAGGATTAATCAAAAAGACCGCCAGATACGGAGCAGGACCTCCGGCCAGCCTGTTCAGTCTGCTCAACCCCAGTTCAGGCGGGTGAGGCATGAAGGCAGCAATATTAATATTACTGCCGGGGAAGCATATACTGTTAATCATAACCTGAACACTGAGGAGGTGGTTATCAGGGTGTTGGATAATCAGGGAAGGCCCGTGAGGGGCAGAACCGAGATTATTAATGATAGAAGGATTACTTTCACTGCCGATAGAGATATAGAAGGTGCAACCATCATGGTTGAAGGAAATGTTGAGGTTCGGGAAACTCTTTTAAGTAAACTTGCTGAATATTCTTCCAGGCTTGTTATGTCAGTCCGGAATATTGGGTTATCCTATTCACATACAGACGGTACAATAATGCACGGATATTTGCCACAAACCGACTGGCTTGGTACCCGGGCACACAATGATGCTATTGCTCCGGGATTTCCCTTTGTTTTTGGTTACCAGGACCCTGATTTTGCCCGAAAATCTATAAGAAGAGGATGGATGACCACGGATACTACCCTTAATGAACCTTTTATGATGAGCCATAGTAATACTTTTAATCTAAGGAGCACCATTGAGCCAATTTCCGGATTACGTATTGATGTTTCTGCAAGTCGAACTTTTGTGGAAAATATGCAGGAATATTATTATGCTGACAGGTTTGGAAATTTTAATGCAAGCAACAAAATAAATACCGGAAATTTCAATATGACTTTTATATCCTGGAGAACCGCTTTTGAAAGACCGGCCGGAGAAAATTCTTATTATTCCAAGGCTTATGAGGACTTTACCAGATTCAGGAGTGTAATTGCCGGCAGACTTGTTGAAGAAAGGCGGCTTCCGGCAGATTACAATCCGGGAGAGTTGGATGAGGATGGTTTTCCTGACGGTTTTGATGGACTTTCACAGGATGTATTAATGCCCGCATTTATGGCTGCCTATGGCGGAATGGATCCTCAAAGGGTAACCTTAAATACATTTCCCCTTATACCTATGCCCAACTGGAGAATTGTATATGATGGTCTTTCACGGGTACCATTACTTAACCGGATTATGCGAACAGCAAATATTAATCATTCTTATCGTTCAACCTACAGTATGTCTAATTATATGACCAACCTTAGTTATGCCGGGGGAGAGGATGCTTACAGGTTCGTGCGGGATAATGTGAGGGGTAATTTCATTCCCGAGTATGATATATCATCAGTTGCTATAAGTGAACAGTTTAATCCCTTAATAAACCTGGATATTACATGGAATAATGACCTGACTTCCAGAGCTGAGCTGAGAAAATCCCGGACAGTCTCGCTGAGTTTTGCAAACAACCAGATATCCGAAATCCAGAGTGAGGAAATTATTTTTGGACTGGGCTACCGGTTCAGGGACCTCCAGATTATTTACCGCTCTGGAGGCACACAGAGGGAATTGAGAAGTGACCTTAATGTCAGGGCTGATCTTTCTATAAGGGAGAATCTTACAATTGTAAGGAGACTTGCTGAAGAGGGTGTGCAGCCAACAGCAGGACAAACTGTTATATCGATCAATTCATCGGCCGATTATGTTATAAGTAACCGTTTTGATATCAGGGTGTTTTTTGATCGTGTTATAAACAGGCCTATTGTAAGTCTTTCCTACCCAATAACCAATACCAGCTTTGGGTTCAGTTTGAGATTTACTCTTATTCAATAGTATTTTATTTTGGTGTATTAGTTAAAAAATCCTTAATTTTGGGTAATTGACAAAATTCAAATTACATCATCAAAATATTATTATTATGAGTATTCCTAATGAATTAAAGTACACAAAAGACCATGAATGGGTTCGCCATGAATCCGGTGAAGCAACTGTAGGAATTACAGATTTTGCTCAGGGTGAGCTGGGCGATATAGTATTCATTGAAATAGAAACCCGGGGCGAGTCACTGGATAAGGACGAAATATTTGGCACTATTGAAGCTGTAAAGACAGTTTCTGATTTGTTTATGCCTGTTGCGGGAGAGATTACAGATGTTAATCCTAAACTGGAGGACACCCCTGATATAGTTAATAAAGATCCTTATGGTGATGGATGGATTATAAAGATTAAAATATCAGATCCTTCTCAGCTTGACGGTTTGCTCACAGCAGAAGATTATAAGGCTCTTGTTGAAACCTGAGAGCATACTTTAATAAGGTTTAATTTTTCCCCTGGTATCAGAGTGTCTTTTTATACTCGACTTCCCGGAAGCCTTCTATGATATCTCCAACCTTTATATCATTGTATTTGGCAATATTGAGGCCACATTCGTATCCTGAATTCACCTCCTTTACATCATCTTTAAATCTTTTGAGAGATCCAAGTTCTCCCGTGTAAATGACTATGCCATCTCTTATAAGGCGAATTCTGGTATTTCGGTGTATCTTTCCATCTTTTACGAAACAGCCTGCTATGGTACCGACCTTTGTTATTTTAAAGGTTTCTCTGACTTCCAGTGTGGCTACCACCTCTTCTTTTATTTCAGGCGACAGCATTCCTTCCATGGCCGATCTAATCTCATTAATTGCATCGTAGATAATGGAATAAAGCCTGATATCTATCTCTTCTTTTTCTGCAAGTTTCCTGGCAGCCATAGAGGGCCTGACCTGGAAACCCACGACAATGGCATTGGAAGCAGCAGCAAGAAGTATGTCTGATTCCGAGATTTGTCCGACAGCTTTATGGATTATTCTCACCTGAATCTCTTCAGTAGAGAGTTTAATAAGGGAATCGGATAAAGCCTCGACTGATCCATCCACATCACCTTTTATAATGATATTAAGTTCCTGGAAATTACCAATGGCGATGCGCCGGCCAATTTCATCAAGGGTAATATGTTTATGGGTACGTAATCCCTGTTCGCGTTGCAGCTGTTCTCTCTTGTTGGCAATATCCCTGGCTTCTTTATCACTCGACATCACGTTGAAATTGTCCCCTGCCTGGGGCGCCCCATTGAGTCCAAGGATCAACGCAGGTGTTGCCGGTCCGACTTCAGTAATAGCTTTGCCGCGCTCATTTTGGATGGCTTTTACATGGCCATAATTTACTCCGGCAAGCACAATATCGCCCAGCTTAAGTGTTCCCGTCTGAACCAGTAAAGTTGTTATGTAGCCCCGTCCCTTGTCAAGCTCTGACTCCACTACTGTCCCGGAGGCTTTTTTCTGGGCATTGGCTTTAAGTTCAAGAATTTCTGCCTCCAGCAAAACTTTTTCCAGTAGTTCCTCAATATTTATCCCGTTTTTTGCTGATATTTCCTGAGACTGGTATTTACCACCCCAATCCTCAGTCATGAAATTCATGTTTGCAAGTTGCTCTTTAATCTTGTCAGTATTTGCTCCCGGCTTGTCTATTTTATTAATTGCAAATACTATGGGTACTCCGGCAGCATGTGCATGGTTTATTGCTTCTACGGTCTGGGGCATAACGCTGTCGTCGGCAGCTATTACTATTATTGCAATATCAGTTATTTTTGCCCCTCTTGCTCTCATAGCTGTAAATGCCTCATGGCCCGGGGTATCAAGAAAGGTTATTGTCTTCCCATTGTCGAGCTCAACACTGTAAGCCCCGATATGCTGTGTAATTGAACCTGCTTCCCCTGCAATAACATTGGCATGACGTATGAAGTCCAATAATGAGGTTTTACCATGATCAACATGCCCCATTACTGTAACAATCGGGGGACGTTCGGTTAGCAGGCTTTCATCTTCAATCTCATCTGCTTCTGCTATTGTTTCCTGGAGGTCAATACTTACAAATTCTGTCTGATAATCATATTCCTCTGCAACCAGTGCTATGGTTTCGGCATCAAGGCGTTGATTTATTGACACGAACAGACCCAGGCTCATACATGAAGAGATAATATCAGTTACAGATACATCCATCATCGTGGCCAGTTCATTGACAGTAACAAATTCAGTAACCTTGAGAATTTTTTTCTCCTGTTCCTGTTTTTCAGTCTCATCCTGATGCTTCTGACTAAGCAATTCGCGTTTGTCCCGCCTGTATTTTGCTCCTTTGGACTTACCCTTGGTAGTAAGTCTGGATAAAGTATCTTTTATTTGTTTCTGCACATCTTCATCACTTATTTCGTGCCTTACAGGTCTTTTTTTACTTTTCCGGACTTTTGATTTTTGCTGCTCAGTAGCAGGTTGTTTCACACTTTGCTTACCTGCTGATATTTCTTTTGATTCGGCAGATGGTTTTTGCGCTTCTTTGCGGATTCGTTTTCTTTTCTTTTTCTTGTTTCGTTCTGAATCGCTTGAAGAGGCAACAGGTTTTTTCTTTTCTTGTTCAGGAAGATCAATCCTTCCAACTACGGTAGGACCGGCAAGCTTTTTTACTTTATGTTTAAAAACAAAATCATCAGCGAGCTTTATCTCCCCGGACTCCCCTATTGGTTTTTCAGGAGCTTCTTCAGCTTTTTCTTCAACCTGCTTTGCAGCTGTTTCCTTAGCCGGTTTTTCAGCTGTTTCCTCAGCTGGTTTTTCAGCTGTTTCCTCAGCCGGTTTTTCAGCTTTTTCTTCAGCTGGTTTTTCAGCTTTTTCTTCAGCTGGTTTTTCAGCTTTTTCTTCAGCCGGTTCTTCAGCTTTTTCTTCAACCTGCTTTGCAGTTGTTTCCTCAGCCGGTTCTTCAGCTGTTTTTTCAACCGGTTTTTCAGCTGTTTCTTCAGCCGGTTTTTCAGCGGTCTTCTCCTTTTCAGGATCTTTGGATGAAGGCTCTTTTTCTTTTTTTGCCGTGCGGCTCTTTTTGGTCAGTGCATCCAGGTCAATATTGCCCACAATCTTTAAGCCTGGTGCCTGGGTCTCTTTTTCTTCTTTTTTTTCTGCGGCGGGTTCCTGTTCGGCCGCTATTTTTTTGGTTTCTTCCTGGATTGCAGGTTCTTTTTTCTCCGGCTTTTCTTCTTCCCCGGTCTTAGCTGCAGCTTCTTTTGTTTTTGAAACTGTTTTGGGCCGCTCTGGTTGAGAAGGTTTTTTTGCTTGCGTATCTTTTATTAAAACTTCATCTTCAACTCCGGCAATATCAGATTCATCCTGCACAGAGGGTTCCTCTTTTTCTTCATCAGTAATTGAAACAGATTCCTTTTTTTCGCGGGCAATTCTAAGGCTGATTTTCTCAGATTCCTTTTTAACATTTATTTCAGAGCTATATTCTTTGAGAAGCATATTATATTGTTCCTCAGAGACCTTTGTGTTGGGATTTGCATCAATATCATGTCCCTTTTTCCGGAGAAAATCCACAATGGTGCTAATTCCCAGATTAAATTCTCTTGCTACTTTACTAAGTCTCTTTGTTTTAAACACATCTGACATACTGTAAATTCCCGATTTTTTAAAATCCCCGAAGGGATGGTTATATGTATTTTGAAAACTATTCGAATTCAGCCTTGAGAACCTTCAGAACTTCCCGGATTGTTTCTTCTTCCAGATCAGTCCTTTTTACCAGATCTTCAATCGAAAGTTCAAGAACGCTCTTTGCTGTATCACAGCCAACTGCTTTCAATTCCTCAATTACCCAGGCTTCAATTTCATCACTGAACTCATCAAGATTAACATCTTCATCATCTTCGCTTTCGGTATCCCTAAATACATCTATCTCGTAACCGGTGAGCTGTCCTGCAAGCTTGATGTTTAGTCCTCCCTTTCCAATTGCCAGGGATACTTCATTGGGTTTGAGAAAAACTTCAGCCTTCTTTTCTTCTTCAATAATTTTAATTGAGGTAATCCTGGCCGGGCTCAATGATCTTGAGATATAAAGTTGTGTGTTGGTGGTGAAGTTAATAACATCGATATTCTCATTTTTGAGTTCCCGTACAATTCCATGTATCCTGGAACCTTTCATGCCAACACAGGCCCCAACCGGATCTATACGGTCATCGTAGGATTCAACTGCAATCTTTGCTCTTTCTCCCGGCACCCGTACAATCTTCTTTATTGTAATCAGACCATCATATATTTCCGGCACTTCAAGTTCAAAAAGCCTTTCCAGAAACACAGGAGATGTCCTTGAAAGAATTATGAGAGGGACATTGTTTTTCATTTCAACCTTCATAACAATTGCCCTTAAAGTATCTCCTTTCCGGAAATAATCAGTGGGTATCTGCTCTGCTCTCGGCAGTATAAGTTCATTGCCTTCATCATCAATAACCAATATCTCCCTTTTCCAAACCTGATAAACGTCACCTGTTACAATCTCGCCTATTCGGTCCTTATATTTAAGATACACATTATTCTTTTCCAGCTCCATGATCCTTGATGTGAGATTCTGCCTTAGTGCCAGTATAGCCCTGCGACCAAAATCAGCAAGTTTTACCTCATCAGTCACTTCCTCTCCCATTTCATAATCGGGATCAATTTTCTTTGCTTCCGAAAGGGTAATCTGTAAATTTGGGTCCTCCAGGTCATCGTCTTCAACTACTTCCCTGTTTCTCCATATTTCGAAATCACCCTTGTCTATATTTATAATAATATCAAAATTCTCGTCAGTTCCGTAATATTTAATCAGCATGCTTCTGAACACATCCTCAAGCACGCTCATCATCGTGGCGCGGTCTATACTTTTCAATTCCTTGAACTCAGAAAACGGTTCTGTGAAATTCAAATTTTCCATCTTTTAAAACTTTATCCAGTTATTTATATGATATCAAAACCTTTGTTGAGCTAATAAAATCAAAGTCAAAATTAGTTTTTACAGTTCTGGTTTCCGGACGCTTTTTATTCTCACTTTTTACCTTAATGGTTTCTTCCATTATCAGCCCGTCAGAGGTTAATTCAATTAACCTGCCTTCGTGCTTTTGTCCCTCTTTCGTAATCACTTCAATGTCACGCCCGATATTTTTCCGGTATTGTTGCATAACTTTCAGTGGTTCCGAAAGGCCCGGAGAAGAAACTTCCAGCTGAAAGTCTTCTTCATCCCGGTTAAGGTTTTCTTCCAGTGCTCTGTTTAAATCGACACAGTCTTTTACGGTGACCCCTTTATCACTGTCAATGAATACCCTGATATTGTTTGCCGGGTCTACCAGAATATCTACAATAAACAGATCCTTGCCTGCCAGTTGTTTCTCCACTATCCCTGATATTATTTCCCTGTCAATCATTTTGTTTATCTCTTGGTATTAAAATAGGGGACTCCAGTCCCCTATTTTAAATAACCTTCCAACATTCAACGTGCAAAATTAAAAAATAATACTTTAAAACACAAAAATATACGATTGAAAATTAGTGCTTTTGGTATTTATGCCAAAAAAAAATCGTAAAACTTGTTTAATTTTGCACCTGATAGAAATTAAATAATTACAAATTTCCATATTTATCAGGTTGTTTGTTACCCTGGTTGAATAAAATTTAAATATTTGAAGAGGCCTGATTTTAATAAGAGAAAGATTATCAACGATCCGGTTCATGGCTTCATTGGGATTTCATCGGATTTGATTTTTGATCTGATCTCACATAGTTACTTTCAAAGACTCAGAAGGATAAGGCAACTGGGTATGACAAATTTAGTATACCCGGGTGCCACACATACCAGGTTTCAGCATGCTCTTGGCGCAATGCATTTGATGGAAATGGCCATTGGTGTGATTAGATCAAAAAATCACCAGGTAAGCTTTCATGAAGAGGAAGCTGCACTGATAGCTATACTGCTTCATGATATCGGCCATGGCCCCTTTTCCCATACACTTGAACCCTCACTTTTACCAGCAATTCCACATGAAGACATGTCTGTCCTGCTTATGAATGAACTAAACGGGCAATTCGGAGGGAAATTATCTTTGGCGATGGATATTTTCTCAGACCGTTATCACAAAAGATTTTTGCATCAGCTGGTGACCGGGCAACTGGATATGGACCGACTGGATTATCTTAAACGGGACAGTTTTTATACCGGTGTAACTGAAGGAGTTATCGGATCAGACCGCATAATAAAAATGCTGAATGTTTACGAGGATCAGCTTGTTGTTGAGGGGAAGGGTATATACTCCATTGAGAAATTTTTAATCGCCAGGCGTTTAATGTACTGGCAGGTTTATTTTCATAAGACAGTTTTGGCAGCTGAAATCTTACTTACAATGGTTTTAAAACGTGCACGGGAACTTGTAGTGAATGGTGAAAAGTTATTTTCTTCTCCCTATCTTAAGTTTTTTCTCGAGGACAATATTAACTTTTCTTCTGTAAATATTTTTTCCGATTCTCCTGCCGTTAAGCAACTGATAAATAATTTCGTAAATCTTGATGATGATGATATAATGAGTGCAGCAAAAGTTTGGTCCGGGCATCCAGACAGAATTCTCTCATTACTTTCAGGATGGTTTACAGGAAGGTCATTGTACCGGCTGGAATTTAATGAAACTGATTTTTCACAAAACACAATAACAGAACTTCGTCAGGCGGCAGCTTCTCAATATGATGTCCCATTTGATGAAACGGGATATTTTGTTTATTCCGGTAATATTTCCAACTATGCCTATCGTGCTGAAGATGAGAAAATCAGAATTCTTTTTAATACCGGGGTACTTGCTGATATCTCCGTAGCTTCAGATATGCTTAATGTATCGGTGTTATCAAAAACCGTTAAAAAATATTTTCTTTGCTATCCGAAAGACCTGGGGTAGTAGAAATAATTTGCTGATTATAAAATTATAAGCATGATGCCCCAAGTTACTGTGTAACACAAAAAGAGATGTATAAAGCATGGATCGTCCCGGACAGTATTTTCAATATTTTTACCATATAATATCATCATGGTAAGATCCCTAAAACTAATAATTTAAAATAACTAAAATAATTATGAAATTTACAGCAAATCAGATAGCTGAATACTTAAAAGGTGAGGTAGAAGGTGATCCCGAAGTTATTGTTGATGATGTTTCAAAGATCGAAGATGGTAAAGCGGGAACACTATCTTTTCTTGCCAACCCCAAATATGAAAAATATATTTACGAGACTGATGCATCTGTTGTTCTTGTAAACAAGGGTTTTATGCCTGTCAAACCCGTTTCGTGCACGATTATCCGTGTAGAAGATGCTTATCAGGCAATTGCAAGTCTACTGCAGCTCAGGGAAGAGATGACACCGCTTCCCTCGGGCATTGATAAGGATGTATACATTGCACCATCCGCCAAAACAGGTGAAGGAGTGTATGTCGGGCACTATTCAGTAATTTCTTCAGGCTGTGTAATTGGGAATAATGTAAAAATTTACCCACAGGTTTTTATAGGTGAGAATGTCTTTATTGGTGATAACACGGTGCTTCATCCCGGGGTTAAAGTTTACCGGAATTGTCATGTCGGAAATGGATGCATTTTACATGCCGGTGCTGTTATTGGGAGTGATGGTTTTGGATTTGCTCCCCGGACGGACCAAAATTATAAAAAAATTCCTCAGACAGGTAACGTTATTTTGGAAGATCATGTTGAAATTGGTTCAAATACCACCATTGACAGGGCAATGATCGGGTCAACAATAATTCGAACAGGTGCTAAACTGGATAACCTTATTCAGGTTGCACATAATGTTGAGGTTGGAGAACATACAGTAATTGCTGCCCAGTCCGGTATAGCCGGATCGGCAAAAGTCGGGGCCAGGTGTATGATCGGCGGACAGGTAGGGATAGTGGGGCATCTGAGAATTGCCGATGGAGTAAAAATTGCTGCCCAATCCGGTGTCTCAAGCAGCATTAATGCAGATGATCAGGTTATTCAGGGCTCTCCCGCTTTTAAGTATGGCAGTTACCAGCGTTCTTATGTTTTATTTAAAAAATTACCTGCATTATACCAGCAACTGAGAAAGATTGAGAATGATATTGCGGAGTTGAAAAAAAATAGTTAACCCGCCCGGGTTTAGTTAAAATGCAAGGATAGAACAAATTAACCGGTTGATTGCTGATTCGGTTAACCGGTTATATTTATTTGAAATTTTGTATATTGCGGTTTTTTTAAATAGTAAATAAATCCTGATGCATCCTTGAGGCCTGCCTTGCAGGCGCTTACACGATCCGGGATAAAAATTTCCAGCAATTTATACCTTTTAATCCCTTATGCTACCTGATCATACAAAATACAAGGTGTAAACATGAAGGATCTGTTGATTAAAAGCATATTAACCGTTGTGTGAATATGCACTATATTGTTAAATAGATTTATAACCATATTTTATACGAGTGAAATGTCTAAAAAGCAGAAAACAATAAAAAAGCCGGTTACATTGAGTGGAAAGGGTCTCCATACTGGTTTGCAGGTTGATTTAACCTTTAAGCCAGCACCGGAGAATCATGGATATGCTTTTCAAAGGATTGATCTTGAGGATAAACCTGTTATACATGCATCAGCCGAATTTGTTACCGATACTTCACGTGGCACTACGATTGAAGAAAATGGTGTGCGGATAGGAACCATTGAGCATATCATGGCAGCTTTGTATGGCCTGGAGATTGATAATGTTCTTATGGAGATCAGCGGACCTGAAGCACCCATTATTGATGGCAGCTCCAAATTTGTAGTAAAAGCTTTGAAGGAGGCAGGACTGATTGAACAGCTAGCAAATAAAAATTATTATGAAATAAAGGAGAAGATTGTCTATTCCGACCATGAAAAAGGTATTGAAATAATAATTTTTCCTGATGACAAGTTTTCAGTTAATGTCATGATTGATTACAATTCCAAAGTACTGGGTCATCAGTATGCATCTCTGGCTAAACTTCAGGATTTTGAAAATGAGATTTCACCCTGCCGGACTTTTGTTTTTTTTCATGAACTGGAGTTTCTTCTGAAAAATAACCTGATAAAAGGCGGTGACCTTGAAAATGCAATTGTCATTCTTGATAAGGAGGTACCCCAGGAAGAGCTGGACCGTATTGCAGATCTTTTTAATAAACCCAGGATAAAAAGAAATTCCGAAGGGGTGCTGAATAATCTGGATATGTATTTTAGCAATGAGCCTGCACGTCATAAACTTTTGGATATTTTGGGTGACCTTGCCCTGATCGGGCGCCCTTTAAAAGGTAAAATTGTTGCCAGCCGGCCGGGACATTATGCAAATAACCAATTGGCAAGAAAGGTCAAAAGCATAATACGACAGGAAGAGACCAAGCACCAGTTTCCTGCTTTTGATCCGAAAGCTGAACCCTTTTATAATGTGAACCAGATAATGGGTATTCTGCCTCACAGGCCGCCATTTTTGTTTGTTGACAAAATCGTTGCAATGACCGATTCCACAATTATCGGGGTCAAAAATATTACCATGAACGAGGACTTTTTTATTGGCCATTTTCCCGGGGAGCCTATTATGCCTGGTGTCATTCAGGTTGAAGCGATGGCCCAGGTAGGTGGTATCCTGGTACTTAGTTCCGTACCCGATCCTGAGAATTACTCCACCTATTTTTTAAAAATTGATAAGGTGAAATTTAAACGCAAAGTTGTGCCCGGTGACACGCTTGTCTTTAAGCTTGAATACCGGAGCCCCCTCCGCAGGGGGATAGCATATATGTTTGGTCAGGCATTCGTTGGTGAAAATCTGGTTATGGAAGGAGAGATGATGGCCCAGATTGTCAAGACTAAAACTTAAAAAAATGCAGGTAATATTTATAAGATGAAAAAAGCATTTAATCAAATTCATCCGGATGCCCAAATAGGCAAAAATGTTATAGTTGAATCATTCTCAACCATATCACAGGATGTAGTGATAGGAGATGGTACATGGATCGGACCTAATGTAACCATTATGGACGGAGCCCGGATCGGGAACAATTGTAAAATATTTCCGGGCGCTGTGGTATCAGGTATTCCGCAGGATCTGAAATATAGAGGGGAAAAAACAATTGCCGAAATAGGCGACAATACAATTATTCGTGAATGTGTGACTATTAACAAGGGCACTGCTGCAAAGAGTAAAACAGTGGTCGGAAGTAATACCATGTTGATGGCATATGTTCATGTTGCTCATGATTGTGTTATCGGCAACGGTTGCATACTGGTAAACAGTGTTGGCCTTGCCGGTGAGATCGAGGTTGGGGATTTTGCAATCATCGGGGGGATGACCGCGGTTCACCAGTTCTGCAGGATTGGTGCTCACAGTATGGTTGGAGGTGCATCCAAGGTGAGAAAGGATATTCCTCCCTATATCCGGGCCTCCCGAGAACCGATTCAATATGTGGGTGTTAACACTATAGGTTTGCGCCGAAGAAAATTTTCCAACGATACCATTTATAATATACAGGATATTTTAAGGGTTCTCTATCAGAAAGGTTTAAATACCTCACAGGCACTCGAAAGAATTGTAAATGAATTTCCGGTAAGTGATGAGAGGGAAAACATAGTTAGTTTTGTTAAAAATTCCACAAGGGGAATAATTAAAGGGTATGATGTGGAAAACGGGAAACCTGACGAAGATGATTTTTAATCCTTCCAGTTTCTCCAGCTTCCATTTCCATATTATTCTTTAAAGGCCAGAACTGAATATACCGGGAATTCCACTGTATTTTTCCTTCTGTCTGTAATTTATTTTTCAGGGTTGTTATGCTGGCCTATTAACGGGAAATATTTACCATATTTTTATGGACTGCATTTACTTACACCAAAAATAAACCGGGGGTGGATTATTTATCTGTTATATTTTCGAAAGTGTCCCAGCCCTGAGCTTGCAGGGGGATGAATGTGCCATCGGAAGTTATAAGGTGATGTCCGTTTTCCCTGTCAGTTATATGCCCGATTGTTTTAATATTTTTGTTGTCCTTTATCTTTACAAACTCACCCGGCGATATTGTAAAAAGTAATTCGTAATCCTCTCCTCCATTTAGCGCTGCTACAATTGGAGTTATATTGAATTCTGCTGCAAGATTCTCAGCTTCCTGATTAACAGGTATATGCTCAGCAAAAAGCTTGCAACCGGTTTTGGATTCGTTGCAGATGTGCAGTATTTCTGAAGAGAGTCCGTCAGATATATCTATCATAGCAGAAGGGGAAACATTGTTTTCCCTGAAAAATTCAATGATGTCTGCTCTCGGTTCAGGTTTTAGCTGCCTTTGAAGAACATAATCATAACCTTCCAGTTGGGGTTCTATTTCAGGGTTTTCAAGAAAAATCTTTTTTTCTCTTTCCAGAAGCTGCAATCCCAGGTAAGCGGCACCCAGATCTCCGGTTACACAAATCAGGTCGTTCTTCTTTGCTCCGCTTCTGTAAACCAACCTCTCTTTTTCACCCTCCCCCAGTGCTGTTATACTTATTGCCATACCTGTAAGTGATGTTGATGTATCCCCTCCTGCCAGATCCACATTAAAATTGTCGCACGCTAGTTTTATTCCTGCATACAGGTTTTCAATCTGTTTAAGGGTGAGTTTTTTTGAAAATGCCAGGGAGACAATTATTTGTTTTGGAATGGCATTCATCGCGTACAGATCCGATATATTTGATACAACGGCTTTGTAGCCCAGATGTTTCATTGGGGTATACATCAGGTTGAAATGGATACCTTCCAGGAGCATATCGCTTGTAACAACAACAAGTTTTCCCGTGTAGTCTAATACTGCTGCATCATCACCAACCCCTTTCAGGGTGCCGGGATTTTTTAGCCGTATATCTTGGGTGAGATGCCTGATAAGGCCGAATTCGCCCAGTTCAGAAATTGTTTTATCTTCTTCATTCATAATGATCCAGTGAGTTAAAAAGTTTCTTTTTGCTGCTATAGTATACAGTATAATGAATACCGTATTTAACAAATACCACTACTATTTGTTACTATTTTTACTAACTTTGCACTTATTTAGATTAATTCCAAAGGCATTCCTGGCTCTGCAGGGAATTATCACGCTGAATAAGTCTTGGAGCGAGCCAAATGCAAAGGTATTACAATCTTTTTTAATAATAAATGAAAGGTTATCAGTTTATATGCAAAAGGAACAGGACCAGATACTTGGAGACTTAACCTCCGGTGAGTATAAATATGGTTTTTATACCGATATTGAACAGGACTCAATTGCCAGGGGATTAAGTGAGGATGTAATAAGAATGATCTCGGCTAAAAAGAATGAGCCTGAATTCATGATGGAATTCAGGCTAAAGGCATATCGCCACTGGCTAACAATGAAAATGCCCCTATGGGCTCATTTGAATATACCTGAAATAGATTACCAGGACAAGATTTATTATTCTGCCCCCAAACAAAAGGCAAAGCTGACCAGTCTGGATGAAGTTGATCCGGATCTCCTGGAAACTTTCAATAAGCTGGGAATACCCCTGGAGGAACAGAAGCATCTTTCGGGAGTTGCTGTAGACGCGGTGATGGACAGTGTTTCTGTCAAGACAACCTTTAAGGAGACACTTGCCGAACGGGGAATCATTTTTTGTTCATTCAGTGAAGCGGTAAGAGAGTACCCCGATCTGATTAAAAAGTATATGGGTTCGGTTGTACCCTATACCGATAATTATTTTGCAGCATTGAACTCTGCAGTATTCAGTGACGGATCATTTTGTTATATTCCCAAAGGAGTCAGGTGCCCGATGGAACTCTCTACCTATTTTAGAATCAATGCTGCAAATACCGGGCAGTTTGAGCGAACATTGATTGTGGCTGAAGATAACAGTTATGTAAGTTACATGGAAGGATGCACAGCTCCCATGCGGGATGAGAACCAGCTGCATGCTGCCATTGTTGAAATAGTTGCAATGGAGAGTGCAGAGGTCAAATATGCAACTGTTCAGAATTGGTACCCGGGTAACAAGGAGGGGAAAGGGGGAGTTTACAATTTTGTAACCAAGCGGGGCATATGTAAAGGGGACAATTCAAAGATATCCTGGACCCAGGTTGAAACCGGCTCTGCAATTACCTGGAAGTATCCCAGCTGTATACTAAGGGGGAAAAATACTACAGGAGAGTTTTATTCGGTTGCCGTGACCAATAATCATCAACAGGCCGATACCGGCACCAAAATGATACACATAGGGGAGAACAGCAAAAGTATTATTGTATCCAAGGGTATAAGCGCAGGGGTGAGTAATAACAGTTACCGGGGATTGGTAAAGGTTTTACCCGGAGCTCAGAATGCAAGAAATTTCAGCCAGTGTGACTCTCTTCTGCTTGGTGATAAATGCGGGGCACATACCTTTCCTTACATTGAATCTGGTAACCAGTCCGCTATCATTGAGCATGAAGCCACCACCTCCAAGATAGGCGAGGATCAGATCTTTTATTGCAATCAGCGCGGAATTGCAACGGAAGATGCCATAGGGCTTATAATAAATGGCTATGCCAAGGAGGTGCTGAATAAACTTCCAATGGAGTTCGCAGTAGAAGCACAAAAGCTTCTGCAAATAAGCCTTGAAGGAAGTGTCGGCTGATAATGCTGCATCTATTTCCCAATGCAATGACCATTAAAATAGAAAATTGTTCTATCGTAGTTTTTTTCAAATAAAAATTATACAAATATTTAATATAATGTTAGTTATCAAAGACTTAGTAGCTTCGATTGAGGGGCTGAAAATACTTAAAGGAGTCAGCCTGGAAGTTAAAGCGGGTGAAGTTCATGCCATTATGGGTCCTAACGGGTCCGGGAAAAGCACCCTGGCATCTATACTTGCAGGCAGGGATCTTTTCAGTGTTGATTCAGGAAGCATCATGTATAACGGGGAAAATCTTCTGGATAAGTCTCCCGAAGAGCGTGCCAAAGAGGGTTTGTTCCTCGGGTTCCAGTATCCCATAGAGATACCAGGTGTAAGCATGGTGAACTTTATGAAAACAGCCATTAATGAGATGCGCAAGCACAGGGGGGAAAAACCGCTTTCAGCTTCCGAGTTTCTGAAAAAAATGAGAGAGAAAAAAGAACTGGTCGAGATTGATTCTTCCCTGACCAACAGATCTGTAAATGAGGGCTTTTCCGGGGGGGAAAAGAAGAAGAATGAGATTTTTCAAATGGCTATGCTTGAACCAAAACTTGCTATTCTCGATGAGACCGATTCCGGCCTTGATATAGATGCGCTTAAAGTTGTGGCCAGGGGAGTTAACAATCTTAAATCACCTGATAGTGCGACTATTGTAATTACGCATTACCAGCGGTTGCTTGACTACATAGTACCCGATTTTGTGCATATATTATATAGGGGCAGAATTGTAAGATCAGGAGGAAAAGAACTTGCTGTTTTGCTGGAGGAGAAGGGTTATGAATTGATACGCCAGGGAGAGGTTAATCTTTGATTACATGGTAAGTTCAGAAAAAAAAAGATATGAGTACTATAGCTGAAAAAAAATCTCTTACGGATCAGTTTCTCAATTTGTACAGAGACAGGGCGGATGAGATATCTGCCAATTCTGCTCCCCTGTTGAATACTCACAGGGATTTTGCCGTAAAACGGCTAGGGCAGCTAGGTTTTCCCGTTAAGGGAAGCGAAGAGTATCGTTATGCTGATATTGAATCCGTTTTCAGGAATGACCTTGAAAAACAGTTTGGAGAAAACAAGGTGAGCATAGATATTCGTGATATTTTTCATTGCGATGTTCCTGACCTTGACACTAATCTTCTCCTTTTGGTAAACGGGCGGTATTACAATGATGGACAATTGATTAAAGAGCTTCCCGGTGGAATTATTGCGGGTAGCCTGGCCGAAGCATCCAGAAAATATCCGGATATTATAGAAAAACATTACAATAACTATGCAATTGGCTCAAAGGATGGTTTGGTGGCTCTAAACACTGCTTTTGCACAGGATGGAATATTTATTTATGTTCCCAAAGGGGTTAAAGTTGAAAAGCCCGTGCAGGTTGTAAACATAATGATATCCGATAATGACCTGATGGCCCAGCACAGGAACCTTTTTATTGCTGAAAAGGATTCAGAAATGAAAATTGTTGTTTGTGATCACAGCCTTTCTGCACAACGGTTCCTTACCAATTCAGTAAATGAGGTTTATACCGCTGAAGGGGCTCAGGTAAGTCTGACCCGTATACAAAATGAGCATAATGGTTCTGCCCAGATCACACACTCCTTCAGTCACCAGGAAACCAGGTCCAGGCTCTCTGCGAGCACCATATCCCTGCATGGGGGATTTATAAGGAATAACCTGTTTGTCACTTTGAACGGCGAACATGCCGAAAATCAAAGTACGGGCTTGTATTTGTCCGATAAGGGGCAGTATATTGACAATTTTGTACACATTGACCATGCAAGTGCCAATTGTTTCAGCAACCAGCTGTATAAAGGTGTCCTTGATGATTATGCTTCAGGTTCGTTTACCGGCCGGATACTGGTTCGGCGCGATGCACAAAAAACAAATGCTTACCAGTCAAATAACAATATATTGCTGACTGATGATGCCAAAATGTATTCTCATCCGCAACTTGAAATATATGCCGACGATGTTAAGTGCAGTCACGGATCAACTATGGGGCAACTCGACGAAAGTGCTCTTTTTTACCTTCGTTCAAGGGGGATCAACCATCGTGAATCACGGCTATTGCTCATGTTTGCTTTTGCCCATGAGGTAATTCAAAACATTAAAGTTCCGGCTTTGCAGGAGAGAATAGACGATCTGGTTAACAAACGGCTCCGCGGGGAACTTAGCCGCTGCAACAATTGTGCAATGCAGTGCGGATAGAATTTTGTAATTTTATATACCTGTTATATTTTGATCTTGTATTACCGCGCGGAACTTCCTTTTTATGATTATAACTGTGCTTGAAACTTTTTTTATGGATGTTTTAGAAAATAATTTATTTTGACTTTTGATATCAATAATATAAGGAACGATTTTCCCATTCTCCAGCGTAAGGTTCACAACAGGCCTTTTGTATACTTTGATAATGCAGCCACCACCCAGAAACCACTGAAGGTTATTGAGAGGATGGATAAGGTTTACAGGGAAACCAACAGTAATATTCACCGGGGTGTTCATTATCTCAGCGATATTACAACAAATGATTTTGAAGCTGCCAGGGAAACTGTCCGGAATTTCATCAATGCACGCCATGATCATGAGATAATATTCACGCCGGGAACTACAGCGGGCATTAACCTGGTTGCTTACACTCTTGGAGAGAAAGTTATCAGGAGGGGGGATGAGATCATTATCTCTGCCATTGAACATCATGCCAATATTGTTCCATGGCAGATGCTTTGTGAAAGGAAAAAGGCAAAACTCCGGGTTATTCCCATGAATGACAATGGTGAACTTCTGCTTGAGGAATACAGGAAACTCCTTTCTCCAAGAACACGCATTGTTGCGGTCACCCATGTTGCAAATTCAATTGGCACCGTAAACCCGGTAAAGCAGATAATTGAAATCGCTCATAGTCAAGGTGTACCTGTTCTTATTGACGGGGCCCAGGCCATTCAGCATTTAAGAGTTGATGTGCAGGAGCTGGATGCGGATTTTTATGTTTTTTCCGGCCATAAAATGTATGGGCCAACCGGTATTGGAGTTTTGTACGGGAAAGAGGGGATTCTGGAAGAGATTCCCCCTTACCAGACCGGTGGCGAAATGGTCGACCAGGTAAGTTTTGAAAAAACAACATTTAACTCTCTTCCTTTTAAATTTGAAGCCGGTACACCTAACTACATCGGGGCTATAGGCATGGGAGCTGCAATGGAATATTTAAAAGAGAAAGGGCTCGATGAGATCGCTGCATATGAAAAGGATCTCCTGGAATATGGAACCCGCCGTCTTTCTGAGATTGAAGGGTTATATCTTTTTGGCAGGGCAAAAGAAAAAATTGGTGTGCTTTCCTTTGTTCTTAAAGGCATACATCCCTATGATGCCGGCATGATAATTGATAAGCATGGTATAGCTGTACGCACCGGTAATCATTGTGCCCAGCCCATTATGGAGAGATTCGGGATAGGTGGAACTGTAAGGGCTTCACTGGCCTTTTATAACACCCGTAAAGAGATAGACCGTCTTTGCGAAGCAGTTGAAAAAGTAAAAGAAATGTTTAGCTGATTGATTATGGCAGAAAAAACAATTACGGAAATTCAGGATGAGATCATTGATGAGTTTGAGGTTTTTGAGGACTGGCTGGATAAGTATAACTACCTTATAGACATCAGCAAGTCTCTTCCTGTTGTTGATGAAGAATACAAAAAACCGCAATACCTGATTGAAGGCTGCCAGTCGAGGGTTTGGCTCAGGGCAGAGATGGAAGACAGAAAGGTTGTTTATACTGCCGACAGTGATGCTGTTATTACCAAAGGCATTATAGCTCTCCTTATACGCGTTCTCTCTGGAAGGACGCCGGAGGAGATAATTAATACCGAACTTTATTTCATTGATAGAATCGGGTTAAAGGAAAATCTTTCTCCTACCAGGTCGAACGGACTGGTTGCAATGATAAAGCAGATGAAACTTTATGCTCTGGCCTGGCAGGCCAAAAGCAGTAAGAAATAATAACTATGGAATCACAAAATAATTATCCTGAACTTGAAAGTAAGATAGAGGCTGTTCTTAAAACTATATATGACCCGGAGATTCCGGTTAATATACACGACCTTGGTCTTATTTATGAAATAATCGTTGAAGATGAAGGGAAAGTGGAGATTGTTATGACCCTCACAGCCCCCAACTGCCCTATGGTAGATGAGTTGATGGCCGAGATAAATGAAAAGATAAGGGATATCGAAGGGGTTGATGATCTTGTTATAAACCTGGTTTTTGAGCCGCCATGGGACAAGAGCATGATGAGTGAAGAGGCACTGCTGGATCTGGGGCTTCTTTGATATTTGCCGGCATTATATTGATTTACGCGGTATCATGATTATGTTTTTCAGGACATTGATCCATTCCGGCATATCGTTTAGACTTCCCGCATAATGAAGCTTATTGCCCCCCGATTTTATAAACAGATCCCTGTATTGAATTCCTATTTCAACTGTAGTCTCAAGACAATCGGCAACAAATGCAGGGGCAATCATCAGGATATTGCTTACCCCCTCCTTTGCCTTACGCTTAAGCAGTTCGTCAGTAAAAGGTTTCATCCAGTTATCAGAAAACCTGGACTGGAAACTGACAGAATAGTCTTTCTCTTCTAGCCCGAGCTTTGCTGCAATTAGCCTGGTGGTTTCATAACATGTTGCTTTATAACAGTATTTGCCGTGTTCAGGCATCTTAATTTTACAGGTACATGTGGAGGAGTCAATACCAGGATGGATCTTGTTAAGCTGCCTGAGGGGTAAACCATGGTATGAGAAGACAATATGATCGTATTCCCGGTAATTACACGATTTGATTTTTTTTACCCAGACATCAATAAATTCCTTGTTATCATAATACTGGTTAATAAATTGAATTCCCGGAATAACTTCCCAGTTCATTACCTGCTGCATGATCATTTCCACGGCCGTTCCGGTTGTTGAAGATGCATAATGGGGATAGAGAGGCAACACAATGATATTTGAATAACCTGTTGCGTTGATCTCTGAGAGCACTTTTTTAAGGTTGGGGTTCCCATAGCGCATCGCCAGGAATACCCGGAAATTATTGCCAAGCTGATCCTGCAGTTTTTCCTTTACACTTATACCATAATAGAGCAGGGGTGATCCATTGTCTGTCCACAGCAACCTGTAGTGCCTTGCGGATTTTGGAGCCCGGAAAGGAACAATGATCAAATTTACCAGTAGCTTTCGCAGGAGCCATGGAATATCTATTACCCTTGGATCGTTCAGAAAACCGGAAAGATATTTCCTAACATCCTTTACCGAGGTTGAATCAGGTGTTCCTACATTGATCAATACTACAGCAGTCTTTGAATAACTCATACAAGAGCCTGTTTAATGGTAAAATGCAATTACCTGTAAATGCCGGTGCATAATGTCTGAATGAATTTGCCCGTTATCTTTTGCGACACTGACTATATCTTTGCAGCTTTATCTTTTGCTATTACCTCTGCAATATTTTTAGCCTGCCTGATCCTGTCGGCCATACCGATGCCGTCACGAATTGCGCCTGCCAGGACTAGTCCACTATATTTATTTTCAATATTACTTATAGCCTTTAACCTCTTTTCAGATGATCTTCCGTATTGCGGTATGGCTCTTTTATAGCGGAATATCCGAAAAATGTCCGGCTCAGGGTCTTTAACCCGGAGCATCTCCTGAATCTCTTTGTACACCAGCGCCTTCAACTTGTCCTCTTCCAGGTCCGCCAGGCCGGGCCTCTTGCAGCCACCAAGGAAGACCGATAACAGTGCTCCGTCTTCCGGCGCCCTGTTATTAAGAAAGGAGGATGTGAACAGTACCCCGAGAATATCCCTTTGTTCTTTTGAAGGAACCAGTCCCCCGAAAGCATTCAGCTCCATCCCCTTCCAGTTTTTGTAACCCATTATCACCTGTGTCACTGCAGCATATTCAAGTTGCGTTATGTCTGAATGGTCCTGTTCCCGAAGAAAAGGTAAGAGGCCGGGAAGTATTTGGCTGTCTACAGTTGAAACAACATAAGGTGCTGTAATTTCAAAGCTGTGGCCTCCGGTCCTGTAATTTACCCGGAAGCCTTCCTTATGTGGATTAACAATGGTGTTTTCTGCGTTCAGCACGATCCTGCCGGCCCCGATGCCGGCGGCAAGCCCATCTGTAAGAGAACTCAGTCCCCCTTCAGCAGAAAAAACATCTTTGGTTGCTTTTTTCATTCTCTCATCAACAGACTCAAACTTCTTTCTCAGGGCTCCCCCGATAAAGCTTCCATAATTCTGCTCAAGTGCATAGAGTTTTGGCAGGGCGTACCGGGTAACCAGTTTGGAGGGATCACCTGCGTATATGCCTGAAATGAATGGATCAACAGCATAATCCAGATAGCTTCTGCCAAGCCGTCTCAAAACAAGTCTTTCCAGAGTTTCAAAAGGATCTGTCCCCTTTGGCCGGAATGGTTCGCTAAATATCCTGAGCTTATCACCGGGGGTAAATAATGGAGTTTTAATTGCGCTGATCAGCCCTGCGGGAAGGGCCTGCCACTCTCCTGATTTCCATATTAGCCTTCTTTTAGCATCCGGGTTTGCAATTTCAAGCTTACACAGATCCCCCAGCTCTTCAAAAAGCTCAGCTGCTTCCGGATGGGAGAGCACCCCGGTATTAGGACCGGCTTCAAAAACAAAGCCATCTTCCCTGAATGTCTGTATCACCCCTCCCGGCCGGTTATTCTTCTCAAGAACAACAACCTCCAGGCCCATCTTCCCCAGGTGCCAGGCTGCAGTGAGTCCGGTCAGGCCTGCTCCGGCGATTATTACATCTGGATTATTATTCTTATTCATTTTCAGAAAGATCTGGAAAATTTGTTATTAGTGGTGGCCATTAACGGATCGAACAGGGCTGCTACGTTTCTTATGAAAAGCGAGCCTTCCCTGGTAACTTTTATCGAATCGGCAGAATAATCAACAATGCCATCTTCTTTGAACTGCCTGAGCAGATCCTGGTTGTAACTGACAGCATTCAGAATCTCAGGTACGCTGATTCCCAGTTGCTTTGACAATCCGGGCCAGTTTATCTGTTTGTTGCACATCAGCGTTGTAATTACTTCGCGTATTATTATCTCTGCATTGTTGAGGGCATAACCTTTTTTTACCGGGAGCAAACCTCTGGCCACCGAGTCTGTGTACTCGTCGATTGATTTGCTGTTTTGTGCATATGCACGCTGGAGCTGGCTTATGCCTGAAACCCCGAAAGCATAAACCTGACCTGTCGTTTCCCTGGTGCAGTATCCCTGGAAATTGCGGTGCAGCCTGCCGGATTCCAGTGCCTTATACAACTCATCCTGCTCAAGTACAAAATGGTCAAGGCCGATTGCTTTATAACCGTTAGTGGTCATCTGTTCATGCGCCACCCGATACATTGCTGCCTTTTCATCATTATCAGGCAATCCTTGCTTTTCAAGTATTTTTTGCGCCTTGTTTACCCAGGGCACATGAGCATATGAAAAAGTGACCAGCCTGTCAGGTTTGATCTCAATTGCCCTGTTGATAGTATCTTCAAATCCTTTTTTTGTCTGTCCGGGCAGTCCGTAAATAAAATCAAGATTTACCCTTGCCTGCGGATTCTCCGACCGGATATAAGAGACCAGGTCTGTTACGGGAATTAATGGTTGATCCCTGTTTACCTTATTCAATACATGGATGTTAAAATCCTGGATTCCCAGGCTGAAACGGTTGAATCCCGCCTTTATCAATTTCTTGGTGTATGGAGCATCCAGGTATGCCGGGTTACATTCGACAGCTATTTCCGGTGAGTGACTCAGTGAAAAGTTTTCCTTTACCAGGTTCATTAGTTCAGCCAGATATCCAGGGGGAACGGAATTTGGTGTTCCGCCCCCGAAATGGATCTGAGATACTTTCCTGTTTTTGTCAATATGTCCGGAAACCATGCGCAGCTCGGTTTTTAGGGTATTAAAATAGCGTTTCACACTCTGCACGTCTGAAATCCGGCAAGAGTTACAGCCACAGTAATGACACATTTTTTTACAAAAGGGGATGTGAAAATAGATAGAAACCTGTTCCGGTTGCCAGTTATTCGAATGTTTTACCGCAGCCAGGTAATCATCTGCCGAAAATGTATCTTCAAAATAGTTGGCAGGTGGATAGCTGGTATAACGTGGTACCGGAGTATTGTATTTTTTTATCAGGTTTTCATTCATTTTGTCACTGCATATAGTTGTTGGTGATAGTTTTTCAATCCCTGTTAGTGGCAAACCAGCACATGTGTTGACAACAGGTATTAATTGCTGTCACCCTACCTGTTCCAGTCCGCTTCCCTGACCCAGTCAGCCATAAACTTTGCATTCTCAAAAGGGGTGTCTTTAATAAACCCGTGCCCAAGGTTAAATATCCAGTTCCGGTTTGATTTGCCGAAATATATATACTTTTCCAGCTGCACCTCTATCTCCTCTTTGCTCGAGTATAACAACCGCGGATCGAGATTGCCCTGAAGGCCTATTTCCGGGTGGACCATTTTTCTTGCCTTTTTTATGGGGATATGCCAGTCTATGCTCAGATAATCGCACATATCGGGAGTTACCGTTTCAATCCCCACCCCCAGTCCTTTTGGAAAATAGATAAATGGGATATTACTCTCTCTGACTACCCTGCCTATTTTTTTTATTGACGGGATGAACAATTCGTTGTAAAGATCTACCGGCAGCAATCCTGAATGAGTATCAAAAAGCTGGAACACATCTATCCCATGTTTGATCTGCCCCTTTACATACTCAATTGAAACTTCGGTAACGCTTTCAATTATTTTCAGGGTGAGGGATCTGTTTTCATACATAAACTTCACAGCTTCCGGGAAATCGGCTTTTTTTCCCAGACCCTGTATCATATAGCACATCACAGTCAAAGGTGCCCCGCAAAAACCGATCAGTGGTATTGATTCTGGTTTGGCAGCCATCACCTTGTCGATTATGTTGTA
Organism: Bacteroidales bacterium; assembly: GCA_007132225.1. Taxonomy (GTDB): domain Bacteria; phylum Bacteroidota; class Bacteroidia; order Bacteroidales; family PUMT01; genus PXAP01. The sequence goes on along the minus strand of SLPB01000045.1, from coordinate 41,907 downwards.
GACAAAACCAAGTTTTGAGGGGTCAGGGTTCAGCCTGGCAAGGGGGTCGGTGCTTCCTGCCAGCGGCGAAGAGAACACCGGTCCGTTTTCTGTAAATTCAAAACCCATTCCCATTGCATAGGGAACCATGAGAATATCCGAAAAGAGAATGGCAGCATCCACACCCAGGTCATCGACCGGAAGCAGTGTTACACTTGCCCCTGTCTCCGGGGTGCTCATCATCTCCCACAGAGAGTGTTTTTCCTTAAGGAGCCTGTAGGAAGGCAGGACCCTGCCTGCCTGCCTCATGAACCAGAAAGGTGGTCTGCCGGTATTCTTCCCTGCCATGGTTTTTAGCAGTAGTGACTCATTTGGGTTTGTTTTTTGTTTATTAATCATATTGTAATAAATAACTGGGATTTACCTGTTCTCAATTAAATCCGTGTGAGCGCCTTGTGGCATTTGTCGATTGTTTGTTGGATATCACTGTGAGTGTGGGCTGATGAAACAAAACATGCTTCAAACTGTGATGGTGCCAGGTAGATACCTTCCTTCAGTAATTCATTGAAGTAACGGGCAAACAACTCCGTATCACAGGTCATTACATCCCCGTACGAATTCACCCTGTTCCCTGGAGTAAAGAACATTGTAAACATAGATCCCGCACGGTTTACAACTCCCGGCACACCTGTCTTTTGAAAATTATCACGCAACCCTTTTTCAAGTGCTGCCGATTTTTTTTCCAGTTCATTATAGAAATTTTTGTTTCTGTTTATATATTTGAGGGTTGCTAATCCCGCAGCCATGGCTACGGGGTTGCCCGACAGAGTCCCTGCCTGGTAAACCGGGCCCGAAGGGGAGAGCTTTTCCATAATATCCTTTCTTCCTCCGTAGGCTCCCACAGGTAACCCCCCGCCAATTATCTTGCCCAGGGTGGTGAGATCAGGTGTGACACCCAACATCTCCTGGGCTCCGCCTCCTGATATCCGGAACCCTGTCATCACCTCATCGAAAATGAGAATAGCACCATACCAGCTACACAAGTTCCTGATGGTTTGAATAAAGTGTTTTTCCGGCTCAATAACTCCCATATTGCCTGTTACAGGTTCAATTATAACAGCGGCTATTTTGTCACCATGCATTGCAAAGAGGTTTTCCACTGACCCGGTATCATTGAACCCTCCAATCAGTGTATCTTTTGCAGTGCCTCTGGTGATACCCGGAGAATCGGGCTCTCCGTAGGTTAATGCTCCGGAACCGGCTTTAATCAGAAAACTGTCGCCATGGCCGTGATAACAGCCTTCAAACTTAACAACTATATCCCGGCCAGTAAATCCGCGGGCAAGCCTCAGGGCACTCATTGTAGCTTCTGTTCCCGAGTTTACCATCCTGATACTTTCCATCGAAGGCATCATCTCCATTATCAGTTCTGCCATCTCTGTCTCAGCTATTGTAGGTGCACCGAAGCTGGTGCCAAGACGGGCTGTCTCGCATACGGAATTTATAACCTCAGGATGTGCGTGTCCCAGTATCATCGGCCCCCATGAACCCACATAATCGATAAACTCATTCCCGTCTATGTCATATATCCTGGAACCTTTTGCCTTTTTTATAAACAGGGGGCTTATGCCAACACTCCTTAATGCCCTTGCCGGAGAATTAACACCACCCGGGATGATTTTCAATGCACGGCTGAATTCTTTTTCACTTTTTTCTGTATGCATAAAATTCAGTATTGTTTAAATTTTGATGAAAACTGTTTATTTATAACTCTGCAATAATATCCTTGGTATGATATGAAATTATTATGTCGGCCCCGGCCCGTTTTATTGAAGTTAGTATTTCCATTACGATCCGTTTTTCATCAATCCATCCTTTTTCAGCAGCAGCCTTTACCATAGAAAATTCACCACTTACATTATAGGCTGCAACCGGGATGTTGAAATTGCCCTTTATTTCATTTATTATATCCAGATAACCAAGTGCAGGCTTTACCATTACTATATCTGAACCCTCTTCAACATCCAGGGCGACCTCACGAAGTGCTTCATCTTTATTGGCAGGATCCATCTGGTATGTGGCACGGTCTCCGAATTCAGGCTTGCTTTCAGCAGCTTCGCGAAAAGGTCCGTAAAATGCCGAAGAGTACTTGGCAGAATAGGACATTATGGGCAGGTTGTGAAAGTTGTTGTTATCAAGCACTTTCCTTATTGCCGCTACCCGGCCGTCCATCATATCGCTTGGCGCCACCATGTCTGCGCCGGCCAGGGCAAGTGACAGGGACTGCCTGGCCAGTGTGGTGAGCGTTGAATCATTATCTACGTCACCATTTATGATAGTGCCGCAATGGCCGTGTACAGTATACTCACAATTGCATACATCCGCTATTACAAACAACCCGGGTATCTCGTTCTTGAGTGACCTGATTGCCTGCTGAACAATTCCATCGGGGGAGGAGGCAACATCACCGGTCTCGTCTTTTTTCTCAGGGATACCAAAAAGCAGTACCGACTGCACACCGCTGCCGGCTAACATTTTACAATGTTCAGTCAGCCGGTCGACCGAAAACTGGTAATTGCCCGGCATGGAGGTGACCGGGTTCATGATGTTGCTACCATGTTTCACGAACAAGGGCATAACAAGGTTTGACCTGTTCAGCCTTGTTTCCCTGATCATATTTCGTGTTACGGCCGATTTTCTCAGGCGGCGAAGTCTTGTTGCAGGAAAACTCATTATTATGGGATTTTATAATTTGTATTTTAAACTTTGTAATAATCCGTTATTGCTTCCACAATTCCCCTGGAATTCATTTTTGTTGCTATTACCAGCGGACTGACACCGGCTCGTGCCAGAGATTCAGCAGTTGTACTTCCGATGCAGGCTATCCTCAGCGTTTTAATATTAATCTTATCCCCGGATATAAGGCAAAAATTATTAAAACCGGAACTGCTTGTAAATATTATCATTTCATATTTATCATCTTCAATGCATTTAAGAGCTTCATAATTTATGCAGCCGGGCATTTCTGTATTATAAACATTTACCCGGACAACATCCGCAATATCACTGAGCCTGTCTTCAATTGTTGAACGGGCAAGATTACCCGCCGGCAGCAAAATTTTATAGTTTCCTCCCCTGAACATCTTGTGCAGCTCAGCGGAAAAGGCCTTTCCGGTAGACCTGGTGCTGACATAGTCAGCATCATGATCAAAATTACTGAGTTCCATACCTGTATCTTTTCCAATTACAGCAATTTTAGTCATGCCGCCTGTTTTATAACTTCCGGATATACTTTTAAGCTGTTCAAAAAATCCTCTGACACCATTGGAACTGGTAAAAACTATCCAGTTAAATTGCTTCGTGTTTTTTATTAGCTGCAGTTCGCGGATTGACAGGGGGGATTTACGGATGTCGATCATAGGCATCTCAATCAGCTTTGCACCTTGCTCTTCCAGAAGTTTCCGCAATTTTGCAGACCTTCCAGCTGGCCGTGTTGAAATAAATAATTTCCCTTTGATCTGTTTTGTTATACCTCTGTCACCCATAGAAATTTATGTTTTCCCAAACTTAATTGATCCGGCACTTGATGATTTTCCTTACTAAGTTATGGCCTTATCTCCTTAAGAATCTTGTCTCCCCCCCGTGCTATAAGCTTGCGGGCCAATAATCTGCCGGTTTCTTCCATTTTACCGAAAGGGGTTTCCATATTTTCTTTAAGATAGATTCTCCCGTCCGGTGAAGCCACAAAACCGGTAATGGAAACTGCCGATTCATTTCGGGTTGTATAGCATCCCGCGGGTACCTGGCATCCGCCCTGCAGGGTGTTCAGGAATGCTCTCTCCATGCAGGCAGCCTGCCAGGTTTCCCGGTGATTGATGGCGTCACAGATCTTTTGGGTATGTTCATCACCGGTACGGATCTCAACAGCAATAATTCCCTGGCTTACTGCAGGAATGAAAGTTTCAGGATCCAGTATTTCTGTGATATGATTTTCCATTTCCAGCCTTATGAGGCCTGCTGCAGCCATAATGACTGCATCATAATGCCCCTCTTTCATTTTTTGCAGGCGAGTATTTATATTGCCCCTGATATCTGTAACATGCAGCTCCTTATTTAAATGGAGCAAGCCGGCCTGACGCCTGAGACTGGAGGTGCCTATCCTGTCGCCGGCACTGAGCTCACTTAACTTTTTATTATTTTTGCTGACCAGTGCATCGCGGAAATCAGCACGTTCCAGAACGGCACCAACTGTGAATCTTTCCGGCAGATCGGTCGGCAGATCTTTGAGACTATGCACGGCCATGTCGATTTTTTTGCCGGTCAGGGCATATTCAAGCTCTTTGGTAAACAAACCCTTACCCCCTATTTTGGAAAGAGCAACATCGAGTATCTTATCACCCTTGGTTTTAATTATCACTATCTCTGGGCTTATACCTGGATTGACTTTCCTGATTTTTGCCCTCACCTGTTCTGCCTGGTACATTGCAAGCCTGCTTCCTCTGGTTCCAATTATTATCTTACTTCCGGTCATGAATTTGTTTTTGGCAGGTTACTGAAATAGTTATTCAAACTTAAATAATTTATTGACAATATTCATAGAATGTGCAGAGGGCTTATCTTTTGAGGCATTTCTCAGATTCCTGATCAGCATTCTGATGTATTTTTGTGTTATGCGGTTTGTGTACTCATCTATTACCTGGAAGTTTTGGATATCTTCGGTTTTTTTATAAGCGTTCATCTCTTTGTCCCGCACCTTTTGCATATTTTTTGTGATTGTTTTAATAATCGGGCTTAGTGACAGGCAATCGTACCAGTGCATGTATTCTTCCGCCATTTCGTTTATTATACTGGTTGCATGTTCAATTCCTGATGTACGTTTAACAGAAACTTCATCAAAGATTCGCTGCATATCGTCAACCCCATGGAGCTGAATATTTTTTATAGCTGAGATTGAAGTTTCAATATTGCGCGGAACCGAGAGGTCAATATAAAGCTGTCTGCTGTGATCCCTTTCATCCTGTGCTTTCTCTACATCTGATTTGCTTATAAAATGTTCCTGTGCACCGGTTGCCACTATAACAATATCACATTCTGGCAAAATGTCCCTGAATTTATTGAAATCTAAAGCGGTGGCACCATAATCCCGTGCCAGTGCCAGTGCATTATCATAAGTGCGGTTTGAAACATAGGTTTTTGTCACACCCAGTTTAAACATATAATGAAGTGCCAGCCGGCCAGTTTCTCCAGATCCTATGAACAATACTGTTCTATCAGACAGATCATCAAATACCCTGCAGCATAAATCAACCGCGACCTTACTTAATGAAGTGGGCCCTTGCTGAAGAGTGGTTTCGGTACGAACCCGCTTGCTTGTCTCAAAACATTTTTGGAAAAGGCGCATAAGAACAGCCTCTGTCAGTACTGCTTCTGTGCAAAACATATAGGCATCCTTTACCTGTTTTACGATTTGATCTTCACCAATTACAACTGAATCCATTCCTGAGGTTACCCTGAAAAGATGTTTCACTGCGGCAACCCCGCTGTATTTGTAAAAGTGTTCCTCGTGGTTTCCGGATACTTTTTTAAAATCATGTAACAGGCCGGTCAGCACTTTAGCGATTTTCCTGTTGAAAGTGTTGTCATAATAGTACAATTCTGTCCGGTGACAGGTGGAAAGCACTACAATCTCTGAAATTTCAGTCTTTCGCCTGACCAGTTCGGAAAAGTATATGATCTCCCCTCTTGCAAAGCTAAAGAGCTGGCGAACATCCTGGGATGCTGTTTTATGATTTATTCCTAATACACCGATCATAATAATTATTAATTGAATACCTGCTTTACATGCAGACGCTGGTTAAATCCTCAGGAAAGGGAAGAGATAATCAGAATCTGATTCAAAAACATGAAAAATTTAAATTGTGCGAAGCTGGTGTTTATTTGCCTGATAGAACATAAATACCAAAGTATGCATAAATTTAGTGAAGAATACGGAGTAAAAAAACAGGGGGGGGCCTTGAAAACAATTTGAATTCTGAATTCTCAATTCGGTTACTTATAAGGTGGATAAAAATCGGCTTCACCGGTGATAATACTTGTTTTAGTTTTGAGTATGGAGGGATTGAAGAAGAATTGGAATTATCATAGACCTGTTTATACCATGCATAATCTTCAAAATTATAATCGGCGAAGTTTATTTCAGTTTTTCCCGATACTTTAATCTCCTTTTCAGGAAAATTACTGTTGAAAACTTTATTGTTAATATAATAGACCGAGTATACTCCCAGGCTGACTGAATAAACAGCAGCCAGGATAATATAAGGAATACTTGTTGAAAACAGGCCGGAAAAAAACATATCCAGGTTTTGTTTAGATAGAAAAACAGTAATATTTTTCCTTAAAAGAAGATCTGCAAATTAAAGCAGATTTATTGATGAAACAAATATTTAATACTAATTATTACTGAGCAAAGTGAATAATTATTTTTTTTTAACGCCGATTATTTTAATTAAACAAAGAAAAATTATACATTTGTATCCTACAAAAAGAATAGGATAAATAGTAAAGTATTTAAAGTCATGAAAGTCAATACTAAAACCAGGTATGGGATCAGAACTATAATGGAATTGGCCTTTAATAAGTCCGAAAAGGATATTTTTCAAAAAGATATTTCCCTGAACCAGGAGATATCATATAAGTATTTGGATCAGATAATTACAGGCTTGAAATCAGCAGGACTTGTTGCTAATGTATCTGGTAAAAAAAGCGGATACAGGTTAACCAGGGAACCTGAAAGAATTACTGCCTATGACATTCATTCAGCTTTTAATTCCCGGCTGTCAGTTGTTGATTGCTTATTGCCTCAGAGTACTTGCAGCAGGGAAGGAAAGTGTGCAGTACGGAACTTGTGGCAGGGACTTAACATGGTGATCACTGATTATCTTAAATCAATAACAATAAATGATCTGGTAAGAGACCAGTTTGAATTGGATACAAAACAGGAAGAATTAATATTTCATATATAAGTGATTAATAATTTGTTAACAATATAAATATTTACTCGTGAGAAATACAACTTTTAAGATTATTCTGGTTGCCTGCATTGTTTTGTTGACACATGGTCTGCAAGCCCGGACTCAAATATACAAACCCACTAGTGATTCATATATAATGGTAAAGGGCTCCTCAACAATACATGACTGGGAAATGATATCTGAGACTATTAACAGTGAAGCCCGGTTTAAAATGAATGATGATGGACAACCTGAACAACTTGAATCGGTATCCTTCAGTCTGAAAAAAAGAACTCTCCAAAGCGATAAATCGGGACTTGACCGAAGGGCCTATGATGCACTTAATGCCGGCAGGTATCCCGAGATTACTTTTCGTACAAACGGAACGGGCAGGTTTGAAAAGAACGGGGATAATTATCAAATTATTTCTAATGGAGAACTCACAATTGCAGGTAATACGCGCCAGATTAACGTCAGAGCAACCTGTGTAAACGGAGATGATAAAAAGCTGATTTGCTCAGGCTCTCAAAAATTAAAAATGACCGATTATAATATTGATCCTCCTGTAATGATGCTGGGAGCACTTCGTACAGGAGATGAGGTTACAATCAGCTATAACATAGTGTATGCCCGATGAACAATAAAGTAGTATGATATGATTATGAGCAACAAAAAATACATCTATATAAATACAGTTCTAGTTCTCGTTTTTTTGTTTTCATTTAACCAGGGCGCTAATGCCGGGAGCAGTGATGTGAAAAATACAGAAATAAGTAGCATTATATCATATTCTGTGAACAGAAACAGCTGGATGGCTCTTGCAGGTACAACCAATATCAATTCATTTCAATGTGTTGCGGAAAGTGGTATTTCAAATGGAGTAATATTGGTGGATTTCAATCCTGGTGAAGATCTGGTAAATTTTTCTGATGCACAATTATTAATTGATATAAGTTCGTTTAATTGTCAAAATTCCAGAATGAAACGTGATATGTATGAAGCCCTTGGAGGAGAAGAGAATTCTAGGATAGAGATTAAATTAATTGAGGCAATGCTAACCAATGGAAATCTCTCATCAGATGGCGGGAATTTTAGGACAAACGCCGCAATTACCATAAACGGCCATACAGATACCCTGGAACTTATTATAGACTGGCAAAGATATGAAGCAATGGAATACCGCTTTGAAGGCAGTGCAGACCTGAATATGTCGGATTTTGGAATTACTCCTCCCTCACCTTTCCTGGGCCTGGTGAAAGTTAATGATGAAATTACTGTCCGCTTTAATTACATTGTACATCCTGTAGCAATATCAAGACTGGATTGAATGATTATTTTCATATTAATTTTTTGCAAATTCCATTAACAAAATGCCCTCCCCGGGTGTTAGCTAAATTAAATTTATTTTTCAGGGAATATGAGAGCTAACTGAATTATTAACATTTGAAGTAAGAATCTTAAAGTTTTAATTATTAAATCCAAAATTAGAAAATCATGCAAAAGTCAAAAGTTTTAATTCTGCTAACTCTTTTTATAACAACTACAATTACAGCACAGTATCGTGACCTACAAAACTGGCGTCCAAATGACCAGAGAGGTATAAATGTTTTTGAAGATCCTGTTTTGGATACGGTTGCTTATGAAGAATTCTTTGTTCGTGTTGGTGGCGATTTTTCAATGCAATTCCAGGGATTGGATCAAACCAATACAGCCGGTACCCTGGTTGATCTTGGTGCTGATTTCAACCTGCCCTCAGCCAATTTAAACCTGGATGTACAATTAGCAGAAGGTATGAGAATGCATCTTAGAACTTTTTTGTCATCCAGGCATCATCCTGAAGCCTGGATAAAAGGCGGCCACATGCAGGTAAGCAGTCTTAATTTTATTCAGCCGGGATTTCTGGAGAATATTATGCAGTTTACAACAGTAACAATAGGGCTGGATGAATTCAATTATGGTGATGCGCATTTTCGGAGAAGTGATAATGCAAGGACAATTTTTAATCCGTTCGTGGGTAATTATATAATGGATTCTTTTTCTACCGAGGCTTTTGGAGAAGTAACCGTGCAAAGAAACGGACTGCTTGCAGTAATCGGGCTTACAAACGGAAAATTGAATCAAAGTGTAATCGTAAATGGCAGAGATAATGAGCCATCCTTTTATGGCAAACTAGGTTTTGATAAATATCTTGATCAGGATCTGAGGGTAAGGCTTACCGGTTCCTGGTACATAAACAACGGGACAAGCACGGGAACATGGTTATATGGTGGTGACCGGTCAGGGGCAAGGTATCACGATGTTATTCACACTGATGAGCAGGGAGGAAACTTTTTACCAAGGTACAATGCCCGCTTCACAAAATTAACCGCCCTGCAGGTTAATCCCTTTGTAAAGTACAGGGGACTTGAGTTCTTTGGAATTCTGGAACATGCCAACGGTAATGCCGAATTTACAGATCCCCAGGATGAAGAGGGGGCTTTTACCCAACTGGCCGGCGAATTGCTTTACCGGTTTGGCCCTGCTGAAAATTTTTATATTGGAGCAAGATATAATTCTGTCATTGGAAAACAAAGGGAAAGCGCCGATCAGGATCTTGAAATCAGTCGCCTCAATATTGGCGGTGGGTGGTTTCTAACCAGAAATATCCTTACCAAGATTGAATATGTCACTCAAAGCTATGAAGGTGATGCATGGACTGGCAGATTTGCCGGTGCGGAATTCAGTGGTTTAGTAGTTGAAGCTGCAATAAGCTTTTAATGACCATTTAATGAGAGCTGCTTATGAGCAAAACGCATGATCATAATAACCATAAAAATGAACATGACCATAATGATCATAAGGCGAATCAGAACAATCATGAACAACATGATAAACATGACGATGGCCATGATCACGGCTCACATGATCATACCGGTCATCATGAAATGATGATAAGGGATTTCCGGAAACGTTTCTGGGTTTCCCTTATTATTACCATACCGATCCTGCTGTTATCCCCCATGCTTCAGGGACTGCTGGGATTTGAATTTGTACTGTTCCCGAATGTTGATAAATACATCCTTTTTTCCCTTTCAACGGTTGTTTATTTCTATGGTGGATGGCCTTTTCTGAGTGGATTGGCCGATGAGCTGAAAAACAGGCAACCGGGAATGATGACCCTGATAGCGGTCGCCATAACCGTGGCCTGGGGTTACAGCACTGCAACCACTTTCGGGGTGGAGGGCAGTACCTTTTTCTGGGAACTTGCCACTCTTATAGATATAATGTTGCTTGGCCACTGGATTGAAATGAAATCGGTGCTTGGCGCCTCACGGTCTTTGCAGCAACTGGTTGAATTGATGCCATCCGAGGCGCACCTCTTAAAAGATGGCGAAACCAGGGATATTAAAGTCGACCAGCTTAATAAAGACGACCTGGTATTAGTCCGCCCCGGCGAAAAAATACCGGTTGACGGTGAAATTACCGAAGGCGAGAGCAATATAAACCAGTCCATGGTCACCGGTGAATCCCAACCGGTTAAAAAATCAAAAGATGATAAAGTGATCGGGGGAACTGTAAACGGTAACGGCTCGCTAAAAGTACGTGTTGGTGAAACGGGTGAAGATGCATATTTAAGCAAGGTTATCAACATGGTGAAGGATGCACAAAGTAAAAAATCCAAAACTCAAAATCTTGCCGACCGTATTGCTTTTTGGCTTACCATTATTGCCCTTACGGTAGGCTTTGGAACTCTTGCCACCTGGTTAATTGTGGGTCAGCCTTTTGTTTTTGCATTGGAGCGAATGGCCACGGTAATGGTAATCACCTGTCCCCATGCCCTGGGACTTGCCGTACCTTTGGTGGTAGCAATTTCCACTTCCATGGCGGCACAAAACGGTTTGCTTATCAGAAACCGGACTGCCTTTGAAAATTCAAGAAAAATATCCGTTCTGGTATTTGACAAAACAGGTACCCTTACCAAAGGAAACTTTGGAGTTACCCGTTATGGGTCATTAAATGAGGATTTTGATGACACGCAAATATTGCGGTTGGCCGGGTCACTCGAGGGAAAATCTGAACATCCTTTGGCAGCAGGTATAATGAAGAAAGTAAAGGATGAGGATATACAAACTGACGAAGCGCAAAATTTTAATGCCATTTCCGGTAAAGGAATTGAAGCCGATGTTAATGGCAAAAAGATTAAAGTGGTTAGTCCTGATTTTGTTAAGGAAAAAAACATCGAAATACCCGATAAAGCATACAAAAATGAGGCTGAAACGGTGGTTTTCGTAATGGAAGATGATAAGCTGGCGGGCTTTATTGCCATGGCAGATGAAATCCGTGAAGAATCCTATGAGGCGGTCAAAACATTGAAGAATAGCGGCATGAAGCTATATATGATTACCGGGGATAATGAAAGGGTGGCAAAAAGTGTTAGTGATGAACTTGGACTGGACGGTTATTTTGCAGAAATTCTGCCGGATCAGAAACTGGAAAAATTGAAAGAATTTCAGCAACAAGGGGAATTTGTAGCCATGACCGGTGATGGGATTAACGATGCACCTGCACTGGCTGCCGCCGATGTTGGCATTGCAGTGGGTTCCGGAACGGATGTTGCAGCAGAAACGGCCGATATTATCCTGGTGAACAGCAATCCAAATGATATTGCTTCGCTGATCCTTTTCGGTAAAGCTACATACAGGAAAATGATCCAGAATTTTATCTGGGCAACCGGTTATAATGTAGTGGCAATACCACTTGCTGCAGGTGTTTTATATACTGCCGGCATCCTGATCAGTCCCGCAGTGGGAGCTATATTAATGAGTGCCAGCACAGTGATTGTAGCTATTAATGCGCAATTTTTAAAATCGAAAATGAATGTAAACAAGTAATATGGTGATTGGATTAATTAAAGCCCAATGTAACAAAGTTGACATCCTGGTTTTTAATAGTAATGGTTGTTGTTAATAATTCAAAAATTATGAAAAAAATTATGAAAAACAAGAAATTACTGTTTATTATGATTTTAGCATGGATATTGGTTATTCCTGATACCATGACTCAGTCACTTACATACACTTCTACCGGCGATTCTCATATAACTGTAATTGGAACATCTTCCCTGCACGACTGGGAACTTCATTCCGAAACGTTAATGAGTGAAGCTGTCTTTTCTACCGGTAACGGAGAGACTCTTGAGTCGCTGGAATCAGTTATTTTTATCCTTGAAAAAACAACTCTGGAAAGTGAAAGATCCAGGCTTCAGAGAATGGCTCACGAGGAAATGGACGCTGAGAACCATCCCGAGATTACATTTCGCAGTAATGATAACGGGACTATTCAAAGAAACGGAGATGAATATGAAGTTACAGCCACAGGTGATTTAACCATATCCGGTGTAACCCGCCGTATCAGTGTTGAAGCTACATGTATAAACGGTGCCGATGAAATTGTTTGTGCGGGAACCAAAGATCTGCAAATGACGGATTTTGATATTGATCCCCCTACACTGATGTTCGGCACGATCCGCACTCATGATGAAGTTACGGTAGAATTCAGGATGGTTTATACTCAATAACCCTTTTATTCAGGGTTACGGTTTCTCAACAGACCGGAAAAACAGGGCGAAAAAGATCCTGATTCTTCTGATCTTACATAACAGAAAAGCTCTGGCTGTTATAGTTTAACTAACAATTCTTACGAGAGTGCACCTGATAAATCATCAATCAGGTCACCTGCATCTTCAATGCCCACCGATAACCTTATAAGATCATTTGTAATACCTATTTCCATTCTCTGCTTTTCCGGAATGGATCCGTGAGTCATAACAGCGGGATAATTTATCAGCGATTCAATACCCCCCAGGCTTTCTGCGAGAGTTATGATTTTAAGCTTTTTGAAGAATCTGTTTGCTGTTTCCAGGTTGCCGTCTTTAAGTTTAAATGAAACCATGCCTCCAAATCCGGTCATTTGCCTGTTTGCCAGTTCATAGTAAGGACTTGTATTAAGACCGGGATAATAAACTTCGGAAACCACGGGATGATCTTCGAGGAATGTTGCTATTTCCAGGGCATTTTCCGCATGCTGCTTCATACGGATTGCCAGGGTTTTTATTCCCCTGAGCATCAGCCAGCTGTCGAAAGCCCCGGGAATGGCCCCAACAGAATTCTGCAGGAATTTCAATTTGTTGTACCAGTCTTCGTCATTTACTACCAAAGCTCCTCCGATCAGATCGGAATGGCCTCCGATGTATTTTGTAGCACTGTGTACCACCAGGTCGGCTCCCATCAGCAAAGGCTGCTGGAAAGTGGGAGTTGCAAAGGTATTATCCATTACAAGCTTTATCTGGTTTCTTTTTGCAATATCTGATACAGCCCTGATATCTATCAGCCTTATTAACGGATTGGTAGGCGATTCGATCCAGAAAAGCTTTGTGTTTTTTTTCACTGCCTGTTCAAATTCTCCGGCTTCCCATCCAACATAACTAAATTTCATGCCCAGTGGTTTAAAAACTTCTTCAAATAACCTGTAGGTCCCACCGTACATATCACCGCATGCAACGATATGATCTCCGGGGCTGAGGGTAGATATAACTGCATGCTCGGCTGCCATTCCTGAAGCAAAGGCAAGGCCGAAATTACCACTTTCCAGTTCAGCCAGGCAGTTTTCCAGGACTTTCCGTGTAGGATTACCGGTGCGGCTGTATTCGAAACCTTTATGAATACCTACTTCTTCCTGCCTGTATGTTGAAGTAAGGTGTAAGGGAGTTACAACGGACCCTGTACTAATATCGGCCTGTTGGGCTGCATGTATAACCTTGGTTTTAAATTGCATGGTATAGGTATTTATGGGTTAATTTGTTTTTGGATTATAATATTTTGTTATACTGTATTAGCTAAGCATTAAAATTTTTATGTCTTTTTAATTCACTATTACCTAATATCAGTACTTAATCCTTTTGCCTTTAACCAGGAATCGTCAAACATTTTGGCAAGGTATTTATTACCTGTATCGCATACAAAACTAACAACATTCTTTGGTGCTCTTTGTTCACGGCAATACCTCAATGCTGCAGCAAGGAGCGTTCCTGTTGAAGAACCGGCAAGGATGCCTTCTTTTCTCAATAATTCCCGGGCTGTAGTAAAACTATCCTGGTCACTTACAGTGTATGCTGTTTTGGCCAGGGAAAAATCTGCAATAGTGGGTATGAAATCTTCTCCTATTCCCTCCACCATCCATGAACCGGCCCTCCCAAAACTTCCTGTGGTTACATAGTCTTTTATTACAGAACCTTCCGGATCTGCTATTATCATTTCCACATCTGGTTTGACCCCTTGAAAATAATGGGTCAGTCCGGTTAGCGTGCCGGAAGAGCCGATTCCGCAGATTATCGCATCTACCTTGCCATCCATTTGCCGGAAAATTTCCGGACCGGTTGTTTTCTCATGTGCCAGGGGATTTGCTGGGTTTTCAAACTGATTTACATAATAGGAATTACTGGTATCCATGGCAATTTTCTCTGCCATATCCTGATAGTATTCCGGATGTCCTTTATTCACATCAGAGCGGGTTATCTTTACTTCTGCTCCCATTGCCTTCAGATGAAGTATTTTTTCTTTACTCATTTTATCGGGAATAACCAGCAGCAACCTGTATCCTTTTATTGCAGCAACCAGGGCCAGTCCCAGACCTGTGTTTCCTGCCGTTGCTTCAACAAGTAAAGAGCCCGGCCGGATCAGACCATTTTTTTCGGCGTGATTTATCATTGAAAGAGCTATCCTGTCTTTTACAGATCCACCAGGATTTCTGTCTTCCAGCTTCAGGAAAAGATTGCAGGCTCCTGTATCAAATTGGGATAGTTTTACCATTGGGGTGTTCCCTATTAAATCTAAAACTGAATTTTGCATAGAATTATAGTATTAAAAAAGCCCTGCAGTTGGCTGAAGGGCTTTAAAGGATTTGTATAATATTTGAACTGTTACCTGAATAAAACAAAACCCTCCCGACAGCTTGAAGTAGTCGATTCGCAGCAACAGATACAAAGAACTTGGGCGTAATTGAGCATTATGGTTCCTGATTGATTGAACAAATATAACTAATTATATGTACTAATATTTATTTTTCTGTTATTTTGAGTAAATTTTTGATTATGCTATTCAAAAGGCAATATGTACCTGCAGTTATCAGCGGGGTTATGCTGATTGGCGGCCTTGCAATGAGTTTCTCCGGAGCCGGGTTTTTTACCGGTATTATTCCTTTGTACTGGTATGCATTTGCATATATGCTGGTGGGAGGGCCTGTATTGTTAAGGGCCGGAAGGGAACTGGCCAGACTGGATTTTGCCAACGAATTTTTTTTGATGTCGGTTGCAACTCTTGGTGCTTTTATTATAGGAGAATATGCCGAGGCGGTTGCGGTAATGCTTTTCTATGAAGTTGGTGAGCTTTTCCAGGAGAATGCAGTCAGCCGGGCCAGGGGAAATATCAAAGCGTTGCTGGATGTCCGGCCGGCCCAGGCTACTGTCAGACGGGAAAACCAATGGATTGTGGTAAAACCTGAAGAGGTTTTGCCGGGGGAGAGCCTGCTCATTAAACAGGGAGAGAAAATACCTCTGGACGGGGAGCTTAATTCGGACAGGGCAATACTCAATACATCGGCAATTACCGGAGAAAGCAAGCCAACTTCTGTTTACAGGGGAGAAAAAGTCCTTGCCGGTTCGATAAACCTCGAAGGTGTTGTAGAAGCAGAGGTTACTGCCACTTTCAGCAACAGCTCCCTTTCCAGGATACTTGACATGGTTGAGAAGGCAAACCAGAGAAAAGCTCCCACAGAAAGGTTTATGCGCAGGTTTGCCAGGTATTATACTCCAGGGGTAATGGCAATGGCACTGATGGTTACATTTCTGCCCTGGATTTTTGTTGAGGTTTACCAATTTGAAGAGTGGGTTTACAGGGCTTTTGTTTTTTTGGTAATAGCATGTCCCTGTGCACTTTACATATCAATTCCGCTTGGTTATTTCGGAGGCATTGGTGCGGCTTCAAAGAACGGGATCCTTTTCAAGGGCGCTGATTATCTCGACAGGCTCAGGAACCTGCATTCAATACTGATAGATAAAACCGGGACTCTCACCAGGGGTACTTTCTCTGTAAGGAAATTTAAACCCGTTGAATTTGACCGGGAAGAGCTTCTTAAACTGGTCGCGGCTCTTGAAAGCCATTCGAACCATCCGGTAGCAAGAGCTATAGTTGATTACACAGGTATTAATTCCGGTGATGCCCGCACCGGAGAGGTGAGAGAGCATTCAGCCATGGGCATAACGGGTACGGTTAACGGACATAAGTTGCTTGCAGGTAATAATAAATTGATGGATAAGAACAAAGTCAGGGTTCTTCCCGAAACAGGATCTATTCCTTTTACCTGCATTCATGTTGCTGTTGATAATCGTTATGCAGGATATTTTGTGCTTGCCGATGAGATAAAGGAAGACAGCAGGCAAGCTATTGAAAAGCTCCGCAGATTAGGAGTGAAAGATATCTCCATTTTGTCGGGGGACAAGGACACAATTACCTTGGCAATTGCATCTGAGCTCAGTATTGACCATGCACACGGAGACCTCCTGCCCGAAGAAAAAGCCGGAATAGTCAAGGAATATGTCAGTCGAAACGAAGGCGTTGTTGCCTTTGCCGGTGACGGGGTTAATGATGCACCTTCCATAGCGGAAGCCGATGTCGGCATTGCCATGGGAGCCATGGGGAGCGATTTGGCAATTGAAACGGCCGACGTGGTGATACAGACAGACCAGCCTTCAAGGATTGCCACGGCGGTTCAGGTTTCCCGTGAAACCAGCCGTATAGTGTGGCAGAATATATGGCTGGTCTTTGTTATCAAGGCGTTGTTTCTGGGACTGGGGGCAATGGGTATTGCCGGTATGTGGGAAGCGGTATTTGCCGACATGGGCGTTGCCCTTGCTGCCATCTTTAACGCCATCAGGATACAGCGCAAAAAATTTAATTAGTGCCGGTCCATAATGTCCGCCCTCATATTTGTCCTTGTAAAAAAAACGCTCATTGACCCCATGTAAACTTTGCTCTTTTTAATTCATCTTCCTCCCGGGGCTGCATATTTTTCAATCCATTCCTTTACCTGCGAGTACCAGTAAATGGAATTGTTAGGTTTAAGTATCCAGTGGTTCTCATCGGGGTAATAGATCAGCCTTGAATCCACCCTGCGGTGCTGCAGGGTACGGAACAGTTCAAATGCCTGTCCCACCGGCACCCTGAGGTCCTGTTGGCCGTGGATGATCAGGGCAGGGGTGTCGAAGTTCTCTGCGTAATAGTGCGGGGAAAGGTTCCTGTAAATTTCAGGATCTTCCCAATAATCGCCGAACCTTGTTGAATGCACTGCAAAGTCACTTGCCATCTGGCTGTAAAAATTATATACCGGGGCATGTATCAAAAGTGCATTAAAAGGGTGTTCCCTGCCAAGAAGAATGCTTGAAAGGTAACCGCCGTAACTGCCTCCACCCGCGACCATACGCGTTTCATCAATCCAGGGCTTTTGGGCAAACCATTCTGCAGCATTTCTTGTGTCTGTATAGGGCTTAGTTATCCAGTCCGGATTTATGGCATCGGTAAATTCCTGGCCGAATCCCGACGAGCCATGAAAATTATGCCATGCGGTTACATAACCCCATGAAGCAAAGGTTTGTGCATTCCAGCGGAAATGGAACCCGTCGGTTATAGCGCTGTGGGGCCCTCCATGAATAAGCAGGAACAGTGGGTATTGTTTGTTTTTATCAAATCCCGGAGGATAGTGCACCCACATCTGTATATCCTGTCCGTCAGCCCCCTTATAGGTCACCGATTCATAGGTTCCCATATCTGTTCCGGCAAGAATATCATCGTTGATGGTGTCGATTCTTCTAACTTCCCCGCTTTGGGGATCGACAACCACTATTCTTGGAGGGTACATGAAGCTCTGGTTGGATGACACCAGTGTTCCGTTATCAGATACATCGAGTCCGGAAAAGTCCGTGTCACCCGTCACTGCCCTGGGTGTTCCATCCGAAATATCAATATGATAGATCCTCCTGGTTCCGGCATCATCAATGGCTCCATACAACCCTGATCCATCGGGCATCCATACCAGTCCGTCGGCGGACCTGTCCCAGTCTCCCGTCACCTCCCTCTGTTGCCCGCTCTCCAGATCATGCAGTATCAGTCTCCTGGTATCGGCATAAAAACCTTTTATCCTCTGCTGGTTAAATGCCAGGTAGCGGCTGTCGGGACTAAAAAGGGGGTTGCCGTCAGCTGCTATATTTTCTTCCGTAATGTTTATTACTTCGGTGCTGCCCGGACTGACCAGAAAAATATCCAGCTCCGGATCAACACCATCTTTTTTGCTGTCGGATGAAAATGCCACCAGGGAACCGTCGGATGCAACATCATAGCTGGAAGGGCCCTGGGCGGACCGGGGCAGTTCCCATCCGGTGGGAAGGGTTATTGGCTCCACTTCGCCACCTGAGGCGGGTATCCTGTAAAGATGCGCCTGCCTCTCCTCATCTATCCACTGGTCCCAGTGAGAATAAGGAAGTTTGTTCCAGGTTCGGGCCGATAATTTTTTATCCTTTTCTGCTTTAACCATCTCTTTCATCTCTTCCCAGCTCTTCCCGGGCCATATGCTGCTTATGAAATAAATATAACCATCTGCCCATTTCGGAGCGCTTACCCCGGTGGGTATTTCAGTCAGCCGGGTAGCTTCGCCGGGCTCCTTTAAAGGAAGCAGGTAGATCTGAAATGCATCATCCTGATCGCGGCGGCTGACAAAAGCCATTGTTGAACCATCCGGACTGAATACCGGCTGACCGTCGGCAAAACCTGACATGGTCAGTTGTCTTTCGACAGAACCGTCTGATGAGAACAGCCACAGGTCGGTATGGCTCTTATCATCATCAACTGTATAGCTTGTAACAGGTGCGACCACCCATTGTCCACCGGGAGATATAACCGGAGAGCCTGCTCTTTTCATCTCCCATAAAACTTCAGCCGAAAGGCTGCGATTTTCTTCCTGAGATTGGGTCATTGAGATATTTAAGTAACTAAAAATTAAAATTAACAGTATTGTAACCCGGTATTTGGTCATGATCATCAATTTATTTGATTACTAATAATTATGCCGGAACGGTTTTTTCGAACCATAAAAGTATCAAAAAATTTTAAAGGAAGCTCTTCCGGAAAAGCCTCAAATAAAAATTAAAGAACGGCTCAATCAGATAATTTGGGGGATTTCACCATCTGTTTGATCAGCCACGCGGCCAACCCGCATTGCAGTCCGAAAGGCAGGTAACCGGCATAACCCAGCACCGGCATTTCAAAAACATAGAACCTGTCCACAAAAGGCACCGAATACTCCCATCTTGTAAAGCTGTTAAAATTCCACATTTCCCAGAAAAAGCCGCATATCAGAGCAGACAATGCCAGAAGATAAATATTACGCCAGTCCCCGCCTGCCACCTCTTTAAAAACTCTGTCTCCCTGGTTAATGACCACTATGGCTGCTATTATTACCAGGGGTGCCAGCCACAGCATTGGGAAGAGATAGTTTGGCCAAACGCTGATAAGTGCCAGTCCCGGTAAAGCCGCCAGTCCCCCGACAAAAGCAGTACGACGGGGGTGTTTGATGTTAACTCTGAAAAAATCATCCAGGCCGGCGCTAACCCTGGGGAAAGTAAACAGCAGATCTCTTGTGCCGGTCACAGCCGGCAGCACTGTTGCAAAAGGCAGGGTTGCATACAAGAAATACTCCGTGCTTCCCAGGGTTTCAACGTTAATATAATACCAGTTCTGTACGAACTGGTTGAGAAATTCAAAATACCACCAGAAGATTGCACTGAACAGCAAGAGAAGCATCATATACCTGCCCTGGTGGGTTATCATGGACCTGCCGCTGCGCATATAAGTAAAGGCGTTAACCAGAATAATGTAGCCTATCCAGGGAATTGTAAATGTATGTGTTTGAAAGTGAGCGAACCAGGAGAAACGGGTCCACGCAAGTATCCATCCGGCAGCAAGAATAATAACTCCGATCCATCCCCAGCCGGGGAAACGGTTCTTAAAGGGAGTTTTTTCCGGTAATTTTTCCTTTGATGAAAAAATCTTTTTCAAAAACGGGACCATCACCATAATAATGAGGACCAGGATAAAAATAAAAGCATTCCATGAGAAGGGTGCATGATCTATGGTCAGGAAAATATTGACCGGAGGAAAATGCAGGTAATCAGCTACTGATTCTCCGGACAGGTGAACTCCCGCCAATGGTGCACCTATCAGGCATAATATGGCAATGATGATAGATAAAACTTTCATAATATGTAAATTTTGCCAGGCCGGGATTCATTATCTGTTTTGTTCATCTATAATTGTAAAAATAGTATTTTTATAGGAGGAAATTATAGTATACTCATCATGAATTATATCTATTATCATGTGATGATACCGGATATTAAGCTGGAGCGATACCGGGAGCAGGTTTTTGTTCAAGCTTTTATTTTATAAGTTAATTTGGAAACTTTTTTACGCTTCTATACCTTTACAGATAAATTACTCGGGAATCATTTACTTCTCTTTCCGGTTTAACCTTTGATCATATGCAAAAATCATGATTCCAAAAAAAACATTATTATTTAAATATGGCGGTAACGCAATGACTGATCCCGGACTTAAAATCCAGGTATTAAAAAATATCAGCTCCCTTAAAGAAAAGGGGTTTCATGTTGTGATTGTTCACGGAGGTGGACCCTTTATTAAGAATATCCTAAATGAAGCCAATATTCAATCTGAGTTTATTGACGGCCAGCGAAAGACAACGCCTGAAGCAATGGAATATGTGGAAATGGCATTAAAGGGCAAAGTCAACGGCAGCCTGGTGTCAATAATCAATTCCCTGGGACACAAGGCTGTGGGGTTGTCAGGCAAAGACGGGCAAACCGTGATTGCCAAAAAACGAATGCACGTAATCAGGGTGAATGGTAAAGAAGAGACGGTCGATTTAGGACAGGTTGGTGATGTAGCCTCTGTAGACCCTGCCTTAATTAATATACTTCTGGAGAATGACTTCATTCCGGTTCTTACATGTATAGCAGCTGATAATAAAGGTAATGACTATAACATTAATGGAGATATGTTTGCCGGTCATGTTGCCGGTGCTGTTGCAGCAAAAGAGTACATAGTGTTGACCGATGTGGATGGACTGCTTCTTGATATGACTGATCCGGATTCCATGCTTCGTGAGATAAGGATAGAGGAATTAGCTGAATTGAAAGAAAAGGGGATTATTCAGGGAGGTATGATTCCGAAAATTGAATCCTGCGAAATTGCCCTGGAAAATGGAGCTGAATCAGCAAGGATTATTAACGGAACGGTTCCTGAGCAGATAACACAACTTTTTGAGAACAAAATGACCGGAACAATAATCAGAAAATAACCAATGCAGTAATTGGTTGTTTATTTGAACCATCGTTATTACCCTTGTTAAAACCTGATTATTTGGTTTCATGTAAACTCTACACTATCAGGCGTTATAAACTTTTCATCCGGAGGTGATGGACAAAAATTTCAGAAACAATTTATAAATGGAAAAAAAATTAAATATTTCATACCAGGAACTTGATAAAAAATATTATTTGCAAACATTCAAAAGGTTTGCCCTCACTATTGAACGTGGAGAAGGCTCTTATGTCTGGGATGTGGAAGGAAACAAATATATTGATGCTATTGGTGGTATTGCAGTTAATTGTGTCGGGCATTGCCATCCCGCAGTGGTAAAGGCTATCCGGGAACAGGCCGGAAAACTAATACATATTTCAAACTTTTTTCTGAGTGATCCACAAGTCAGGCTGTCCGAGAAACTGACAGAAATATCAGGCCTTGACCGGGTGTTTTTAACCAATAGCGGTGCAGAGTCTGTTGAAGGTGCAATAAAGATTGCCAGGAAATACGCACACAGCATTGGCAGGGGCGGGAATATCATATCCTTTGAAAATTCTTTTCATGGCCGCACGCTGGCAACCATTGCAACGGGAAAAAAACAAATGCAGGAAGGGTTTGGTCCCATTCCCCATGGATTTTCCCAGGTACCCTTTTGCAATATGGAATCTTTAATGAAAACTGCCGATAATGATACAGCAGCCATCATAATCGAACCAATACAGGGTGAGGGAGGGGTAAATGTGGCTGACCCGTCATTTATAAAAGATTTAAGGACCTTTTGTGATGAAAGGAATATTGTTTTGATTTTTGATGAGATCCAATGCGGTATGGGAAGAACCGGCAGGATGTTTGCCAAGGAACATTACGGTGTGGAACCTGATATCATGACCCTGGCCAAAGCATTGGGAGGAGGTGTGCCGGTTGGTGCAATCCTTTCCAGCCAGAAAGTCAGCTCAGCCATTAACTTTGGGGATCACGGGACTACCTTTGGCGGGAATCCTCTTGTTTGTGCTGCCTCATTAGCAACAATTCAGGTGATAGAAGAAGAAAATCTTCTGCACCAGGCAGAAGAAAAAGGAAATTGGATAAGATCGCAGCTAATGGCCTTGAACAATACCGATATTATTGAAATCCGGGGCAAAGGTCTTATGATAGGGGTGGAGTTTAATTTTGAAACTAAGCCATTGGTGCAGAAAATGCTTGAAAATGGTGTCCTTGCCAACGCTACTGCCGGAAATGTATTGCGGCTGCTTCCTCCTTTAAACATTAGTTTTAAGGATTTGGGAAAAGTTGTGGAGGTTCTGAAAAAGTCATTGGACGGGATCTGATATACTGCATCCTGGGCGGTGCCACTACACGGTGCTTTAATCGCTGATTATCCATGCTTTATAAATGTCTTTTTGTATGATTTGGCAAGTGGATGATTCAAGTAATAAAAGATGCATGAAAAAAAACATTGCAAACTATAATTTATTCAAATGGATAAAAAGAAAATAGGAATTATTGGTGCAACAGGTTATACCGGATCAGAGCTGGTCCGTATTCTCACGAATCATCCAGGTGTGGATATTTCGGTTATTACTTCCGAATCCAGGGCCGGGGAATTAATATCTGATGTACACCCTTTTTTGCAGGGTATAGCCGACCAAAAACTTATATCATTAAATCAGATACTGGATTATGAGCTGGATCTTGTTTTTCTTGCTTTGCCGCACGGTGTATCAATGGATTTTGTTAAACGGTTCAGTGATCAAAAATTTAAGATAATTGATCTTTCAGGTGATTTTCGGTTAAGTTCTGCCTCTGTTTATAAGGATTGGTACGGAACCGATCATATTTACCCTGAGGGTATGGAGAAAGCTGTTTTTGGCTGTCCCGAACTATTCTTTAATGAGATCAGAAATGCAACACTGGTTGCAAATCCAGGCTGCTTTCCCATGAGTGCCATTCTGGGAGTTGCCCCTTTATTGTCGGAGGGTATTGTAAATGCTGATCCTCTGATTATTGATTCTAAAACAGGGGTTACCGGTGCAGGTATTACTGCAAAGGCAGTTAATCTTTACTCCAATGTTAATGATAATTTTAAGGCATATGGACTGAAACGGCATCGCCATACTATTGAGATGCAGGAAATCCTGAACCGGGCTTCCGGAAAAGAAACTTTAATACAGTTTACGCCCCATTTGCTTCCGGTTGACCGGGGTATACTTTCCACAATATATGCGCGCCCCACAAAGAGGTTAGATGAAGATGAATTAAGGGATATTTATAAAGGCTTCTATTCAGGGGCACCTTTTGTGAGGTTGCGCAAACAGGCACCTGCAACCAAGGATGTCAGAGGCAGCAATTATTGTGATATATACCCGGTCTATGATGAACGTACCAATATGGTAATCGTTATCAGCGTTATTGACAACCTGATCAAGGGCGCCTCAGGGGTGGCAATACAGAATATGAACATTATGTTTGGACTCGGGGAAAGCACCGGGCTCAATCAGGTGCCATTGAATCCCTGATATTGTTAATATCTCAGAATTTTTAAATTAAATCAGTCCATTTACATAGCTTTACATAGATTTATGGTTACCCTGACAAATTGCAGGACTGATTCAAAATCATATTCCAGGCACATTATTAAGCACCATTATTTACTGAAAAAATGATTAAAAATATCACAAACGTAAGAGGCATAACCTGCTGGGGAGCGCATACAGGAGTTAAGTCAATGCGCAGGGACCTGGCAATTATCTTCTCGAAAGTTCCGGCAAGTGCAGCGGCAACATTTACCTTGAACCAGGTAGTGGCAGAACCTGTTAAATTAACCAAAAAGCATATATCTGATGGTATGGCCCAGGCAATTGTTATCAATGCCGGAAATGCCAATGCCGCTACAGGTGAGCAGGGAAGGGAGGGTGCAGAAGCCATGGCACAAACTATGGCCGATGAATTGGGCATAAAGAAAGAACTGGTCATGGTCGCATCTACCGGAGTAATTGGCGTGCCTTTTCCAACCGGGGATATTGTTAATGGGATACGTGAAAATGTTAAAAAGCTCACAAATAAATCCACTGCAGGTACATTTGCCGCCAATGCAATATTAACTACTGATACTTTTGCGAAAGAAGGGTTTGTGGAATTTGAAGTGGATGGACGTGAGATAAATATGGGAGCTATTGCCAAAGGCTCGGGAATGATACATCCCAATATGGCCACAATGCTTGCATTTATTTTAACGGATGTTGCCATCGAGCCTAATCTTTTAAAGGAAGCTGTCAGTGATGCTGTTAAAAAATCATTTAATATGATAACAGTTGACGGAGACACCTCAACTAATGATATGGTTGTTGTACTGGCTAACGGGCTGGCACAAAATGAGGTCCTGAAAACCAAAAAAGATTCTGATTATAAGGTGTTTAAAGAAAACCTGGAAAAGATGATGGAGCATCTTGCTCAGCAAATTGTTTTGGATGGTGAAGGAGCCTCAAAATTTATTGAATATGAAATACTTAACGCACCCAGTGAAGATTATGCCAGAAAAATGATAAGGGAAATATCAGATTCCACCCTGGTTAAAACAGCTATGTTTGGACGGGATCCCAATTGGGGCAGGATCATCAGTGCAGCCGGAAATGCCGGCCTGCCATTTAACTATGAAGAAGCAGATCTTTACCTAGGTGCCGACAAAAAAGACGTACAGGTTCTCAAAAAAGGCATTCCCCTGGAATATGACCGTAATTATCTAAAAAAATTATTACGGGAATCTCATCTTAAAATCAAACTTGACCTTCATAATGGCAAATCAGCCGCCAGGGGATGGGGAACTGA
Organism: Bacteroidales bacterium; assembly: GCA_007132225.1. Lineage (GTDB taxonomy): Bacteria > Bacteroidota > Bacteroidia > Bacteroidales > PUMT01 > PXAP01. Next base: position 16,628 of record SLPB01000045.1, on the reverse strand, counting down.
TATGACAACTGATTATGTCCTGTTTAATTCTGTTTATACAACATAGTGTCTGGCCATAATGCCCGTCTACTTCGTTAAATACGTAATAAAAGGGGGATAGCTTATCAAGCTATCCCCCTTTTGCTGTGACGTGCAATGGCAGATAGCATGGCACTTATGGTGATGGGTGAGGTCTAATTAGCATCTGGGTTGGTTAATTATTCAAATCAAAACGATCTGCGTTCATTACTTTCACCCATGCACTCACAAAATCCTTAACAAATTTTTCTTTGTTGTCATCTTGTGCATACAGTTCTGCATAAGCCCTTAACACAGAGTTTGAACCAAACACTAAATCAACTCTTGTTGCTGTCCATTTCATCTGATTTGTCTTTCTGTCAACAATGTGATACAGATTCTCTGAAACATGTTTCCATGAGTAACTCATGTCCGTAAGATTTACAAAGAAATCATTAGTTAGCTTGCCTTCTTTGTCTGTAAATACTCCATGTTTTGTGCTTCCATGATTTGTACCTAATACACGCATGCCGCCAATCAAAACAGTCATTTCGGGGGCTGTCAGTCCCATAAGCTGGGTTCTGTCGAGAAGAAGTTCCTCGGGTTTCACGGCATAGTCTTTTTTGACCCAGTTTCTGTAACCATCGTGAATGGGTTCAAGATCGTCGAAGGATTCGGCATCGGTCATTTGGTCTGTGGTATCACCCCTTCCCGGACTGAAAGGTACCTTTATATTTACCCCGGCTTGCTGTGCTGCTTTTTCTATTGCTGCACTTCCACCCAAAACAATTAGATCCGCTATGCTGACTTTTTTATTTAAACCTGACTGAATTTCTATAAGTTGATTCAAAACTTTTTCAAGGCGTTTTGGCTCATTGCCTTCCCAGTTTTTGTGAGGAGCAAGACGTATTCTTGCTCCATTTGCTCCACCTCTGTAATCGGAACCTCTGAACGTTCTTGCACTGTCCCAGGCTGTATTGATCAGCTCTGTTTGCGACAGGCCACTGTTCAGCAACTTCGACTTCAGGTCTTCAATTTCCGATTCCGTCAGGGTGTAATCAACCGCCGGAACGGGATCCTGCCAGATAAGATCCTCTTCGGGTACATCAGGCCCCAGGTAACGGCTTTTCGGGCCTAAATCACGATGGGTTAATTTAAACCATGCCCTTGCAAACATTTCGGCAAATTCCTCGGGGTTTTTATAATAACGTTCTGATATTTTTCTGTATTCAGGATCCATTTTCATTGCCATGTCGGCATCTGTCATGATGGGATTGCGGCGTACGCCGGGAATATGTGCATCAAAAGGTTTATCTTCCTCTTTCATGTTAACGGGCTCCCATTGCCATGCACCTGCGGGACTTTTTCTGGACTCCCATTCGTGATTGAGCAAAAGATGGAAATAGGTATGATTCCACCTGTCGGGCTTGCTCGACCATGCACCTTCCAGTCCGCTGGAAACAGTATCTTCAGAATGGCCCTTACCTTTTGGGTTTTTCCAGCCAAAGCCCTGTTCTTCCAGCTCTGCTTCTTCGGGCTTTGGGCCCAGGATAGATGCATCACCATTTCCGTGGCACTTACCAACAGTATGACCACCGGCGGTTAATGCAACGGTTTCCTCATCGTTCATGGCCATGCGCTTGAATGTCGTGCGCACGTCCTTTGCGGTTTTTAGCGGGTCAGGGTTGCCATCTACCCCTTCGGGGTTTACATAAATCAACCCCATCTGTACCGCAGCCAGGGGATTTTCCAGCGATTCACGTTCCTGATCATCAGAATAGCGGGATTTTGTGGGCTCAAGCCATTCTTTCTCAGCCCCCCAATAAATATCCTTTTCAGGATGCCAGATATCTTCGCGTCCTCCGGCAAACCCAAAGGTTTTAAAGCCCATGGATTCATAGGCCATATTTCCGGCCAGAATAAATAAATCAGCCCATGATAGCTTGTTGCCATATTTTTTCTTGATGGGCCATAATAACCTGCGTGCCTTATCCAGATTAACATTGTCAGGCCAGCTGTTGAGGGGTGCAAAGCGCTGGTTTCCGGTATTACTTCCTCCACGTCCATCAGCAATACGGTAGGTGCCGGCACTGTGCCATGCCATTCTTATCATTAAACCACCATAGTGTCCCCAATCAGCCGGCCACCAGTCCTGGCTATCGGTCATGAACTTTTTAAGATCGTTTTTCACTGCATCTAAATCGAGTTTTTTAAATTCTTCCCGATAGTTAAAATTTTCCCCATAAGGATTTGTCTTTGTGTCATGCTGATGCAAAATGTCAAGATTAAGCGCATTTGGCCACCAACTCATTACGGAGCTATTTGTTTCCGTATTCGCTCCATGCATTACAGGGCATTTTCCTTTTTTTGAATTGTCCATAGTATTAATTTATTTTTTAAATTTTAATCGGTCATAACAGCTATGCTTTTTGCATAGAGAATTCCCGAAGCTGATAGTTGCCTGATTTTTTAAATGCATAATAATTGATTCTAATTTCTTATGCATTTTTATTAGTAAAACGGAGTATCATGGATTATTTAGACTTAAGATCAAAAATGCACTTAGTTTTCGTTATTCTGAAACTTTCCCACTATCTGGGTTTTAATTTCTGAAATATTAAAACCCGGGATATTCTTTTTTTTAAAGTAATTTTCAAGCAATTCATCCAGTTCATTATCATGATAGTCCTCTATTTTTTCGGAGTCTTCGCAATAAATATGATGATGGTTATCCATCCTGGCATCATACCTCATAATATCTTTTTCGGTTTTTACTTTTTTAATTAGATTTTTTTTGTGAAAAGTTTCCAGGATCTTATAAACAGTGCCGGTTGCTATGTTAGGATGATCATGCCTGACATATTGGGCAATAACATCGGCACTGGGATGGGAATTTAACTTTATCAGGGTTTCATAAACAGCTGTTCTTTGAGGAGTTATTTTTAGTTCTTTGTCTTTTAGTCTGGTGTGTAATTCATTACGATCCATAAGTAGTGGTTTTTAAATAAGAATTACTCCTATTTACTAGAAAGTAAATTTAGCATATTTTTTCTTTAAATTCAATATACATTTCTAAAGGCACCTGTTTTTTAAAGAATCTTCCCCATGATTTCAAAATCAAGGCAGCTTAATTATTTTTTAATTCTTACATAGACGTGTTTGGCCCGGCTCTTATCGTCTTCTTTCTCTGCAACTTCAAACTGTTTTTTAAGTGATTTTATAAGCAGCGATAGTTTTTGAAAGCCATAATTTCTCGGATCGAAGTCCGGCTTCTTTTTATTGATTAGCGCTCCGACAGCCGACAGGGCTGCCCAGCCATCATCATCAGCTATATCTTCAACTGAGCTTTTCAATAATTTAATGAACTTAGCATCTATGGGATCAAGCTTTATTTTGGTCTCTGCAGCAGGTGTGGCTGTTGTTTTTGCAGTTTTCCTGGGTGGTTCGGGGGCCCCGATTATTTCAATATATATAAATTTGTCGCATGCTACAATAAAGGGATTCGGTGTCTTTTTTTCACCTATACCTATCACCATCATTCCCGATTCCCTGAGTCTTATAGCAAGCCTGGTAAAATCGCTGTCGCTGGAGACAATACAAAAGCCGTCAACTTTCTGACTATGCAAAATATCCATTGCGTCTATTATCATTGCCGAATCCGTTGCGTTTTTGCCTGTAGTATAACTATACTGCTGTACCGGGGTTATTGCATGTTCCAGCAATGCCGGTTTCCATCCGGCGACAGTGTTTTTAGTCCAGTCGCCATATATTCTTTTTATTGAAGGAATTCCAAACTTTGCAATCTCGTCAAGCATCCCTTTAATATTTGAATAGGGTATATTATCTGCATCAATAAGTACAGCTAAGTTTAATTCACTTTTATCTCTCATGGCTTGTTATCATTAATTTGAAAACTTACAAAGGTTTTTTTATTCAATTTCAGTAAAGTTAATCCATGTTAACTGGCTTAGAAATAAAAAATGGAAGTTTTTTTCTCTAACGTTTGTTTATAAAATATTTACAAGTTGCGGATAAATGAAAAGTATAATTTTCTCAATTAATTATCATTTTGAAATAGTAAAGATCTGCCTGTTCTGCTCCATGCATCCGCGCCCTCTCGGTAAAAACAATAAGATATTCATCTTTATTGATTTGGGCGATCGTGTTGTAACCATACAGGTTTTGGTTTAGTGGTCGGTCCTCTTCAAACCCCAAAGCAGCCCAGGGTCGCCTAAGTTCATGTTGCAGGGTCCAGCCACAGGGGTTACTTATTACCTCCTCCGGAGATGCTGTGTAAATAAAAACACTATTCTCTTCATCCGGACGGGAATAACGATCACTGCTCAGGGCTATCAGAAGGTCACGTTTCTGATCGTAAATAATTTCCGGTGCAGCTCCCCAATGTTGTTTTGGAGGTATATTTGTCGGCACAGGTTCAGTCCACGTCCGCCCATTATCATAACTTACAACCTGTACAAGTGGATGCCCCGGTTTTCGTTCATCATCCCGTTGCAAAGCAATAATCCTGTTTTCGCCGCACCATGCGCCGGCAATCTCATTTAATCTGTAGTCCTGATTGTCTTCAACATAGCTGAATTCTTTCCATGAACCGCCATCCCTGCTAAAGGCTGTATATCTTCTTCTTGTTATGTATTTTCTGTTTTGATCCCATGAATATAGAAAACCAAGCATAGTATATTTCTTAATATCAGGATTGTAAAACATTTGCCCCGTACTCATATTACCTCTCATATCCACAACCTGCGGATTACTTAAAATTTTATTTGACTTTAGTCCGGACCATGTTTTACCCTGGCTATCGCTATAGATGAAATAGCGGCCTTCTGTTTCATCACCATCATATCTTCGGAAAAAAATTACTATTCTTCCATCTTTTGTTACACCTCCGTGGATATTCCGGTCGTCGTACCGGTGGCTGTTATAAACGGTTTCAATGTCGCCCCATTTATCTGTTTCAGGATCGTAGGTGATTTGTGCGATATATCCGCCGGTGCCTACATGATTGCCTTCAATGCCAGGTTCCATCCTGAAGATCAGCATAATACTCCCATCCTCAAGAGGGGCAAGGAAACCTTCACTGGTGTGGTCGTCACTGAACAGCAGCGGCTTGAAAGGGGAAACATAAACAGTATGCGTCTTTTTACCGGGTTTTTCTTTTTGATTGCCGGTACAACAAGCAATTAAAAGAAAAAAAAGTGCAATAATCAAAGTGGAATATGTGTTACGCATAATGAAGGTAAATAAGGTTAATAAAAAGTTTTTTAATGACAATCAAATTAATAAGTTAAGTATAATTTTCGGGGAAACAGGTATTATTTATCAAAAATAGATGATTATTGAAAAAAAGAGATATATTTCGGCAATGACATTACAATTTGAATATTAATGATAACAGATAAAACAAAATACAGTGACCTGATTAAAAAAAAGGCAATTGACCTTGGATTTTCCAGCTGTGGAATATCTGCTGCCGGGTTTCTTGAAGAGGAGGCCAATAACCTTGAAGCGTGGCTGAAGTCCGGAATGCACGGTAGCATGCAATATATGGAAAACCATTTTGACAAAAGGGTTGACCCAAGGAAACTTGTTGATGGTGCAAGAAGTGTAATTTCCGTTTTATACAATTATTTTCCTTCGGAAGTTCAAATAGATCCGGAATCTCCTGTTTTGTCCAAATATGCTTTTGGAACCGATTATCATTTTGTACTCAGGGATAAGCTCAAAGAATTACTGGTATTTATGAATGAAACCATAGGTGAGATTGGCGGAAGAGCCTTTGTTGATTCCGCTCCGGTTTTGGATCGTGCATGGGCTGCACGATCCGGACTGGGCTGGATTGGCAAAAACACTAATCTGCTTGTCAAAGGCAGAGGCTCATTTTTTTTTATAGGTGAGCTTATTGTTGACATTGAACTTCCGGCTGACAGTCCCGCAAGGGATCATTGCGGTAAGTGCAGACTGTGTATTGATTCCTGTCCCACGGCTGCCATAATAGCTCCCGGACGGATAGATGCACGAAAGTGCATCTCATACCTCACAATTGAATATAAGGATGAGCTGCCGCCTGAAATAAGTGATAAAATGCGAAACCGTTTTTTTGGCTGTGATATTTGTCAGGATGTTTGTCCATGGAACAGAAAAGCCATACCGCATAATGAACCCCGGCTTTGTCCTAAGCCCGGGTTGCTGGAATTAAGTGCTTATCAGTTATATAATATAAACAGGGATCTTTTTGATTATTTTTTCAGGCGAACGCCTGTTCAGAGAACCGGCTACAAACTGATCAAAAGAAATATCGATTTTTTAAAGGGTAAACTTAACAGTAACCCGGATTAGCACCCTATTACTGTTACTGCAATTTTCCTGCTGGAGCGGGGGCCATCAAACTCGCAAAGGAAAATATTCTGCCAGGTTGACAACCCAAGCTTATAGTCAATTATTGGAATGGTTTCCGAAGGACCAACCAGGCCGGCCTTTAAGTGTGAGTCACCATTGCCATCCTGTGCATCATGTTCCCAAACCCCGTGAGGTATAAGTTTATTTAGCAGGCTGATCACATCATTTTGTACCGAGTCGTCCCAGTTCTCCTGTATCATTATACCGGCAGTGGCACCCTGGGCATAGACAGATACAATGCCTGACTTTTTTTTGCTTTTGGCTGCAATCTTTCTCACCTTTTCTGTAATATCATATAATCCGTTGCGACTTGTGGTGGGAATATCTATTGTGTCCTGCATTTTGCTGAATTGTTTATATTAATCCTTAATTTTACCTGTGGGGTTTATTGTAAAATTAAAAATAAATTAATAAACCATTCCTTTCAACAGACCAAATAGCTTAATTAAAAATTCCCTGATATTATGAATTTATTCAGAACAGTTGTAGATGTTCCTGAAAGCAGGCATAAACTGGATTTTGAAAGTTCTTCCCTTTGGATGGGATCCTGTTTTACAGAAAACATAGGTTTCCGCCTGAAACAATTAAAATTTCCCACGCAAATAAACCCTTTCGGAGTATTATATAATCCTGAATCAATAAGAACTTCACTTAGTTTTCTAACACAAAAACGCTACTTCACCCTAAAGGACCTGCGTTACGGCAATGATCTGTGGTACAGTTTCTATCATCACTCAACTTTTTCTCATCACGACAGGAATATTTGTCTGGAAAGGATCAATGAGAGCATAGATAAAGCATCCGGATTTATAAAAAATGCACATTTCCTTTTTATTACTTTTGGCACAGCCCGTGCCTACCGGCTCAGGGAAACCGGTGGGATTGTCTCCAATTGCCATAAGCTTCCGCACAAATTATTCACACATATTCTGATGGATGTCGACACGATAGTTTCCTCATATAAAAAGCTGATTGAAAATCTGCAGGAATTTAATCCCCGGCTTAAACTTGTCTTTACACTGAGTCCGGTCAGGCACCTTAAAGACGGTGCCACAGGCAATCAGGTGAGTAAGTCAACTCTTATGCTGGCTATCTCACAATTACAGGATGCATTTGATAATGTGTTTTATTTTCCTGCCTATGAGATTGTAATGGATGAGCTTAGAGATTACCGTTTTTATCAAGAGGATATGCTTCATATTACAAGACAGGGTGTAGATTATATATGGGGAAAATTCATGGACTCGTTTCTTGCTCCACGCACTCTTTCCCTTGCAAATGAAATAAAGGCTGTGAAACAGGCGATTGAACACCGGCCGTTTAATCCTGCCACTGAAAAGCACCGTCTTTTTCTCAGGCGCCAGCTTGAAAAAATTTCTGCTCTTGAAAATTCTGTTCCCATGGCAGATTTTTCGGAAGAAAAAAATGAAATTATTAGCAGGCTGGAAATTTCTGATCGGGGCAATATTTCTAGCTAAATATTCTGGATCTCCCGGAAACTATAAAAAAAGAAATAGTTTTAAGTAGATTTTAATATCCTGTAATTGAATTGTTTAACCTGATGAACAAAAATTCAGGATTGTTGTTTAGTAAATATAATAAAATGCTAAACATGATGACTGGAATAATTATATTGTTATTTTCATTAAGTTTTATCCAAATTGGGTTTTCTCAAGGCCAGACTGATAATAACGGTCAAATTAAAGGCCGTGTTTTCAATTCCAGGAACAATGAGCCCATTCCTTTTGCCAATGTAGTTATTTGGAACACCACTACCGGCGCAAGCTCCGATTTTGACGGAAACTTTCTTTTCACCGGAATAAGGCCGGGAATGGTTGAGATAAGGGTATCGGCAGTCGGATTTAAAACATATGTGTCAGGTGAACTGCGGGTTACCAATGCCCGCACTCTTTATCTTGAAATCCCCATGGAAGAAACCAGTGTGGATATTGATGAGGTGCAGATAAGAGTCTCCCCCTTCAGGACAAGAGAAGAAAGTCCTGTTTCTATGAGACGAATAGGCGTGTCGGAAATTGAAAGGAGTCCGGGAGGTAACCGGGATATTTCCAGGGTATTGCAGTCTTTCCCGGGAGTAGCCTCTACACCGTCCTTTCGTAATGATCTTATTGTAAGGGGAGGCGGACCAAGCGAGAATCGCTTTTTCCTTGACGATATAGAGATTCCAAATCTTAATCATTTTGCTACCCAGGGGGCCAGCGGGGGACCGGTAGGTATTATTAATGTGGATTTTATTCGTGAAGTCGAATTTTTTTCCGGCGCATTCCCTGCTAACCGCGGCAATGCCCTGAGTTCAGTAGTTGACATGAAGCAGATCGATGGTAACCCTGAAAAACTTCAGTTCCGGGGTGCTGTTGGAGCCTCTGATCTTGCTCTTACACTGGATGGCCCAATGAGTGATAACACCACTTTTATTTTATCTGCAAGACGGTCTTATCTTCAGTTCCTTTTTGATGTAATAGGTCTTCCCTTTTTACCTACATATAATGACTTTCAATTTAAAAGCCGTACCCGGATAGATGAAAAGAGGGAGTTCTCAATAGTGGGACTGGGTGCTATTGACCAGTTTAGACTGAATCTGAATGCTAATGAAACAGAGGAGCAAAGATACATTCTTGACTACCTTCCTGTCAATGAACAATGGAACTATGCAATTGGCGCAGTTTATAAGCGTTACCGTGAAAGTGGTTATGATACATGGGTCCTGAGCCGTAATTATCTTAACAATGCTGCTTACAAATACAGGAATAATGATACTGATGATATACGGACTTTTAATTATGAATCGGCTGAAATAGAAAATAAATTCCGTTTTGAGAACACCAGCAGAAAATTTGCAAACACAAAAATATTATCAGGTGCCGGGTTTGAATATGCCAGATATACCAACTCAACGCTAAATACACTTTTTATTGACGGACAACCTTTACCTGTGGATTATAACTCTTTTCTTGACATGTTTAAATGGAACCTGTTCGGACAGGTGAGCAGGGATATGTTTGACGACAAACTTATTTTGTCTCTTGGTTTGAGGGCTGATGCAAACAGTTATTCTTCCGCCATGTCAAATCTGTTTGACCAGATCTCTCCACGTTTTTCGGCTTCCTACAAGATTAGTCCGGGCTTGTCATGGAATTTCAATACAGGAAGATTTTACCAGCAACCACCATATACAACTCTGGGGTTCAGAAACAATGAGGGAGTGCTTGTAAACAGGGAAAATAATCTGAAATATATATCTGCCGACCATCTGGTATCAGGTTTTGAACTGCGTCCGGACAGCCAGTCCAGTATTTCAGTCGAGGGATTTTTTAAAAATTACAGGAATTATCCTTTCAGTATAAATGATTCCATTCCTCTGGCAAGTAAAGGTTCTGATTTTGGTGTTTTCGGTGATGAGGAAGTAACTTCCACTTCAAAGGGGCGATCTTATGGAATGGAGTTTCTGGCACGCAGCCGAAATTTTTTTGACTTTAATGTTATCCTTTCTTATACGCTTGTTCGCAGTGAGTTCGGGAATTCTGAAGGCGGTTATACTCCAACTGCATGGGATAACAGGCATATTCTGAACATAACCGCCCAGAGAAGCTTTTCCCGAAACTGGGATGCCGGGTTCAGATGGAGGTTTGTGGGAGGAGCTCCCTACACTCCTTTTGATATTGAGAAATCCAGTCTTATCGCCGCATGGGATGTTCAGAATATGGCTTATCCTGATTTTCGAAGGTTAAATTCCGAAAGGCTTGGCGCGTTCCACCAGCTCGATATAAGGATAGATAAACAGTATTTTTTTAGTAGCTGGTCGCTAATTCTTTATCTTGATGTTCAGAATGTATATAATTTTAAATCCGACGAGCCCGACAGGCTGAGACTTAGAAGAGACAACAGCGGCATCCCCCTTATTGATCCTGATGATGAACGGCGTTACCTTACCCGCGTTATCGGAAGTGAAGGGCAGGGAACTGTATTACCTACCGTTGGCATAATTATTGAATTTTAGTGCTGATTATGAGAAAAAATATCAAAAAAGCTGTTTTCCGGAGATGCAAAAGGATATGTCATGCGATAGTTATTGCAGCCATGATTGCAATACCTTCCTGTTTTATGTTTCCCTCAGGGATTGTGGAGGAGGGGCCTCCCTTCTATTTTGAAACTAATTCTAAGGGGAAAGGAGTTAAAATGGAAATTGATTTTCGCAAGGGCAATTCCCATTATTTTCCTTTGATGGCTATCTGGATTGAGGACACTCTTGGCAACTACATCCAGACCCTGTATGTCGCCGAGTCCATTGCAAAAGGAGTATTCGGCCATGGTGATGCTTCAACCGGCAAGTGGATGCCCGGGGAGATCAGAAGGCCGGCTGCACTTCCTTACTGGGCACACCGCAGGGGGGTGCAGGCTGAGGATGGCCTGTTTCTGCCGACACCTCAGAACCCGGTTCCTGATGCATATACCGGGGCAACACCCACCGGCAGCTTTGTTCTCAGTACTAAAACAGACAATCTGCTCGAAAAATCTTTTTATGTCTTCTTTGAGATCAATCAGTCATGGGACTGGAATGAGTACTGGACAAATGACAAATACCCCGGAGATATGGAGTATCGCAGTTCTGCACAGCCTGCACTGGTATACAATGCGCTGATTGATGTTTCCGCAATTAACGATGAATATACCTTAAAACCTTTTGGCCGCAGCCATCATTCAGGAAAAACCGGTGAGCTTTTTGACGATCTTCATACCCTTTCAACAGCTCTTGAAATAGCCGAAAAAATAACGGTTAGGATAATAAAGTGAACCTTATATAGTTTTTTTCTTTTATCTGCTCTGAATAAGAGAGATGGGGTTCCGGACTCTTTAATAAAGGATAATTATTTAATGTTAAGGTTCTTAATATATACAATTTTACATACTTTTGAATAATATTTTAAAATGCAGAGAGTTTTTATAAAATAGTCATAAATAATATTTTTAAACAGGCAGAGATGATATATTACCTTGAAATACTTCCGGCACATGCGGGAATGATCAATTGGATATGAACAATCAATACAAATTTTTGTATGTTTTAACAGGGAAACTTTTTTTAATTAAAATATTTACTACTTATGAAATTATTTATTGCTTACAAACACTTATTTATTCTTACCGCATTGCTCTTTGCAGGTTGCACGGCACCCGAGCCCCGGGAAGATGCTACGGTAGATCATACCATAGATGAGGTTATAACCGAATTGTATCAAACCAAAAGTGTACAGGAACTTGCTTCATTAACACACGAGGAGGTAATGGATCTGTTTTCTGAAGATGAGTTGCAGGTGTTAAGCAACCGATACTGGATGTTTGATGTGAATGTTCCTGTAGTGGTTTCTGTTATGCGCAGCTCGAGTCAGGAGATTGTGCCGTTCTGGCTGACTGAAAGAGGTTTTGATAAGACTGATAAAGTTCTCAGGAACAGACAGGTAGATTATGAAATCTGGCAAAAATCATTCGACGCCGGCAGGGTTGGCCTGGGAGTAAACGGTTTTGAAAACTATGGATTGCATTATTTTGTTAGTGTGGGTGCTCAAAATGAAAATGAAGAACTGGTGCTGAATAATTTTCATCCTGAAAACCAATATGTTGGAGCTATGGAAGACGGGGCGTTCACCTACCATGACTGGACCGAATTGGTCATACAGGATGTTCCTGCAGAATTAAAAGGACAGAAGCTATTAACAACTATCAGGGGAAGGGGAGTTGAGACACATCTGGTTGATGCTTTCCGCATAACAGACTATCCAACCTCCAACCAGCCGGACCATGCATTGCTGACCTGGAGTGGAGATACTTCAACAACTATAGACATTCAATGGCGGACTGATACATCAGTGGCAGCCGGTACTGTACAATACCGTGAAAAAGGTTCGGATGAAATTTTTACTGAAGATGCCAGTGTCTATCTGATGGAAGATCTCAGGCTGGTGAATGACAGGTTCATGCACCGCTTTACTGCCCAGTTGGAAAACTTAAATCCGGGTACATCTTATGAATACCTTCTTACCCCGCAAACTTCATGGAAAGAAACACAGACTTTTACTACTGCAGGTGACAACGACTCTTTTTCTTTCATCTGGCTTGGCGATATGCACCGCTCGCCCGAAGCTGCTGAATTACATCATAAGGCCGAATCTGCCCATCCTGATGTAGCTTTCTACACTGTTTCCGGTGATGTGACGGGCGATGGTCTTCATCGCAATGATTGGGATGATCTTTTTGAGTTTTCTAAAGATATAATTTCCAGAAAACCATTTATGACTGTTACCGGTAACCATGACAACAGACTCGGACTCGGGTCAAAAATGTTCCGTGATATGTTAAGTTATCCAACCAATGGTCCGGAGGGTGTACCTGAGGGACAAACCTATTCTTTCACCTATAAGAATACATTGTTTCTGATGCTTGATTCCACTTCGCCAAGGGATGTCCAGACAGAGTGGATTGAAGAACAGCTGGCCAATACCGATGCAACCTGGAAAATAGCCATATTCCATTTCCCTCCCTACAACTTTAATTACCCCTACTACAATATTCAGGCGGAATGGGTTCCTGTATTTGATAAATATCACGTTGATATGGTATTAGCCGGGCATATTCATTATTACATGCGCTCCAAACCAATGAGGGGTGGGGAGGTTGTTGATTCATATAACGATGGCACTGCATATATCATTTCTGTCGCCGTAACGGCAAGGGACCGCGATATGGGGGAAGAACCATATGCGGAAGTTAGAAGTAATGAAGGTAAGTTTTATCAGCACATCAATATTGAAGGGGATGAACTTGTTTATTCTGCCTTTGATGGGGAATATAATCTTGTCGATTCATTCCGGATTAAAAAATAGGCAATAAATGACCAGGTTTATTTTGTAATACTTTGCGTGCTTTTTGTTTTTGATGTTGGCACAAAACATAATAACCAGTTGGTACCATCAAAAGAATCCTTTCCCGGTCAAGGGAAAGGATTCTTTTTTGTAGCCGGAGGACTTGTGATTTTTCCTGTTCTTCAGCTATTTGATCAGATTATAATATTTGGCCATGTAATAGGGTAAAAGAAATAATGTTCCTTCACTTTCAGAATGGACTCCGCCAACTTCCCGGTAGTGCAATGCAAAACCATCCCTGTCCTGCCTTACATGACCTCTTTCATCTATGGGAACCGCATAACCGTCATAATGCCAGCCAATATGTGGTCTTTGTCCGGGTATAGGATCAAATAACACATCCAGCCTGTGTGTATTATCCATTTCATAGCCAATAAGGTCAAGGGGTATTTGTTCCAGAGTTTCTCTTATATTGTTACTAAGATCTGGTATTTCAGTGAAGTTGTCCAGGGCTATTTGTGTAAGTTTGCCTGCCTTGGGGAATACTTCTTCTACTTTGAAAAACTCTTCCCGGGTCAGTTGGTTGAAATAGCCGGCCGTAGCAGCATAAAGGACATCCCAGAAGGCATTTTTTTGCTTGCTGATATGCAGCCACGAATATTCAAGCGATTCACGGTACATTATTAAAAGCTCGGGATCCCTTTCATACTTAATAAGGCCAATCATACCCATCAGGCAAAGGTTGTTATCCCAGGGTACTACATTTTTGGGTGGGAAAAATTCTTTACTGTGCATGGCACTGATATGATAGTTGTGCTTGTCACGTAACATTGCTGCCGTTTCATCATATTTCGGGTCACCGGTGACATGTCTTGCCACGTTCAGGAAAGAGAGCATCATCATTGAATTTAGGCCGCGCTGGTACCAGCCCTGGTAAGATTCAAGAAATTCAGGCGAGAAGTTTCCCCAACGTGTGGGCTCTCCGTCATGATCCCTGAGAAAAAACCCGTTACGGATGAGGTGGTCGGTTATATCTGCAACTACCTCCCGTACCGGTTCTTTTTCTTCTTCTGTTTCGGCCACCAGGTCGTAGTAAATAGCATAAAAGAAATAGTGTCCGGCCAGTTCATCAGAACTGGTATCACATTTCCAAAGATGCTTGCCGTCGTCACTTTTCACGAATCTCGGATTAATATCCTTCCAGAACGGGTCCCGTTCCTGTACCCTGAGGTTCATTTTATGGCTGTATTCAGGATCTGCCAGTGGTTCCGGGAAGTCAGCAGGAATAATGACACGGGCAGGGAATCCGGGTTCATGGGTAATATCCACCAGCCATTTACAAGCCTCGAAACTTCTTACCGCCAGCTCTTTTGCTTCCTTGTCCCCGGTTATTGCGTATCTGTATGCGTGTGCCGCACCATACATAGATGTGTACTTTCCGTCGTTGTCTGAGATTCCGTGCTGAAAAGAAGCGGTATCATAAGGTTCTGTTAACCTGTTGGGGGAGATGAATCCCTCACGCTGATTTCTTAATTCAGTCTGCCTGATAAAATGACGGGCTTTTTCGTCAAATGTCATACTGCGGGGAATAATCTGACCCAGACCTCTGTTTGTAGCAAACCACGCTGTGCCATCTTCCTGAACCGCAATTGCGTTCACATAATCATCAGGAAGCCATCTTAAACTGAAACGGTAATAGAATTGATCGTTTTCATACCGGATAGCCCCTTTAGTTGTACCAAACCATACAATACCATCTGGCCCGGCGGTGGCACAGGTGAAATTATTATAGGGAAGTCCTTCATTTCCCGAGAAAAGTGTCCATTGATTATCATGTAAAAAACCAACTCCCTGTTCTGCACCGAACCAAAGCCTTTCTTTGGAATCTACAACCAGAACAGCAACATTGTAAGGGGCCCATCTGTAATTTTCATCGCGGGGCATTACCTCCTGCCATTGATCAGTCCCTTTATCAAACCGGAAAAGGCCTTTTTTAGTCCCTGCAAAAAGCACACCCTTAAATTCCTTTAATGAAAGCAGGGGACCTGCTGTTTCAGGAAGCAAAGGATAGGAGCGGGGTATTTCTGTCTTATTAACGGATGTTGAGCTCCATAACTCACCATCCCATTTGTAACTTACGCTCTCAAGTATTGCAACAGGCGAGTCTTTCTCAAGCACTACTGAATTTACCTTTTTATCAGTAAATCCACTCCTTTCGGTATGATGAACGGCAACATCCTGAGTTATTAATTGATTTCCCAATGATTGTCCAAACAATACCGGGGGAATAAAAAAGAATAGAAATAATAATGATCTCATGGGTAATTATTTGTTTTATAATTTATGAAAACTTTCAAACACTAACTTTTTTCTGATATAATTTTCAAAACATTATTTACTGGTTTCCGGGGCACTGATAATTTCCAGGTAACGGCCCATCCAGTATGGCAGAAGCCAGACATCACCTGCACTGATTATATTTTTTCCGTTACCGCCCCTGTCCAGGCTGAAGATGTTACCATTGTGACGGTGCAAAGGAACTTCACCCAGAGGAAGCCGCTCTTTGGTGGACTGGTTTCTGAAATTTTCAGGAAGGATCTCAATATCTTGGCGATGGGAATTTTGTACACTCCAGTTTCTTAAATCCAGCGGATATTGCTGAAGAAATTCAATTGATTCATCAAGGTCAAATTCCGTTGCTCCCGTCATTGCGTAAATAAAGTTCCACAACGCATTTTTTTCAGGCCGCTCAATGTTCCAGTGATCGTGGATTGCATCATAGTATTTGTCTTTCAATTCCGGGGTGAATGCATAAGGATAGAGTCCCCAGTAAGCCAGGAAGTACATTTGATCGTCAGAATGATTCCATTCCTTGGTGAGGATCTTGCTCCATTCGTCGGCATCAGTGCGGCCTATTTCAGTGATGGGCCTTGTTAGATTTTCCAGGTAGTCATACTCCTCCATCAATTCATAAGCTTTGTCCTTGTACTTGGTTTTTCCTGTGAACTTATAGGCTGTTTGTAAAAATGCTATAATATTTGACGAATAAAGTCTTCTGTCACCCACACTCTCATGAAAAGCGTTCACGTAATCCGGGTTCCATCTCCCCCAGAGAGTTGGTTCACCATCTACATCTATAATATAGAGATCATTGTTTACAATGTAGCTCATCATTTCATCAAGGAGCGACAGTGCTCTTTGCTTCCAACTCTCATCATCTGACAGTTCAAGTATTAGGGTAAGTGCAAACATTTGTCCGACTGCCTGATCACTGCTGGCAGTTGAACGAAAAGTCCAGTTCGAATGATCATCACCTGGCATCCAGATATTTCTGGGGCT